>JBAYVN010000009.1:0-52600 GCA_041674525.1 Dehalococcoidia bacterium | reverse complement strand
TCCTGCGCCTTGATCGCATCGCCTGCGTGACGGTCACCGGCGCCCCGGAACTGCTGCGCTGCCTGCCCTCGACGAACGCACGGTACTCGACCGACTCGACGCCGTAGAGCGCCACGCGCCCCTCTGCATCGCTGTGGATCCCCCACCCGTGCTTCTTGCCGAGGTCACACGCCCGTAGGCACGGCTGCGAGCGCGAGAAGAACTCCGCCCGCGCGGCCGCCCGGCCGCGTGCCGGGATACCGTTGCGGTCGGCGTACACGGCGAAAATCACCTCGTCCGAGGTCCAGCGGTACGGATGATCGCGAATCATCCGGAACAGCCGGAGGGCGACGGACGGTTCCGCGGTTTCCCTGGGCACGACACCGCAAGCCGCCGTGCTGTCAGGTGCCACGGCGATGAACGTGTCGGCGTAGTTCGTGGAATGCACGGCTCGACTCTACTGTCGCCGCGGACCGTCTTCAACGGCTGGAATCGACGGTCCTCCCGCAGCCGCGACTACGTGGCCCCCCTGATCAGCAGCAGGGCGTACGTCCCGTAGCCGGCGAGCAGCACCGCGCCGCGGTATCGGCTGAGAATCCACGAGGCTCCCGGGATCATCAACAGCCCTGCCGCTGCCCCGGCGGCCACCGCGATCCCCACTTCGCCCAGGTGCAGCTCGAACGGCCGAATGAGCGCCACGAGCCCCACGATCCACAGACTGTTGAAGATGTTGCTGCCCATGATCGTCCCGGCACCGAGGTCGTCGTGCCCGCGCCAGCGGCTGAGCAGAGCGGTGGCGAGTTCCGGCACGGAAGTCCCGAAGGCGACCAACGTCGCGCCGACAAGGAACGGGGCGATGCCGAGGGCGTGACCGATGCCGCCGGCGGCGACCACCACGAACCGCCCTGCCAGCACCAGCAGGCCGACGCCAACGAGCGTCAGCGCGAGCGCCCTCGCGAGCGACCGCGCACCGAGCACGGCGGCCGTCGCGTCACGCTCTCTGAGCGCCTGCAGGGCGGTCGTGCCTACCCACACGGCGAAGACAAGCACCAGGACGGCACCGTCAGTTCGTGAGAGCCATCCGTCCCACAGCAACAGTCCGAGGAGGAGCGGAGCCGCGACGGTGAACGGCAGGTCGCGACGCACGTCGCGCCGATCCAGCCTGATCGGCGCAATCAGCAGCACCGCACCCATCACCAGCCCGATGTTCACGACGTTGCTGCCGAGCGCGTCCCCGACAGCGATCTGCGGTGTCCCCGCGATCGCCGCATTCACGCCCACCGCCATCTCCGGGGCGGACGTCGCGAATGCGGCGACGGTGGCACCGATGATCCCGGGGGGCACGCGAAGCCCGGAGGCGAGTCCTACCGAGCCACGGACGAAGATGTCTCCGCCGATCCCGGCCAGCGCGACACCGACCGCGAGAAGCAGCACATCGCTCACGGAGGCTCCCACCAATCGCATCAATCGCATCAATCGCATCGACGTGAGTCGGAGCCTGTTGTTGTTCGCGGGGACCAGTGCACGCGGCGCGTTCGCTCACTCTACAGTCACCGGCATTCGCAGTGGACAGTCACCGGCATTCGGAGCGGCGGCCCGGACTGGACTCCTCGCCGCGCCGGACCGGCTCGGTGGGGCGGGCGCGTGACCGGGCGCCGAGTAGGCACGAGCGGCACGAGCGGCGGAGCGCATGATGCGGGGCAGCCGCCGCGCGATTGAGCGACGCCGCTTCCGCTGCGCTGAAGCGTGGAATGAGCCCGCGGCCGCTCGATCGGGAGTCCTTGACATCACAACCGGTCCACCTAGGATTATCACGCTCGTGATTCACGAGACCATGTCACACCGGAGGGAACCCGATGCGAACTCAAGATTCGAACGCGTGGATCCACAGACGCTCCGCCCGGATGAGTCGGCGGGGCCTGATCAGGGGCGGTGTTGTCACTGGCCTCGGCCTGACAGGGGCCGCACTCCTGGGATGCGCCACGACGCCGAAGCCATCGGCACCCGCTCAGACCCCGAGTGCCGCATCGAGCCCCACCGGGCCCACCGCCCCGGCGCGCCCCGGCGTCCCTGTGGTGAAGGGAACACCGAAGGACGGCGGAACATGGACCCTGCCGATCGCCGATACCTCCCTTCAGCAGGACATGCACACCGCGCTGAACCAGTCCATCTGGCACGACCTCAGCGAGCGTGCGCTGGAGCCGGATCCGTGGACGAACGAGGTGACCGCCGGCATCGTCGAGAAATGGGAGATCCCCGACAACACCCACTTCGTGCTGCACGTGCGCAAAGGCGTCAATCTCCACAACAAGCCGCCGTGGAACGGACGCGAATTCGACGCCGAGGATCTCGCCTTCAACATCAACCGGATCGCGGGGAACACCGCCGCGGCCGAAGGACTCCCGAAGACGGCGTTCCAGCGGCTGGACACGCTCGCCGGCATGCAGACCGTCGAGGTGGTCGACAAGTACACCGTGAAGGTCACCATGGCGAAGCCATCCGCCTCGTGGCTTGCCGGCTTCCTCGAGTGGCGAAACGTCATGATGCCGAAGGGCATCGTGGAGGTGGGGTTCAAGGACCCGGTGAAGTTCGCCGGGCCCGGATCGTTCATGCTGACGGAATTCGTGCCGGGCGTCCGCGAGGTCTTCACGAAGCACCCGGGCTACTACCGGCCCGGTGAGCCGCACTTCGACAAGGTCGTGCGCACAGTGGTGGCTGACACCTCGGCGACCATTGCTGGATTCATTGCCAAGCAGTTTGGCGCCGTGGGCACCGGCTCGCAGCAGGATGACCAGACCATCAAGGCGGCGCGGCCCGACGCGCTGATGTATTCCACCCCCGGCAACCAGTGGCTCTATCTCCGGCCAAACGTCAAGTTCGGCGTGTTCACCGACTTCCGGGTGCGCAAGGCGCTCCAGCTGGGGATGGACTACCCGGCGCTGGGGGAGGGGTACTACGGCGAGGGTTGGGGCTACACGGGGCCCGTATTCTCGGGCTACGCCGACAGCTGGAGCCCGGAAAAGGTCAAGTCGCTGCCGGGCTACAACCCGGATACCAAGGCGAAGGACATCGCGGAAGCACAGAAGATGCTGTCGGCCGCCGGCCACGCGAATGGCGACGGAGTCAGCTTCGAGATCATCGGCGGACCGGGGACAGGGATCCGCATCGCGCAGAAGGAGAACTCGCTCCGCTTCCAGGCCCAGATGGCGAAGGTCTTCCCCGGGATGAAGATGACCATCAGGATCCTGGGCGATCAGGCGCAATGGGCGGCTGCCCAGACCGGCAAGGCCTTCCAGATGATGTCGTTCTCGAGTGTGGCGCAGCCGACCGCCGCCAGCGAGGCCACCTCCATCTACCACAGCAAGGGTGGCCGCAACTACGGCAACTTCGAGAACGCCGAGGCGGACGCACTGCTCGAGAAGGCGGCCGCCACGCTGGATCTGAAGGAACGCACCGCGATCTTCGATACGTTCCAGACGAAGTTCATGGACGAGTGGATGCCGATGTACGCGCTCTACGTCGAGCCCAAGCGGACCATGGTGCAACCCAACGTCGGCGGGTACGAGAAGGTGGTGGGGCCGTGGTCGTCGGGGCTGACCCAGCACCGGAAGGGCTCCCTGTACTACGTCTGATCGTTCACGTCTGATCGCGTACGCCTGATCGTTCCGGTCAGGGTTTGACGGGCGGCGCTGCCACGGACCATCCGGTGGTTCATGGCAGCGCTGCCGCTGACCGCAGCAGTCGATGCCCCCGGCTCACCGGCCCTGCGCGGTGGTGTCCGGTCGTGCGTGGCCGCCGACTTCGGCCCGCTCGGGCATCCCGCCAGCCGCTTCCCTCGCCGTGAGCCGCCCGCCCGACCCGGGATGCGCCTCGAGCAGGGCCGGTGTATCGTGACGCCGCACGTGAACCAACACCTCATCGCACAGCCCTGCGCGCATCCACGGCGCGAGGGCCTTCGGCGGACAGACGGAAGGAGGGCACCGGGTGAAATCGAAACCTGGCAGTACTAGCCCGGCCTCGTCGGCCCGCCTCCTTCGCGCTGCGTTCGCCCGATAGCGCCCGCACGGACTCCCAGGCACCGGTCCGCGAGGCCTCCTCGTGACGTCATTCCACGCCGCACCGCGGCGTGCCGGGAGACCGCCCATGCGCAACTTCAACAGCGATCAGATCGTCGTGACCTTCGAGGAGCTGATCGCGGACAACCAGATGCAAACCGCCGCCGAGCTACTGACCTCGGCCGAACCGCCCGAGCAGGTTGCGCTGATCGAGCAGGCCAGCGTGGCGTCGCTGGCCCGCTTCGTCGAGGCGCTGTCCGGCGAAGAGCGGGCCGAGGTGGCCGGCCGGCTGGGCGAGGAGGCCTTCCGGCAACTCACGCAGACGCTGGCCGGCGCCCCCACGAGGGACCGGGTGGGTGTTCTGCAGGGGGGCACGGGAGACGTCGAGCCCCCCGTCACCGGCGGCGTGGCGGCGTGGGAGGGCACGGGCGGAGCCGGTTCCGTTGCGCCGGCCCTGGCCGAATCGCCCGCCCGTCGCGATTTCGCCATCGTCGATGGACGCCTCGTCGAGGCGTCGCCGCGCGAAGCCACGGTGACGATCTACGCGGCTCCCAGCGCCCGAGAGCAGCGAGCGCTCGTCGAGCAGTTCGACGTCGACGAGCACACGCTTGCCTCGGCGCTCGACCCCGACGAGATCTCGCGCATGGAGTTCGAGTCCGCGCGGGCGGCGTTCATCGTCTGGAAGCGCCCGCGGCGCGGCGCCAACGAGACCCCGGAGCTGCTCGAGATTGCCTCCGTCGGCATCTTTCTGCGGCCCGACCACCTGACGGTGGTGTCCAGCGACAGCGCGCCCCTCGTGCGCGCCGGCGACCGCGCCACGTCCCTGCAGAACCTCGTGCTGCGGCTCATGTCCGCGACCGTGAACGAGTTCCTGGTCGAGCTCAAGAGCGTCAAGCGCACATCGCAGGAGATCAGCACGAACCTCACCCAGTCGCTGGACAACCGCCAGCTGCTGCGGATGTTCGACCTGGCCGAGGGCCTCGTGTACCACATCAACGCGATCGAGGGGAACGGCGGTGTGCTGCGCCGGTTGCGCGCGGTAGCGCACCGCCTGGAGGTCGGCGAGGAGGACATCGAGTTCCTCGACGACATCATCATCGACAACGGCCAGTGCATCCGCCAGGGTCAGATCTTCTCCACGGTGCTCGCCGGTCTCATGGACGCGCGCGGCAACGTGATCAACAACAACATGAACGTCCTGCTGAAGAACCTGACGATGATCAACGTCGTCTTCCTCCCGCTGGGGATCATCGCGTCGATGGGTGGCATGTCCGAGTTCTCGGTGATGCTGGACGAGTACGCCATCGACTGGCGCCTGGGCTATCTCGGCTTCAGCGCCGTCATGGTGGCCTCGGCGTGGGTCCTCCTCAAGGGGATGCGGGCCTGGACCGAACGAACCTTCGGGGGCTGACGGCCGTCGTTATCCCCCTCCCCGCGGTGCCTCGCCCCGACGCCTTCCGTGAGCGAGTAGGCTAGCGACAGGCGAACGGCGGCCGGCTGCGCGGCCGGCAGTTCGGAGCGCGGCATGGTGCGGACCTCGTCATGAGTACGCGTGAGGGCTACGACCTGCGTGGCGAGCAGGCCCGCTACGCGTTCCCGGACGTCGTGCGCGGCGGTGTGACCCTCAACCGCGGCACCGCGCACCCGGTCGCGTCCGAGGCCGATCCGCCGGCGTTCGAGGACGTCCGCCGGGAGCACCGGCAGTGGATGGTGCAGAGCACGCTCGCACCCGACAGCCCGGTGATCGAGCTGGACCGTCCGACCACCGGCGTCTACGTGGCATCGAGGCGCGGCGTCTACCTCGACCTCTACCAGGGCGTCGCGCAACGGCTCTTCGATGACGCGCGCATCGCGCCGCGCCTCGAACCCCTCGCCGCCGCCGGGCTGCTGCTGCGGCGCGAGATCAACACCGACGACTACCTCGGGTTCGCGCCGCCGGGCGTGCGCGTGCCGCAGGAGCTCGCGGCGCTGGTGGCGAACGCGTTGCACGCGGCATTCCCGCGACCCGGCGGATACCGGCTGTTCTTCTCGAACTCCGGCACCGAGGCAATCGAGGCGGCGATCAAGGCGAGCGCCCTGCACGCATACCGGCGCTTCCTCGCGCGCCACGGGGCCGAGTGCTGGGCGGCGGTATGCGCCGAGCTCGGCGTGCCGCGCGACACTGCGTACGGCGATGCCAGCACGGTCGTGTGGCGCGACTACCCGCTGTTCTTCATCGCGCTGGAGGGGGCGTTCCACGGGAGGACGCTCGGGAGCCTCTCGCTGACACACAGCCGGCCGGTGCAGCGCCTGGGCTTCCCCACGTGGCGGTGGACGGTGCACATCCCGCCTGACGACCCTGCGCACGTCGAGGCGGTGATCGACCCGCGCCCGATCGCGGAGGTGCTCGCCGAGCCGGGCGCGCTTGCCCGCAGCGTAGCCTCCGGGCAGGTGCCGCTCGACCTGCTGGCCGCAGCGTTCGTCGAGCCATTCCAGGGCGAGGGCGGCTACCGCTCGACCTCGCGGGCAACGCTGATTGCGCTGCGGGAGGTCTGTGACCGCGCGGACGCCCAGCTCGTCGCGGACGAGGTGCAGACGTTCGCGCGCGGCGGCGCCACGTTCTTCAGCGAGCTCACCGGAGTCCGGCCGGACATCGTCTGCCTCGCTAAGGCCGCGGTGATCGGGATGACCCTCGTCCCCGCGGACGTCGCGGAGGGCCTGGGACGCGGGTGGCACTCGAACACGTTCGGCAGCGGCCGCATGTTCGATGTGAACTACTCCTACGCGGTGATCGACACGTACCTGCACGGCCGCGACCCCACGTTCGCGGGGCTGTCGTTCGCGGAGAACGAGGCCGTGAAGGGCGCGTACCTCGGCGAGCGCCTCGAGACGCTCGCGGGGGAGTTCCCGCATGTGCTCGGTGGCATCGACGGCAGCGGATGCATCTGGGGATTCGGCATCGCGGACCGGCCCGCGTTCATCGATGCAGCGTGGCGCGAGGGCGCGAAGCTGCTCGGCGCGGGCGTGGCGGAGCGCCCCGGACGGGTGCGCCTGATCCTCCCCGCGGACGTCCTCACGCGGGAGATCGACGATGTGATCGCCGTGCTGCGCGCCGCGTGCCAGCGCCTCGCAGGTGCTGTGTGAGCGATGACCACCGCGCGAGGCATGAGGATCAGCGTGACGGGGGCACCGCGAACGTATCGAGCGTGAGCACGAGGCACTTCACGCTGCCGCCGGCCTTGATGAACTCATCGGTGGGCGTCGTGCGGCACGCGAGGCCCCGCGCCTCCAGCGCCGCGACCGTGGCGTCGCACCCCGTGTTCAGCACCGCCGTGCCATCGACCAGCAGAGCGTTGCACGCGAAGCGCGTGGCCTCGACCTCCGGGATCTCCACCAGGTCCGCGAAGGTGGCCGCCAGCCGCGCGCACGACGCGTCGGTGAACGCGCCGGGGAAGTAGAGCGCGCGCCGCGCGTCGATGGGGAAGAGGCACGTATCGAGGTGGTAGAACCGCGGGTCGCGGAGCTCCAGGCGCACGGTCTCCGCCTGCAACATCTCGTCCAGGTGATCGAGCGCGCGGAACTCGGTGCGGAAGCGGTATCCGGCGAACACGCGGCCGCCGGCGGTGAGCACGTCGCCCTCGCCCTCCCAGAAGTGGGGCGCGTGGACGCGCACCACCTCGTAGCCGTGCTCCTTGAACCAGCGTTCGAAGTGCGGCGTCTCCGCCTGCCGCTCCGCGAAGCGGAAGTTCGCGGGAATGAACCGCCGCCCCACCACCACGCCCGCATTGGCGGTGAACGTCATGTCCGGCACCTCGGCGCGCTGCTCGACGAGCTCCACACGCACGCCGAGGTCCACCAGCACGTCGTGCAGGGCGCGCCATTGCTCCCCGGCCGTGGCGTGCACCACGGCGTTGCTGCGCCGCATCCACGGGTTGATCTCGTAGGCGATGCGGTAGTGGCGCGGGTCGCACATCAGCACGTGCTGTGTCATGGCGGCCTCCCCGCCCGCATCCTCGCCGGACCGCCCGCGCGCCCTGCGGCACCTCAACTGTACCGCTCGAACTGTACCGCTCGCCGCGCCGCGCGGCCGGCGGCTCCCGAACGTGCGAGGTCGGACGGCAGAGTCCCCGGGGCTCCTCGACCTTCCCGTTGCAAGGCCGATCCTTCACACCTATGATGCGGGCGCTCTGCCCCCCCCGCGCTTGCCACGGGGTGCGCGTCCACACCCGTGCCGATGGGCCTGAAGGAACGATGCCATGCCTGACCCGATCGCCTCGGCGCGCGCCGCCGGCCGCACCCTGCTCAACGAAATCGAGTCGAAGGACCTGCTGGCCGCCGCGGGTGTCCCCGTCACCGCCGCCCGCCTGGCGACGAAGGCGTCGGAGGCCGTGGAGATCGCGGACGAGATCGGCTATCCGGTCGTCCTGAAGGTCATCTCGGCCGACATCTCCCACAAGTCGGACATCGGTGGCGTGGAGCTCAACCTCACGAAGGCCTCCGAGGTGAGGGCGGCCTTCCGCCGCATCAAGGATGCCGCGAAGGCCGCCGCGCCGAAGGCGAAGATCGAGGGCGTCTCGGTCCAGAAGATGGCGCAGCCCGGCACCGAGGTCATCATCGGCATGACCACGGACGCGCAGTTCGGGCCGGTGATGATGTTCGGCCTCGGCGGGATCATGGTCGAAGTCCTGAAGGACGTCGCTTTCCGCGTTGTGCCGCTCGAGGCACACGACGCGAGCGGCATCATCCGCGAGATCCGCGGGTACCCGGTGCTCGAGGGTGTGCGCGGCCAGGCGGGCGTGGACATCGCGGCCCTGGAGCAGCTCCTGCTGAAGGTCTCCGCCTTCGCACAGGCCCACCCGGAGGTCGCGGAGATCGACCTTAACCCGGTGTTCGCCTACCCCGATGGCGCGCTGGCGGTCGATGCCCGCGTGGTCCTCGCGCCGGCCGATCAGCCCGCCGCGGCGCGCCGTGCACCGGTCGACCAGCAGCGGCTGCATCGCGTGCTCAACCCCTCGTCGGTGGTCGTCGTCGGCGACAAGGGACCGAACTACCAGTGGCTGACGAACCAGCAGGAGTTCCCCGGCCCGCTGTGGTCCGTGCAGGTCGATGAGAACGAGATCAAGGGCATCGAGGAGCGCGGCTTCAAGAACTTCAAGAGCCTCGCCGATGTCCCCGGCGACATCGACCTGCTGATCTGCGCCGTGCCGCGGCAGGTGGTGCCGCGGATCGTGCAGGACGCGGTCACGAGGCAGATCGGCGGCATCGCGATGTTCACCGCGGGCTTCGCCGAGACGGGCGAAGACCTCGGCATCGACCTCCAGAACCGCATCGTGGGGATGGCCAACGAGGTCGGGATGCCGATCATCGGGCCGAACTGCATGGGCATCTACAACCGCCGCCTGGGCATCCGCTTCAACGCCGAGATGCAACACGCGGAGGGCGGCAGCGTCTCGTTCATGTCGCAGTCCGGATCGCACGCCAACAACCTGACCGCCGAGGCGCAGTACGCCGGGCTGGAGGTGACGCGCACCATCTCCATCGGCAACGCCGCGATCCTCAACGAGGCCGACTACATCGAGTACCTCGCGAACGACCCGGACACGAAGTACATCGGCATCTACATCGAAGGCCCACGGGACGGCCGCCGGTTCTTCGAGCGTCTGCGCGAGGTCACGAAGCACAAGCCGGTGGCGATCTTCAAGGGCGGGACCACGGCGCACGGTGCCAGCGCCGCGCGCACGCACACCACCTCGCTCGCCACGCCCACCGTGCTCTGGGAGTCGATGGTGCGCCAGGCCGGGGCGATCCCCGTGGTCACGCGCGACGACCTGGTGGACGCGATGATCGGCCTCGTGAAGTCGCCGCCCGCGAAGGGGCGGCGCATGGCCCTGCTCGCGGGGAGCGGCGGCCAGTCCGTGGCGATCTCGGACTCGGCCGGCCGCGCCGGCCTCGACATGCCGAGGCTGTCCGATGAGTCGTATGACCGCCTCAAGGAGTTCTTCAACACGATCGGCGGGTCGTACTTCAACCCGTTCGACATGGGCGGGACGATCGGCGGCAACTCCATCCGCGGCTCGGAGAGCAACCTGCAGAAGATCCTCGACATCCTCGCCGAGGATCCGGTGCTGGATGCGGCGATCTACGAGATCCAGGCGGGCGGCCTCGGCGGACAGCGCGACCCCGAGCGCCTGTCGCGCATGCTCAACACGATCGACGAGTGGCGCGACCAGAAGTGGCGCAAGCCACTGCTGATGGTCGTCAACCCGGGCACGAACGCGGAGAGCTACAACATGGTGCGTACGGCGCTCATCCAGCGCGGGTACCCCGTGTACCCGAACTTCGACCGCGCCGCCCGCGCCTACGACCGCATCGAGCGCTACTACGCGTACCGCGAGGGCCGCGCGTAGCCCGGCGCCGGCACCCCCCGTCCACCACGACGGCCGCGAGCCCCCCTCGCGGCCGTCGCGCGTGACCCCGGCGCACGGCCCGCCGAACGAACGCGTCCGTGCGCACGTTGTTGGAGGTGGCGGCACGCACGAAGTGAAGCGCCGGAGGCGACGTTGCGGCGAAGCGTGTCCGTCCTGCTCCCATCCTGTCTCGCGCTGCTGGCGGTGCTCCTCCCCGGAAAGGCCCCCGGGGCGTCGGCCGCCGGGCCGCTCGCGATCCCAGCCGCGGCGGGATCGCAGTGGCAGGTCGCCTCGGGCTACAACACCGCCACTCACTCCGTCGCCGACAAGAACGACCCGTACGCCATCGATATCGTGAGGACGGATGCGCCCACGGAGGGCACACAGGTCCTCGCGCCATTCGATGGGCGCGTGCAGTACGCGGACGCCAGCTGCCTCTCGATCGTCGACGCGCAGAGCACCACCGTGCTCATGTGCCACCTCTTCCCGGTCGCCGGCATCCGGGGCAAGACGGTGACGCGCGGGCAGGGCGTCGGGACCGTCGCGCCGCCCGGGCAGGCCAACAACAACGGACTGGCCCACATCCACATGGCGCTCAGCGATCGCCTGAGGGCGCCCGTCCCCTTCGCCGGCGCATACGCCCTCGAGGGCGTCGCGTTGCCGGCCACCGCCAGCGCGGACGCCTACGCCGGGACGACCTTCCTCTCCACGAACACGCCGGCGATGAGCGTCGACCTGGGACCGGACCTGCAGGTCCGCCCCGGGACCGCCGGCACGCTGACCGCGACGGTGACCGGGGGCACGCCGCTGTCGTTCGCCTGGCGGCAGACCTCCGGGCCGACCGTGCCGCTCACGGCGAACGGGTCCGTGGCCTCGTTCGTCGCGCCCGGGACCATCGGATCAACGCTGGCCTTCCAGGTCGTCGCCGTCAGCGCGACGGCGCAGAGCGCGACCGCCACGGTGTCTGTGCGCACCAGCGCGACGGCGCCGTTGCCGCCCGCGCCCGGCGCGGCGGGGACATTCGCCGCGACGCCGACGTTCGGGACGATCGGCCTCGCGCTGGCCGTCTACAACGGGGGCACCGTCGCGCAGCTCGAGGCGGCCGCGCGCGCAGCCGAGGCGACGGGCGTGTGGGCGCAGGACGCGAACGGCGGGTACCAGCTGCTGGTGATCGGCGGTCCGGCGTTCGTGAACGACGCCTTCCGCACGCGGTTCGCCGGCGGCTTCTCGAGGGCCGCCGCCGTGACGCTGGTGCGCTAACGCCGCGCTGTGGCCGTCTTCGCGGCCGGGGCGCACGCGATCGGTCGGCCGGCGAGCGTGCACGCCGCCTTCGGCGTCGGCGTGGGACGCGGCCTCGGGGTTGCGGTGGTCGCAGGCCTCGGAGTCGCGGTGGCCGCTGGCTTCGCGGCGCCCGCAGAACCGGCGAGCGCGAGGCCCGGCGGCAGCGGGAAGTGCCCGCCCTGGAACTCGATGCTCTTGCCCGTGGACGCGCCGTCGAGGGTGAAGGTGACGACGTCGCCGTTGCTGGCGCTGCCGGGCTCGATCTGGATCTTCCAGCGCCCGGCCCGGTCCGCCGTGGCGCGCCCGACCGGGGTGGCCCCGACGAGTGCCTCGACGACCTGCCCCGCCTTCAGCCCGGAGCCGTACGCGACGTACGGCAGCGCAGCCTGCGCCGACGCGCGCGGCGCGATGCCGGCAGCGAGCACGCCGCCGCACAGCACGAGTGCAGCCAGCATGGCGATCCGCCCTCGAATGGTCATGCGCGCCGCCTCTCCGTCGTCCGAGTGTTTCGCAACCCCCGCGATCCTCCGGCACCCGGGCCCGCGCCGCATCGGCAGTCACCCGCGTTCAGGGGTGCCGCCGCCCTCGAACCGTGCGCGCCGGTCCCGCTGGTCCGCGCGGGACGTTATGTCGCTCCGATCCGCTCCTTGCCCACGGGGTAGCGTGGCGTAGGCTGGCCCGATGGATACGACCGTCGCCGACTACCTGCGAGCGATCGCCCTCGGGCTGTTGCAGGCGCTCACGGAGTTCCTCCCCATCTCCTCCTCCGGTCACCTGGTGCTCGCTCCGAAGCTGATCGGCGACCAGGTCTCCTCGCTGACCTTCGACGTCGGTCTGCACCTCGGGACGCTGCTCGCGGTGCTCGTGTACTTCTGGCGCGAATGGGCGGCGATCGCCGTCGCGCTCGTGCACGACCTCCCGCGACACCGCGCGCACATCCACCGCTGGTCGGCCCCCTCGAGGCTCGGACTGTGGATCGCGCTCGGGACCGTGCCCGCCGTGATCGCCGGTGTGCTGGTGAAGGACACCGTGGAGGGCTTCTTTCGGGCTCCCGAGTCCGTCGCCGTGTCGCTGCTCGTGTTCTCGGGCGTGATCTGGCTCGCCGACCACGTGGGCGCGCAGCACCTGCAGGACCGGGACGTCACCCCGGAACGCGCGCTCACGATCGGCCTCGCGCAGGCGGTCGCGCTGATCCCCGGCACCTCGCGTTCGGGGATCACGATCGCGGCCGCCCGAGCGCTGGGGTTCGATCGCCCCGCGGCCGCGCGCTTCTCGTTCATGCTCTCGGCACCGGCAGTTGCGGGCGCCGCGGTGCTGACGCTGAGCGGTGCGCTGGTCAACCACGAGCCGATCGCCTGGGGGCCGCTCGCCGCGGGAGCGATGACCGCGGCGGCCGCGGGCATGCTGGTGATCCGCGTGCTGCTGAGGTACGTCCAGAGCCGGTCGCTCAACGTGTTCATCTGGTATCGCGTCGCGCTCGCGATCCTCGTTCTCGCGGCGGCGGCCGCCGGCCTGATCTAGCGCGCCCCCACCAGCGTCGCCGCGATCGCCTGCACGAGAGGCGCCATCACCGCCTCCGAGGGCACGGCGATGCGCACCCATGCGGGGAGCCCGAACGAGGTGGCGTCGCGCACAGCGAACCCCCGCGCCAGCAACGCCGAGCGGAACGCGGGCGCATCGCCGACCTCGGCCAGCACGAAGTTCGTCGTGGACGCCGTCGTCCGGATGCCGTGCTCTGCGAGCGCGCGCTCCAGCCGCCGCCGGCGGTCGTGCAGCGCCGGCAGCGTCGAGAGGCGCGTCTCGATCCCGGCGACGGCCCTCAGCCCGGCGGCCATGTCCGCGCTGCCGATCGGCCACGGCGCCTGCCGCCCGCGCAGCATCGCCGCGATCGAAGGCGGCGCGATGGCGTAGCCCAGGCGGATCCCCGGCATCGCGAAGAGCTTGGTCAGCGAATGCACCACGACGACCGGCGCGCCCTCGCGCACGAGGCCGGCGGCCTCCCACGCGCCCGCCCCCCCCCGCTCGGCGAGCGGCTCGTAGGCGGCGTCGATCAGCAGGTACCGCGTCCACGCCAGCAGCCGCTCGACGTCCTCGCGGCGCGCGGCAAGGCCCGTCGGGTTGTTGGGATGGCACAGCACGGCCACCTCGACCTCGCCTCGCGCGCCGTCGAGCGCGGCGGCGAGGTCGAACGCGGGCGGCGACGCGACGTGGCGAACGACGGCGCCCCCGGCCGCGACGATGGCGCGCTCGTACTCGCCGAACGTGGGGAGAACGGTGGCGCATCGGTCGCGCGGCGCCACCAGCGCCGCCAGCGCGAGGTAGATCGCGGCGGACGCCCCCGGCGTCACGATCACGCATTCCGGCGGCACGCGGTGCAGCGCGGCGATGGCGTCGCGCAGCGGTCCTGCATCCACCGGGGGGTACCGCCCGATGTCGGCGTTGCGCAGGGCATCGAGCACCTCGGCGGGTGGCCCGTCCGGGTGCAGGTTCGCCGAGAGATCCACGACCTCCACGCCGGCCGCCGCGGCGAGTTCGCGCTCGCGCTCACCGAGGCCGCCGTGCATGACCTCGTGCGCACCGGGGCCACCCGCGCTCCCCGCCTCCGGGCGCGTCACCCCGCGCCTCCGGCGCCGCGACCGCTCCGGGCGAGCGCCGCGACCACGGCCGCCGCGGCGACGCAGGCGGCGACGCGGGCGAGCCGCGTTGCGCGCGCGATGTCGCCCGTGCCGGGCCGTCGCCCGCGTGCACCGAGGATGTACGCCTCGCGCTTCACGAGCGACACGCCGAGCGCTCCCGCCATCGCCGACATCGGCTGGCCCGCGTTCGGACTGGCGGTGCGACGGGCGTCGCGGCGCCACGTGGCGATCGATCCGCGCGCGTCCTCGCCGGTCAGCGCCGCCGCGACGACGATCGCGAGCGCCGTCGCGCGGGCCGGCACCAGGTTCGCCGCATCGTCCACGCGCGCGGCACCCCGGCCGAGGTCGACGTAGCGCTCCGTCCGGTACCCCCACATCGCATCGAGGGTGTTGATCGCGCGGTAGGCGAGCGCCCCGGGCACGCCGAGTGCCGCGTAGGCCAGCCATGGCGCGATCACGCTGTCGCCGAGGTTCTCCGCCACGGACTCGATCACCGCGCCGGCGACCTCGGACGCCCCGAGATCGTCCGTGTCCCGGCTCACCAGGTGGGTGCGCAGGAGCCGCCGCGCGCCGTCCAGGTCGTCCTGCTCCAGCGAGCGCCGCACCTCCTCGGCGCGACCCAGCAGCGTCCGCAGCGCGAACGTGGCGTCCAACGCCAGCGCCTCGAGCCACGCGCCGCGGGCGGCTCCGCCCGCCGCCGCGGCCGCCAGCGGGAGCGCGATCGCCGCGCACCACCCGTACCGCCGGCGCGCGCCGGGGTGCTCGGGGGCATGCGACTCGATGATCCTCGCGGCGGAACCGATCCACCCCACGGGGTGCGCGGCCGTCGGGGGATCGCCGAAGAGGGCATCGAGCGCGAGGGCTGCGACGAAGACGCGCGCACGACGAGAGAACGGCAGCAGCACCCGCATCACCGATCACCGCAGCGGGGAGGAGACCCGGCCGGAGTGTAGCCCGGGGCGCGGGCAGCCGCCCGCGGGGGCTACGCGGCGCTGCGAGAGGGTCGGTCCGGCTGCTCGTCCAGGGCGTGGGCAACCACGCGGAGCACGTCGGCGGGGAAGTACGGCTTGTCGAGGAAGGCCACCGCGCCGCGGGCCATTGCCTGCGCCGCGTGGTCGGATCCGCTCATCATCAGCACCCGGGTCTCGGGGCGCGCGGCTCGGAGGTGCTCGAGGGTGGCCCAGCCATCGAAGCCGGGCATGTTGACGTCCAGCATCACGACGTCCGGGACCACGGCCAGCGCGATCTCGATCGCCTCGAAGCCAGAGCGCGCGACGGAGACGTTGTACCCCGACCCGCGCAGCACATCCGCGAGCATGGTCCGGATCGGTCCCTCGTTGTCGACGATCAACACGCGCGGCATGACGCCTCACTCTCGAGCCACGTTCAGCATGGCCGACCGTGCGCGGACCCGGCCTCGGGAGTTCCCCCTATCTCCGCGCTCTCTCCGCGACGGATCGGGCGTGCGAGGTTCCTGGTGATGCTGCGACGCGCGCACCGCTGCTGGACGCTAAGGGATATCCTGACGTGGTGAGCGACCTTGAGATCCTGCGCACACCCCCACTCCGCCGGCCGCTGCTGATCGCGGCATTCACCGGCTGGAACGACGCCGGCGAGGCGGCGAGCGCCGCCGTGCGCTTCATGCACCGCCGCTGGCGCGCCGAGACGATCGCCAACATCGACCCCGAGAACTTCTACGACTTCACGCAGGCCCGCCCCAAGGTGCGCCTGGAGCGCGGCGAGCGGGTCATCGACTGGCCTGCCAACGTGATCTCCGCGAAGCGCCTCGACAACCTCGACCGCGATGTCATCCTGCTCGCCGGCACGGAGCCCCACCTGGCGTGGCACGCCTACGTGGGCGCAATCCTCGAGATCTGCGCCACCTTCGAAGTGTCGGGGATCCTGACGCTGGGCGCGCTCCTGGCTGAGGTCAGCCACACGCGTCCGGTGCGCGTCAACGGCTCGGCCACCGAGGACGAGCTCGCCCGCAGCCTGGAGGTCGACCCGCGCACGCGGTCCACCTACCAGGGCCCCACGGGGATCGTGGGCGTCATCAACCAGATGGCCCGCGACGTGGACATCCCGGCGGGCTCGCTGTGGGCCAACATGCCGTTTTATGTCCAGCGCACCCCGAACCCGAAGGGCACGCTCGCGATCCTTGAGCGGCTCAACCGCGCCTTCGACTTCCAACTCACGCTCCACGACCTCGAGGTCTTCGCCGCGCGGTTCGAGGCGCAGGTCGCGTCTGACATCGAGGGCAACCCGGAGGTCGCCGCGTACGCGCGCCGCGTCGCCGAGCAGCTCGACGAGGACGAGGAGGAGGAGCCCGAGTTCGAGCTGGAGCAACCGGAAGAGCTCCCCGACGCCGAGTCCATGGTCAACGAGCTGGAGCGCTTCCTCCGCGAGCAGCGCAACGACGGAGGGGCCTCCTCCTAGGCTGTCGTCACCTGGCTCGGGGCGCCCTCATCGCGCCGTCTGGCGGGCGGGTTGCCCGGAGGCGGCCCGGTGCTATCCTGATGGAAACGCCCCAGCGTTTTCTTTAAGCCGGTCCCGCGAGGCCGGAAAGGAACGCCGATGAACCCCGCCTGGCACGGCTTCGACCTCCACGCGACCCCTGGCACCCCCGATCTCTCCTCCCGGTCATGCGGGAGGTTTTTTTGTGCCGCCGGCCCCGCCGCGGGCCTCGTCCGCGCCCGCCTGCGAGCCCCGGAGGGTCGCGCATGACGAACGCACCCGTCCTGGACGGCGAGGCCCTGCACCGCACCCTCCGCCGCCTGGCCCACGAGATCGTCGAGGCGACGCAGGGCGTCGAGGGGCTGGTGCTCGTCGGCATCGAGACCGGGGGCGCGGTGCTGGCGCAGCGCCTCGCCCGCGAGATCGAGCAGTTCGAGGGGCAGCGTCCCGCCATGGGCACGCTGGACATCACCCTGCACCGTGACGACCTGAGCCGGCGGGGCTTCGCGTCCACCCCCCGGCCGACGCAGCTGCCCGACATCGACGGCCGCGTGGTCGTGCTGGTGGACGACGTGCTCTTCACCGGGCGCACGGTCCGCGCCGCCATGGACGCGCTGAACGACTTCGGGCGCCCGCGCGCCATTCGCCTCGCGGTCCTCGTGGACCGCGGGCACCGGGAGCTCCCCATCCGCGCGGACATGGTCGGGAAGAACATTCCCACCTCGCGCACGGACGATGTCCGCGTGCTGCTGCAGGAAGTGGACGGCCGCGACTGCGTGGTGGTCGTCCCCGGAAAGGTCGCGATATGACCGCCGAGCTGACCCGCATTGCCACCGGCGCTCCCGGCACCTCCAGCACGTCCGGCACCGGGTGGAACCACCAGGACATCCTCGACCTGGACGACTTCTCGGTCGCCGAGATCGAGATCGTGCTCGCGCTGGCGGATCGCATGCGCGAGGTGCTGGACCGCCGCATCGCGCGCGTTCCGGCGCTGCGCGGGTACACGATCGTCAACCTGTTCTTCGAGCCCTCCACGCGCACGCGCGCCTCGTTCGAGCTCGCGGGCAAGGTGCTGGGCGCGGACGTCCTCTCCGTGACCGCCAGCACCTCGTCCGTGACGAAGGGCGAGTCGCTGATCGACACGGTGCGCACGCTCCGCGCCATGCGCACGGATGCGATCATCATGCGGCACTCGATGTCGGGCGCGCCGTACCTCGCCGCGGAGCACACGGACGCCTCGATCATCAACGCCGGCGACGGCGCGCACGCGCACCCCACGCAGGCGCTGCTGGACCTCTACACCATGCGTTCCCGCGTCGGCGACCTGCGAGGCAAGCGCGTGGTCATGGTCGGCGACATTTCGCACTCTCGCGTCGCGCGCTCCGACATGTGGGGCCTCGCGGCGATGGGCGCGGACGTGGTCGTGTGCGGCCCGCCCACCCTGCTGCCTCGAGGGCTGCGAGCCTCCGATCGCCCCGCGCACGCGGAGTCCGCGATGCCCCCCGTGACCATCGAGACGGACATCGACCGCGCGCTGGACGGCGCGGACGTGGTGATGGCGCTGCGCCTGCAGAGCGAGCGGCAGGACAGCGGACTGCTGCCCTCGCTGCACGAGTATTCGCAGCTCTACCAGGTCACGCAGGAGCGCCTGGCACGCGCGAAGCCCAACCACCTGCTGATGCACCCCGGTCCCAAGAACGAGGGCATCGAGATTGCCGGGACCGTGGCGGCCGGGCGCAACTCGATCATCGAGGAGCAGGTGACCAACGGCGTCGCCGTGCGCATGGCGCTGCTCTACCTGCTTTCGGGACGCACGGAATCACCGGGCGGCGCACCGGGCGGCATGCCCGGAGGGGAGATTCGCTCGTGACGACGCTCGCGATCCACAACGGACGGGTGATCGACCCCGCCCTCGGCCGCGACGGCATCGCCGACGTGGTGATCGTCGACGGACGCATCGCGCGCGTCGGCCCCAACGAGGGCGACATGGTCGTCGAGGCGGAGCGCATCGACGCCACGGGGCTGATCGTCACGCCGGGATTCATCGACCTGCACACGCACCTGCGCGAGCCGGGATTCGAGCACAAGGAGACGATCGCCACAGGCACCCTCGCGGCCGCCCGGGGCGGCTACACCACCGTGTGCGCGATGCCGAACACGCAGCCCCCGCTGGACAGTCGCGCCGCGGTGGAATCCGTGCTGCGCGAGGCGGAGAACTCCGCGGTCGTGCGCGTCCTGCCCATCGGCACCATCACGCGGGGCCGTGCCGGCAAGGAGCTCGCGCCGGCCGGCGAGCTCGCGTCCGCGGGCGTCGTCGCGCTCTCCGACGACGGCGACGCGGTTGCCGACCCCAGCCTCATGCGCCACGCGCTCGAGTACTCCACCCGCTTCGGGCTGCCCGTGGCGCAGCACTGCGAGGACCCCGCGCTCGTGCGTGACGGCCAGATGCACGAGGGCTGGGTCGCGACACGCCTCGGCCTGCGCGGCCGCCCGGCCAGCGCCGAGGAGACGTTCGTCGCGCGCGACATCGCGCTCGCGGAGCTCGCCGGCGCACACCTGCACATCTGCCACGTCTCCACCGCCGGCTCCGTGGCGCTGATCGCCGCCGCGCGGGCACGCGGCGCGCGCGTCACCGCGGAGGTCACGCCGCACCACCTCACGCTCACCCACGAGGAGGTCGCGTTCACCGCCGACTACCGCACGGCGCACTACCAGACCAACGCGAAGGTCAACCCGCCCCTGCGCGAGGAGGCCGACCTCGCCGCCCTCGCGATCGCGCTGCGCGACGGGGTGATCGACTGCATCGCCACCGACCACGCCCCGCACTCCGTGGGCGACAAGGAGATCGAGTTCGACATCGCCTCGCCGGGGCTGACGATGCTCGAAACCTCGTTCGGGCTGTGCATGCGGCTCGTCCACGACGGCCGGCTCTCGCTGCCCGCGCTCGTGGAGCGGCTCACCATCGGGCCCGCCCGCGCGTGGGGCCTCGACGCCCGCCCGGGGCTCGAGGGCATTGGCACGCTCGCTCCCGGCGCGCTCGGCGACGTCGCGCTGCTCGACCCGAACGCGGAGTGGACCGTGGACCCGAGTACGTTCGCCTCGAAGGGGAAGAACACGCCCCTCGGCGGCCGGCAGTTGCGCGGACGGGTCGTCGCCACGATCTTCGGTGGACGCCTCGTGCACGAAACGGATCGGGTGGTGGCCCTGTGACGAGACCGCAGGACGGCGGGCGGACGCGCCCGCCCGCATGGCTGGTGCTGGCCGACGGCCGCGTCTTCGAGGGCGTGGGCGTGGGCGCGCGTGGCCACGCGACCGGCGAGGTGGTCTTCAACACCTCGATGATGGGCTACCAGGAGGCCCTCACCGACCCGTCCTACCGCGGCCAGATCCTGACGATGACGTACCCGCTACAGGGCAACTACGGCACAAACGAATTCTCGAACGAGAGCGCCGAGCTGCAGGTGCGCGGCTTCGTGGTCCGCGAGATGACCGATCTCCCCTCCCACTGGCGCTCTGCCGAGACGCTGAGCGCCTTCCTCGAGCGCCGCGGCATCCCCGGGATCGCCGAGGTGGACACGCGCGCGATCACGCGCCACCTCCGCTCGCGCGGGGTGGTCATGGGCACGATCACCCGCGACGAGACCCCCGCCGAGGCGCTCGCCCGCCTCCACCGCGAGCCCGACTACGCGGGCCTCGACTACGTGTCCGAGGTCTCCACCGCGTCTGTATACGACTTCGAGGACCCCGCCGTGCCGCTGGGCCCCTCGCCCGCTGGCGGACCGGCGCCGCACGTCGTCGTGCTGGACCTCGGCGTGAAGCGCAACATCATGCGCCTGCTGCGCCAGCGCGGGTGCACGATCACCGCGGTCCCCCACACCACGAACGCCGAGATGATCCTCTCCATGAAGCCGGATGGCGTCCTCATCTCGCCCGGTCCGGGCGATCCGATGCTCCTCGATCACGTCGTCACCACAGCCCGCGGGCTGGTGGGACGCGCGCCGATCATGGGCATCTGCCTGGGGCACCAGGTCATCGGACGCGTCTTCGGCGCGTCCACGTACAAGCTGAAGTTCGGCCACCGCGGCGCGAATCACCCGGTGCGCGACGAGGTCACCGGGCGCGTGTACATCACCGCGCAGAACCACGGCTTCGCGGTGGACGGTGATGGCCTGCAGGCCGACGTCCGCGTGAGCCAGCTGCATCTGAACGACGCCACCGTGGAGGGCCTGGAGCACGCCACCGAGCCGGTGTTCACCATCCAGTACCACTCGGAGGCCTCGCCCGGACCGAACGACACGGAGTTCCTCTTCGATCGCTTCCTCGCGAACGTCCGGGGTGCCACGCCGGCGTCCGCAGGGGGTGTGACATCGTAGGGCGCCGGAGCGAAAGGGAACCCGCATGACATCGATGATGCCGCCCACGCGCGGCTACTGGGAGCGATGGGCAGAGCAGTCGCTGGGCTGGAAGCCGGCGATCGAGTTCCTGCAGCCCTTTGGCCGCGACTACCCGGAGCGGTTCGCCCCGCTGGAGCCGCTCCGCCTCGAGCTCGGCGCGCTCCGCGGCGTGGAGGTCCCGCCGGTCTCGTGGCTGTACGCCACGTGGCTGCGGCTGGGCTTCGTGGGGCCCGATGACCTGAGCTCGATCACCGTGGAGACGTACTACCCGAGGACCGCGCCGAACCTGCGCGAGATCACGGAGCGCCCGGTGCACCTGCGCGGGCTGGAGCTGACGGACGACAGCCGCGTGGTGCTGCACGTGGAGGACGGTGGGCTCTACCGCGAGGCGCGCGCGGCCGCGGCGGCGGGCCTCGATCGCGCGCGGCAGATGCTCGCGGCCGACCCGGCGATGACGCCCGCAGGCGACACGTTCCAGCCGGTGATCGACATCGCGTACCTGGACGGCACCGCCAGCGAGGGCGCCGTGATCCAGGCGATCGACCCGTATCGCACGATCGACCTGGGCGAAGTCACGCCGACGCACCTGATGCTCGGACGGATCACGCGGCGGCCCGAGACCCACTACGCCTTCTTCGACGTCTTCGCCGAGGTCCCGATGCGCGGAGCGCAGCGCGGAGGGTACCGGAGCTGAGCACCCCGACGCCCATGCCCGCCACCACGGGGGATGCCCCCGCGCGCCCCGCGCCGCCGCGCTCGGTGCTGATCATCGGCAGCGGCCCGATCGTGATCGGCCAGGCCGCTGAGTTCGACTACGCCGGCACCCAGGCGTGCCGGGCCATGCGCGAGGAGGGCATCCGCTCCATCCTCGTGAACTCGAACCCGGCGACGATCATGACGGACGAGGGCGTCGCCGACGTCACGTACATCGAGCCGCTGACCGTGGAGGTCGTGGAGCGGATCATCGCCCGCGAACGCCCGGACGCCCTGCTCCCGACGCTGGGCGGCCAGACCGGCCTGAACCTCGCGATGGATCTCGCCGAGGCGGGCGTCCTCGATCGCTACGGGGTGCGGATGCTCGGCTCGAACATCCGCACGATCAGGCTCGCCGAGGACCGCCAGGCCTTCCGCGACCTGCTCACTGAGATCGGCGAGCCGACGCCGAAGAGCGCGATCGTCGAGACATTCGAGGAGGCGCGCGCCGCGCTGGAGACGATCGGGCTGCCCGCCGTGATCCGGCCCGCGTACACCCTCGGCGGCACGGGCGGCGGGATCGCGCACACCCTCGATGACTTCGAGCACATCATGACGGGCGGCCTCGCGGCGTCGCCGATCCACCAGGTGCTCGTGGAGCAATCGCTCATCGGGTGGAAGGAACTTGAGTACGAGGTGATGCGGGACGCCAACGACACCTGCGTCATCATCTGCAACATGGAGAACCTGGACCCGATGGGCGTCCACACCGGCGACTCCATCGTCGTGGCACCCTCGCAGACGCTCTCGGACCGTGACCACCAGATGCTGCGCAACAGCGCGATCAAGATCATCCGCGCGCTCGGCATCGAGGGCGGCTGCAACGTCCAGTTCGCGCTCGCGCCGCGCCCGGACATCGTCCCGTGGGACGGCTCGGACGACGCGACCGCGCTGCCGTACCACGTGATCGAGGTCAACCCGCGCGTCTCGCGGTCCTCGGCGCTCGCCTCGAAGGCCACCGGTTACCCGATCGCGCGCGTCGCCGCGAAGATCGCCATCGGCAAGTCGCTGCACGAGATCCAGAATTCGGTCACGGAGCGCACCACCGCCGCGTTCGAGCCGGCGCTGGACTACGCCGTGGTGAAGGTCCCCCGCTGGCCGTTCGACAAGTTTGGCGCCGGCGATCGCCACCTGGGCACGCAGATGAAGGCCACCGGCGAGGTGATGGCGATCGACCGCACCTTCGAGGGCGCGCTGCAGAAGGCCATCCGCTCGCTGGAGTTCGGCCAGCGGAGCCTGCTGTGGGAGCACTCCGACTGGGGCGCCTGCCCCCCGCTGGACGCCACCGACGAGCGCATCTGGGCGCTCTTCGCCTCCGTGCGGCGCGGCCGCCCGATCGTCGAGATCGCGCGCGAGAGCGGCATCGACCCGTGGTTCCTCGAACGCTTCGCGCGCATCGTCGCAGTGGAGCGCCGGCTGCTGGCGGAGGAGCTCACCCCCGCGCTGCTGCGCGAGGCGAAGCGGATGGGCTTCAGCGACCGCGACATCGCGACGCTGGCGGACCGCCTGCCGGACCAGGTGCGCGCGCTGCGCGACGAGTGGGGGATTCGCCCGGCGTACAAGATGGTGGACACCTGCGCGGCGGAGTTCGACGCGGCGACGCCGTACTTCTACTCCACCTACGAGGAGGAGAACGAGGCGCTCCCCTCCGGCGCGCCGCGCATGCTCGTCGTCGGATCCGGCCCGATCCGCATCGGCCAGGGCATCGAGTTCGACTACTGCTCCGTCCGCGCCGCGCGGGCGCTGCAGGAGGCCGGGGTGGAGGCGATCCTCGCGAACTCCAACCCGGAGACGGCGTCCACCGACTTCGACACCTCGGACCGCCTGTACTTCGAGCCCCTCGACGAGGAGTCCGTGCGCGATCTCCTGGAGAACGAGGCCGCCGGCGGCGAGGCCCCCCCGGCGATCGTGCAGTTCGGCGGGCAGACCGCCATCAACATGGCGCGCCCCCTGCACACCGCCGGCCTGCCGATCGCCGGATCCTCCGCGGAGACCATCGACCTCGCCGAGGACCGCGGGCGCTTCGAGGCGATCCTCTCCGGCCTCGACATCCCGCAGCCGCCCGGGGCCGCCGTGCGCACGCTGGATGACGCCCTCACCACCGCCGCCGCCATCCGCTACCCGGTGCTCGTGCGCCCCTCGTACGTCCTCGGCGGGCGCGCGATGGAGGTGGTGCAGGACGCGAACGAGCTGGTGCGCTACTTCGGCGCGGCGCTCGCGGAGAACACCGGCGCGGTGCTGATCGACAAGTACCTCGATGGCCCCGAGCTGGAGGTCGACGCGATCTGCGACGGCGAGAGCGTGCTGATTCCCGGGATCATGGAGCACATCGAGCGCGCGGGCGTGCACTCGGGCGACTCGATGGCCGTGTACCCGCCGCAGCGCCTCACCCCGGTCCAGCGCGCGGCGATCATCGACTACACGACGCGGATGGCGTTCGCGCTCGGCGTGCGCGGGCTGATGAACGTGCAGTTCGTGATCGCTCCGGGCGCGCAGCCGGACGGTCCCGGCGTCTTCGTGATCGAGGTGAACCCGCGATCCTCGCGCACCGTGCCCTTCCTCTCGAAGGTCACCGGCGTGCCGATGGTGCAGCTCGCGGTGAACGTGATGCTCGGACGCTCGCTGAAAGAGCAGGGCTACGAGCCCGGGCTGTGGCCGGAGCGCGACCTGGTCGCTGTGAAGGCGCCCGTCTTCTCCATGGCCAAGCTGATCGGCGTGGACACCTTCCTCGGCCCGGAGATGAAATCCACCGGCGAGGTCATGGGCATCGACCACACCTTCGAGGCGGCCGTGCGCAAGGCGATGATCGCCAGCGACCTGGACGTGCGTCCCGGCACGCCGTTCCTGCTCTCGCTCTCGAACCAGACGAAGGCCGAGGCGACGCCGCTGATCCGCCTGCTCCACGCCGCGGGATGCCACCTCTACGCCACCGAGGGCACCGCGGCGCTGGTCCGTGGCCTCGGCATCCCGGTGGAGATGGTGACGAAGCGCCTCAACGAGGGCCACCCGAACGTGGTCGACGTCATCCGCGAGGGCACCGTCGGCGCGGTGATCAACACCATCGAAGGCGGCCGCGCCGAGGTGCAGCGAGACGGCTTCCACATCCGCCGCACCGCCACCGAGATGCGCATCCCGTGCTTCACCTCCATCGACACGGCGCGCGCGGCCATCGAGGCACTGGCCGTCCCCGATTCGTACCAGGTCAAGCCGCTCGTGGAGTACCGCGACGGGGCGCCGGCCTGATGCCCGCACGCGCCGCTGCGCGCCTCGTTGACGCGGTGCTCTTCGACCTCGACGGCACGCTCGTCGACTCGCTGCAGACGATCGCCGAGGCGATGTCGACGGCCCTGCACGAGTTCGGCTACGAGATCGACGTGCAGCGGCTGGTACCCCTGATCGGTCCGCCCATGGACCTGCTGGCGCACGAACTCGGCGCGCCCCTGGACGTCGCGGCGCGCATCAACCGGGAGTACCTCCGCCTGTACCACCACGGCTACATCCAGCGCACTCCCGAGCACCCGGGCGCCGGTGCGCTCCTGGAGCGCCTCGCGGCGGCGGGGATCGCGATGGGCGTCGTCACGAACAAGGTCGAGGAGGGCGCGCGCCTGGTGCTGGACGTGCGGGGCTGGTCGTCGCGCTTCGGCGTGGTCGTCGGGCGCGATACGCCGGGGGCCGCCGCGAAGCCCGCGCCCGAGGCCGCGTGGTATGCGCTGCGCGTCCTCGGCGTGCCGCCGGAACGCGCGGCCTTCGTCGGCGACACCGAGTTCGACGTCCGCTGCGCGCGCGCCGCGGGGTTGCGTCACGTGATCGCGCTCGCCGGGAACCGCGACGAGGCGCTGCTGCGCGCGGAGGGCGCGACCCACGTGGTGCGCTCGCTGGACGAGGCCGGTGCGATGCTGGATGTGGAGGTGCGATCGTGAGGTCATTCCACGCCGAGGTGATCGACAGCATCCGCGCGTACGGCAACACCCACCTCCTGTGGTTCGCCTCCCCGCCCGAGATCGCCGCCGCGACCCCTGGGCAGTTCGTGATGGCGTACGCCGGCGAGGGCGCCGACCCGCTCCTCGGCCGCGCGCTCTCCGTCCACCGCCTGCGCACCACCGAGCGCCGCGCTGAGTTCGCGCTGCTGTTCGACGTGGTCGGGCGCGGCACCCACTGGCTGGCGGACCGTCACGCGGGCGACCGCGTGCGCATGGTCGGCCCGCTGGGACGGGGGTACGAGCCGCGCGAGCGCGTGGAGCGCATGCTCCTGGTGGGCGGCGGCATCGGCTCCGCGCCCCTCGTCTGGCTCGCCGACGAGCTCGTCGCGCAGGGACGCGAGGTGACGATGATCCTCGGCGGGCGCACGCCGGACCAGATCTTCCCGGCGGAGCTGCTGCACCCCTCCGTGGAGCTCATCGTGACCACGGAGGACGGAGGCCTGGGCGAGCAGGGGCGCGTGACGGCGCCGTTCGCGCGGCTGCTGCCGTGGTGCGACCAGGCCTTCGCCTGCGGCCCCGAGCCGATGTTCGAGGCGCTCTACGGCGCGCTGCGCGACTCGGGGCTGCGCAAGCCCGTGCAGGGACTGTGGGAGGCGCGGATGGCGTGCGGCATGGGCATCTGCTACTCCTGCGCCGTCTTCCCGCGGCAGGGCGGCGTGAAGCTCGTGTGCCACGACGGACCGATGTTCGACCTGCGTGACGTATACGCCTGACGGGGACCGTCATGCCCCTGCGCCTGCATCACGTCATGGTCATCGGCGGCCTCGTGGCCGGCATCGTCGCCGCGAGGTTCATGGACACCGATCCACCGCTCCTCGGCTGGCTCTTCGCCGTGGGCGCGGGACTGGCGGGTGGCGCATTCCTCGCGGCGATCGTCTCGGGCGACGCGCTCGCGGGTGGGCCGCCGCCCGGCGGACCGGACGCCCCCGGACATCCCGCCTGGTTCGACGAGGACGAGGCCACGTCGACGCCCCCGGACGACTCGCGGGACTGACGGGAGTGCTAGAGGGCGAAGCCGCGGGTCAGGATCAGCATGTCGCGCTTCGTCCACGTCGGGTGGAACTCGGCGTGTGCCGCCGACCACGCCTGGAGCGCCGCGAACTTCCCGCCGGGCTCGGGGTCTCCCACCTCGGCGGTCGTGGTGTAGCAGTTGTCGACGATAACCACGCACCGTTCCGAGAGCTTCGGCAGCGCGGCATCGAGTTCCGAGGTGATCTGGCGGTACGTGTGCCTTGAGTCGCAGAACAGGACATCGATCGTCCCTTCGAACGCTCCCAGCCATGCCACGGAGTCCGACCCGAATTGCGGGCGATGATAGCGATCCAGGCCGAAGTCCACCGGGAGGCGCAGCCGCATCCCTATCGGCTCCCGGATGTCGACCGAGTAGACGACCGACTCGACCCCGCGGACGGCCATGAGCCGCGCTGCCGCGAGAAAGATCCGCGTGCTGACGGACTCTGACGGCTGCGCGACCGACCACTCGTAGGAGTGTCCGAGGTCGTAGAAGGAGAACGCGGAACCCAGCTCCACGATCACCCGTGAGTCCAGTGCCAACGGGATTCCCAGCAGGTACGCGGCCTTGTCCTGCCCGTAGACGTGCGCGCCCATGTCAGCCACGAGGTCTAGGTAGTTCTGCCCCGCCCGCTCGTAGACATCGCGCGCGGCCTGCGCCGGAGCCCCGTCGCGTCGCAACTGGCGCGCCCAGCGAATACGCCAGCGTACGGAGTACGGCAACGCTCGCCGCGCAAGGTCAAGCAACCGTGACCGCGCCATGAGATCCCTCAATTCGACAGGGGTGGTGGTGCACTCCCGATCGGCACCGGCGAGCGACTAGGTGACGCGGTCCACCACGGTGCCGAGCTCCAGGTAGTGGTCCGCGAGGGCGCGCATCTCCAGCGAGGTGCTGCCCGCGAAGGCAACCACCTCCACGCGCACGCCGCGGTTCTGCACCGCCTCCACGGCACGCGCGAAGTCGGCGTCGCCGGACACGATCGCAATCACATCGACGCGGTCAGCCATCGACACCATGTCGATCGCCATCTCGACGTCGAAGTTGCCCTTGATCGACCCGTCCGCGAAGCGCTTCAACGACTTCGTCACGATGCGGTAGTCGTACGGCACGAACGGCGCGACGAACTTCTGCTGCTCGATCGGCTCGCGCGGGTCGTCCGAGATCGGCGAGTACGCGGTGGCGCGGACGAGCTGCCGACCCTCGCGCAGCATGTTCAGGAGGCGCCCCATGTGCACCGGGCGGCCGCCCTCCACGCCGTACATCAGGTTGGGCACGTCCACGAAGATGCCGAGGCGCGGCCGGTAGCCGCTGCGGTCGACCTGCTGGCCCAGCGTGAGCATCCCCGCCCGCAGCTCGGCGAGCACGGTGCGCTGCTGCTCCACCAGCGCGCGCAGGCGACCGAGCTCTCCGGCCAGCGCTGACGCCTCGCCCGCGGGCGGCTCCGGCACCGGCGTGGGGGGGAGCTCCCGGGGCGGCGCGGGCAGCAGCTCCGTGCCGAGGTCGGTGACCAGCACGTCCGCGATGGACGGCAGCGGCTCCTCCTCCTCGACGACCGGCTCGGGCGCGACCTCCGCCGGACGGCGGGTGCGGGGCGCGCGAGGTGCGCGCGGGGCCCGGACGCGGAGGGGAGCGGCGGCGGCCGCCTCGGGCTTCGCCGGCGTCACAGGCTCCGCGGCCAGGGCCGCGGGCGCGGCCGCAGGGCGGCGGCGCCTGACGGGAGGCTTCGCGGCGGCCTCGCCGGCGGGCGCGGGCTTCGGCGCATCGCCCGGGCGCCGGCGCCCGGCGATCATCGACTCGGTCAGGCCCCGGCGCGGCCGGGGAGCGGAGCCGCCGTCGCCGGACACATCCATCAGTTCATCGGATTCATCGAACAGTGAGCTCACGCGGCCCCCGCTTCGCCGGCGTACTGGAGGACCGAGCAGCGCGCGGCTACCTGCTCGGCCAGGTGGATGAAGGAACGGGCGATCTCGGAGTCCGGGTGCCCCGCGACCACGGGCACGCCCGTGTCGCCGCCCTCGCGGATCGCCGCATCGAGGGGCAGCTCGCCCAGGAACTCGATGCCCAGCTCCTCGGCGGCCTCGGCGGCGCCCCCGCGCCCGAAGATGTCGCCGCTCATGTTCTCGACGATGCCGAAGATCGGCACGCCCAGGCGGTCGAACATCCCGACCGCCTTCGTGGCATCCTCGACGGACACCTTCGAGGGGCTCGAGACGATCACCACCCCGGCGATCAGGGCCTCCTGGGCCAGCGTCATCGAGGCGTCCGAGGTGCCCGGGGGCAGGTCCACGATCAGGTAGTCCAGTTCCCCCCAGTCCACGTCCCGCAGGCACTGGCGGACGCCGGAGCCGATCATCGGGCCCCGCCACACCACCGGCGTGCCTTTCGGAAGCACGAAGCCGATGGAGATGGCGCTCACGCCGTAGGCGTCGATCGGGTGCAGGCCCTCCTGCCCGGACGCGAGCACGCCGCCCTCGATTCCCAGCATCGTGGGGATGTTCGGGCCGGTGATGTCCGCGTCCAGCAGACCCACCCGCGCGCCCGCGCGCGCGAGCGACACCGCGAGGTTCACGGCGACGCTGGACTTGCCCACGCCCCCCTTGTTGGATGCGATGGCGATCACGTTCCGAACCCCCTGGACGGGCGACGGGCCGTCCGCGCGGGTGGCGGAACGCACGTCCGCGCCCCAGCCGATGGCCACCTCGCTCACCCCGGGCACGCCCGCCAGCGCCGCCCGGACGTCGGTATCGATGGTGGCGCGGAGGGGGCAAGCGGGGGTGGTGAGGACGATGTCGAAGCTGACTCGCCCGCCGGCAACGTCGAGGTTCTGGATCATGCCCAGGGAGACGATGGAGCGGTGCAATTCGGGATCGTTGACGGTCTGCAACGCGGCCATTACCGCGTTCTGGTCAACCAAGTGAATATTCCTTACGTCTGGCATGGCGCGCGGCGAGTGAGGGAACTTCCTGCCCTTCAGATTCGTTGAAGGGGATGCGAGGGTGTTGCGCTGAACCAGCGCCTGACCTCGCCGTAACTCGCCGGCAGCGCCACAGGTGTGCTGAGTCGAGTATACGGATTCCGTCTCCTGCGCGAAATCAGCGCACGGACGGGCTCGGATGGAGAGATTAGCGAAGTTTAGCACTTATTTAGCACAAGAACGTTGACGATGATCCGGTTACGCCGGATGATCCGATACCAGCCGGACGTGTAGGACCGGTGCCGGGCATTCGAGGGGATCGCCCGGGGTTCTAGCGGAGGCGACGACAGGCTACACACTGCGGGGTGTCGTCACCGCGAAGAAGGATGGAACGATGAGTCGCACGGCGACCGAAACCGAGCAGCCGCAGGAGCAGGCCGCGAAGCCTGCCGCGAAGGGCTGCGTCCACCACTGGCGCATCGAGTCCCCGAACGGGCGCGAGAGCCAGGGCGTGTGCAAGCGCTGTGGCGCCGTACGCGCGTTCGCCAACTCGAACGAATCCGTCATGTGGGAGCAGACGAACACGCTCCGGAACGACGCCAACCGGGCCCCCATGCGCACCTCGAAGGTCGCGGAGGTCGGTCTCGCGGACGAGTTCTAGCGCCGGGAGGCCTCGCGGCCTCACGAGCTGACGGGAACGGCGCCCTTCGGGGCGCCGTTCTGCGTCCCCGGCTGCCGCGTCCCGGAGCCGCGGCGTATCATCGACCGCAACGACGAACACGCCCGGCCCGTCCGTGAGCCGGGTGTCGAGGACGCACCGTGGACCTGTCCGTCAACCTCGCACCGTACCACAAGCTGGAATTGCGTCTCCGCAACCCGGTGATGACGGCGTCCGGGACCTTCTCCAACGGGATCGAGATCGGCAAGCACTTCGACCTCGACGCCCTCGGCGCCATCGTCTCGAAGGGCACGACGATCCAGCCGCGCCGGGGCAATCCGACCCCCCGCACGGTGGAGACGCCGGCCGGGATGATCAACGCCATCGGCTTCCAGAACGTGGGCGTGAACGCGCTGATCGCGACCGTCGCGCCGGTGTGGGCGCGTTGGTCGGTGCCGGCGATCGTCAACATCATGGGCTACACCCTGGAGGAGTACGGCATGCTCGCGGCGCGCCTGGACGGCGTGCCCGGCGTGACGGGCCTCGAGGTCAACATCTCCTGCCCGAACGTGGAGGCGGGGGGCCTGGAGTTCGGCCAGGACGCGCACCACGCCGCGGCCGTGGTCCGCGAGGTGGCGGGGGCGACCTCCCTGCCGTTCCTGGTGAAGCTCACGCCCAGCGTCGCGGACATCCGCCCCATCGCAGAGGCCGTGGCCCGCGCCGGTGCGCACGCCATCACTGTCTCGAACACGATCCCCGCGATGGCCATCGACGTGCAGCGCCGCCGCCCGATGATCGCGAACGGCTTCGGAGGCCTGTCCGGGCCCGCAGTGCGCCCGATCGCGGTGCGCAACGTCTTCCTCTCGTCGTCCGTGGTCGACATCCCCGTCGTGGGCTCCGGCGGCATCATGACGGGGCTGGACGCCGTGGAGTTCGTCATGGCCGGGGCCAGCGCCATCCAGGTCGGCACCGCCACCTTCCTCGACCCCGAGGCCCCGTGGCGCATCCTGCGCGAGCTCGAAGAATGGTGCCGCGCCGAGGGGGTCCACAGCCTGGACGAGATCCGCGGTATCGCCCGGCGCGCCGACTGACGCGCCGACCGCGATGCGGCGCGCGGTTGACGCCGGCGCCGGTGCGCGTCTAGCGTCGAAGTCAGTCCGGGGTGTAGCTCAGCCTGGCAGAGCGCTGCGTTTGGGACGCAGAAGTCCGCAGTTCAAATCTGCGCACCCCGACCAATCCCCACCACTCTCTCCCCCCGGCGATCACGCCGCCTCCCGCTCGCGGCGGCGATCCAGGCGGTCCGCAAGCGCGAACGCGAACAGCGACTCGTGCAGGTCGATGACGCGCTCCCCCAGCTCCTGTCGCAACGCGGACACCGCCTGCGCGAGCAGCTGCCCACTGGCGTCGCTGGCCGGCGCCTGCGCGCGCGCGAGGCGCACCGCCATCGGCGCGAGCTCCAGTGTCGCCAGCGCGACCTCGTCGCGGCGCCCCGACCACTCGCGGCGCAGGCGGTCGAGGAAGTAACGCGCCATCTCCTGGTCCGGCCCGTGGCGCATGTGGCCCACGGTGGACAGCGCCTCTGCGGCCACGATCATGCGCGCCCACGGCGCCGCCTCCACACCGCCGTCCAGGTGCGCCACCACCCCCACCACCCAGCGTTGCGCGATCACGATCAGCGATCGCTCCTCACCGGTGGCGCCGTCGATGGCCGTGCGCACGAGGGTCTCCACGATGTGCGTGTCACGCTGCGGGATGCTGCGCGTGGGCGAGTCTTCGTCGTGGTCGTGCGCCAGCCGCGTGCGGTGCCCGCCGGAGAACTTCGCGCCGTACATCGCCTGGTCCGCGGCATGCAGCAGGCCGCCCGCCGACCGCGCGTCCTGCGGCGCGGTGGCGATGCCGATCGACACGCCGATGCGCGCGGGAGCGCCCGGGATCTCCAGGTGCCCCTCCCGGAGCGCCGCGTGGATCCGCTCCGCCACGTGTGCGGCGTCCGCCAGCCCGACGCCCTCCATCACCACCACGAACTCGTCGCCACCGGTGCGCGCCACCACATCCTCGGCACGGCACGTCGAGCGCAGTTCGCGCGCCACGATGCGGATCACCTGGTCGCCGGCCTCGTGGCCCAGGGTGTCGTTGAAGAGCTTCAGCCCGTCCATGTCGACCATCAGCACTGAGCTCTCGCCCGGAGCGGAGATCCCGGCGTGGAGGTCGTACAGGCGCTCCTGCAGGTAACGGTAGTTGGGCAGCCCGGTCAGCAGGTCGTGGTTCGCGCTGTGCTCTGCGCGTTCGTACAGTCGCAGGCGCTCGATCGTGACACCGAGGAGACCTGCGACCTCCTCCAGCGCGTTGAGGTCGGGCGCGCCTGCTGTGGGCGTCGTGTGCACGAGCGCGAAGATGGCCGCCGTGCGGACGCCGTTGCGCACCGGGACCGCGGCGACCTCGGCGACGTCCGGTCCCAGGATGTCCCAGTCCAGACCGGCGTACGCGGGGTCCGATCGGCGCAGGAAGACCGCCCCGGACGCGTCCATGGGCGCGCACGCGATCGACTCGACCAGCGGCGACGCGACGGTGCGCAGGGACTCTTCCGGGTACGTGGCGTAGGGCTGGACCTCCGCCTCGGAGTCGTCCAGCAGGAGCATCACCGCACGATCGAAGGGGATCAGCCAGCGCACCTCCTCCGCGAACGCCGCAAACGCCTCGCGCAGGTCGACCACCGACGCGACGATGCGCGCGAGGTTGCTCAGCGCCTGGATGTGCGAGGCGCGTTCCGTGGCCTGGTGGTACAGCGTCGCGCTGTCCAGCGCGAGCGCCAGCTGCTCCACGGCCTGCTCCACGATCCGCAGCTGGTCGCCTGACACATCCTCGGCGACCGCGAAGGCCACCACGCCCAGGACCTGCCCTTTCGGACGCATCGGCACGACGAGCCACCGCTCGTCCCCGCCGGACACGAACGAGGGCGGCGCGCCCATTCCGGCGTGCCAGGATGTGGCGGCGCGCAGCCCGAACCACCGGTGGGCCACGTCCGCGTCGCCGAGCGCACGATCGTCCCTCGCTCCATCGGGCGCGAAGGAGGGGGCGGCGCCGGGCAGTCCGTACTCGTCCACGCGGGCGATGTACAGGCGCGCGTACTGAAGCAGCCCGGTCAGGGCGTGGGCGAACCCGGCGTACAGCCGATCGACGTCGGCGCCGGACTGCATCGTCCGCGCCACGTCCGCCAGCCCGCTCAACTCCCGGATGCGCTGCTGCTGGAGCGCGGCCAACTCGTCGCTCTCCAGGCGGCGTGCGAGCGAGTACGCGAAGCGGGCGGCCAGCTCGGTCGCTGCGGGACGCCACGGCACCCCCGCCGCCGCCGCCACAACGATCACGCCGCTGAGCGTGCGCTGGAAGGCCAGCGGCTCGACCGCCCTCCCGCCGGCGTCACGCCGCGGCAACACGCTGGATCCGCGCGTCGAGATCACGGGGACCAGCGCGACCGTGCCGATCCCGTACCCCTCGACCGTCTCGGACAACGGCGCATCCCCGCCGGCGCCAAGGATGATCGCCTCCTGCCGGTCGCCGACGGTCCCCGGGATGGAGGACAGGAATGCCTGTAGCCAGTCGCCGTCCTCCGGCATGGCGCGCACCGCGGAGTACAGCGTGGCCGACCGGCGCGCCTCGTCCAGTGTCACCAGCGCAATGTCGTGCGCACCCAGCGCTCGCCCGACGAGATCGAGCGCCTGGTGCACTGCCTCCTCCCGCCGCTGGGGGAGGTCCAGCAGGCGTGCCGCGCCGGCGGCCGTCTCCTCGCGCTCCACGCGCTCGATCGCCTCGCGGTACAGGCGCATGTTCTCCATCGCGACGCCCATCTCGCGCCCCACCAGCAGCAGCAGGTGCCGCTCCTGGTCACCCCAGGCGATCCCGCCGGTGCCGAGGATGGCGAAGGCGCCGCAGACCTGGCCGCGGGCCACGATTGGCACCACGGCGTAGGGCTCGCCGAGATCCGGGAGCCCCGCCTCGTCCTCGCCTGTGGCGGTGGAGATGACGGGCGCGCCCGTCTCGGCGACGCGCCGCAGCAGCGCATCGGGGAGGCGTGGCGCATGCACGTCCTCCGGCGCGACCGTGACGAAGAGGTGCGCGGTGTCGCCCACCCCGGCGCGCTGGAACGCCTGCGCCCCGCGCGCCCCCATGAGCCGCGCGATGAGCCGCGCCGCGCGCTCCAGCGAGCGGAAGTCATCCATCGGCTCGGCAAGCGCGAAGGAGACGGCGTTGATGATCGAGAGGTAGCGGTTGCGCTCCTCGAGCTGCGTCGTCTGCGCCACGATCGAGGCGTTGAGCTGTTCGTTCCACTGCTGGAGGCGCTGCTCGGATGCGCGGAGGTTGGACTGCGCACCCTCGAGGTCCGCGACGGTCTCGCTCAGGCGGTGCTGGGCCAGGAGCAACCTGTGGGAGCGCAGGTGCAGGAGCAACGCCGCCGCAGGGAAGATCACGCCCGAGATGAGCAGCGCCTTGGAGCCCGGTGCGGAGACGGGGACGCGCATCCACCAGTGGATCGCCATCGGCAGCACGATGTTCGCGACCCCCGCGATGACCGTGATGCGGGCCAGTCCGCGTCCACCCACGATGCCCGAGCAGCTCACGACGAACAGCCCGAACGCGGCCGTCGCCACCCAGTCCTCCCCCGTGACGAGGGTGAGCGTGATCGCCGCGAGCAGCGTGTTCAGCAGCCGCCAACGGATGAGGCGATGTGGCACCAGCCGGGAGGATGACGTGTGGAGCGACAGTTCTGCCTCGCCAATGAAGAGCATCGCGATCGGGATCAGCATGCCGTCGAACGGCATCGGCACACCGGCGAGCAGCAGTCCGCAGAACACGAGCATCAGCCCGGTGCGAACCACGCCTCCCCGCCGCCAGGCCTGGACGAAGACACGCAGCGGCCACGAGCCATGCGTCGCGTTGCCCGCTTCCAGCGCCCTTGCTACGATGCCTTCAAGCCACATGCCAGACGGACTTCCCCCCTATGTGCTCGTCGCCCGGATCGGATCGATCCTGGGCATGTCCTTCGCCCTCGCGATTGGACTGTTGCTGCTCATCGGCGGCTGGCTGCTCCCCTCTCTCCTTGCGTTCCTGTGCTTCATCCCGTCGTTCGCGATCATGGCGATCGTCGAGCGCAAGGCTGCTGCGCGCCGGAACGCCTGAGCGCCGCCTCCTCGGCCATCACGCCGCACGATGTCCCGGCAACGCGCGCGTCGCCCAGTCGTGCAGCGCGCGCGCCAGGGCCTCCATCGCGACCGCGTCCAGGCTCGGGTGGCGCTCGACCTGGAGGCGCCGCGCGATCTCGCCGGCGGCCTCGGCGGCCTGCTCCTGCGTGACCCCCGGGCCCAGTGTCGCCACCGCCACCAGCGCGTCCTCCAGCGCCTCCTGGGCCTGCTCCCAGCGAGCAATGTCGCGCACGCCCCGGAGCGCCGATGCCGGCCGCACCTCCAGGCGCTCGCGTCCCACGGCGATGCATGCCGCCCCGACCAGGCTGTCGAGCTCCGGCTCGTCGAGGGGGTGGCGCAGGCACACGTAGGCGACCTGCCTCGCGAGCGCGAGGACCAGCGGCGAGTCCGGCGAGACGCGGGGCAGGAGCAGGATCACCGCCGGGGCGGGACGCGTGCGGCGGGCGGCGCGCAGGACGGCCAGTGTGGCATCGTCCGCGGCGGACATGTCCGCGAGCATGACGGCGAACTCCTGCTGTCGCAGGATCGTGCAGGTCGCGCCGACGCCGCGTGCCGTCTCCACCTCGTACCCCGCGGCGAGGTAGCGGTGGACGAGCGCGGTCGGGTCGCCCTCCTCGTCGAACACGATAAGGAGACGCTGAGCGGCATGAGGCATGCTGAGAACCCTCCGCCACGACTATCGGCGGTGGAGGGCTCGCTCTGAACGTGCCGGGGGGTGCGGAGGCGGGGTTAGCCCTCGATGATCTCCACGGAGAGGATGCGATCGCCCGGCTCGCGGTCGGACTCCGGGTCGCGGTGGCGCAGCGCGAGGGCGTTGTCCAGGCCCGCCTCGATCTTGCCGAATGCCGTGTAGCGGCCGGTCAGGTGCGGCGCCGCGTCCAGCATGATGTAGAACTGCGACCCGTTGGTGCCGGGCCCGGCGTTCGCCATCCCGAGCACGCCCTGCTCGAAGGGCGTCGGGGTCAGTTCGTCCTGGAAGCGGTATCCGGGACCACCTCGCCCGGTGCCGGTGGGGTCCCCGCCCTGCGCGACGAAGCCCGGGATGACGCGGTGGAAGGTGCAACCGTCGTAGAACCCCTCGCGCGCGAGGAACACGAAGTTGTTGACCGTCACCGGGGCGATCTCCGGCATCAGCCGGATCGTGATGTCGCCCTTCTCGGTCTTCACGATCGCCGTGTAGCGCTTGTCGGTGTCGATGGTCATGGGCGGGGGTGCGTCGTACTGCCGGGCGGCCATGCGGCTAGTTCCCTTCGATGATCTGGATGCTGGAAATCACGTCGCCGGCGGGCTGGTTCGGCTCATCCGGGTTGCGCGGGGTGATCTTCTGCACCACGTCCATGCCCTGGGTCACCCGTCCAAAGACGGCGAACTGGTCCTGCAGCCACGGTGTGGGCGCCAGCGTGATGAAGAACTGCGAGCCGTTCACCCCGGCGGGCGACTTCGCCATCGAGATCACCCCGGCATCGAACTTCACGGTGTTCTTCTCGGCGGGGAGAGTGTACCCGGGCCCACCGGTGCCGGTGCCCTGCGGGTCGCCGCCCTGCGCCACGAAGCCCGGGAGCACGCGATGGAAGGTAAGCCCCTCGTAGAAGCGGTTCTTCGCAAGGAAGACGAAGTTGTTGACGGCCTGCGGCGCCTCCTTGGGAAGCAGCTCGAGGCGCACCTCGCCCCCCGTCTTCATCTTGATGACGGCCGTGTACGTCTTCGTGACGTCGATGTTCAGCGGGGGCGCCGCCGTGTACTTGCGCTGGATCGAGGGGTCCGGAGTCGCCGTGGGGGAGGCCGACGGGGTGGCGGAGGCGGTAGCCGCCGGCGACGGGGTGGGGGAGACGGAGATCGGCGTGGGGGTCGCCGTGGGCACCGGCGGGGTGTTGCGCACGAAGGCCGACGCGCCGAGGCTGAGGACGAACATCAGGATCACGCCCAGGAACAGCCAGCGGGTGTTGCGCTGGACCCAGCCCATGATCCCGCCGAACTCGACGCCGCTGATCGGTGCGTCGGTGCGCTGGGGGCGACCCTGGCGCTTCTGCTGCTGGCGTTCGAGGCGGCGCCGGCGGCGCTCGTCCTGTCTTCGCTCCTGCGTCACTGCTCGTCCTCTCCGTGCCACGCGGCAGGCCGTGGCGCCCCGCGTGGTCGCCCGCCAATCGCTTCGTCGGTGGTCGCGATGGTGCCCCCGGCAGGATTCGAACCTGCGCACCCGGCTCCGGAGGCCGGTGCTCTATCCCCTGAGCTACGAGGGCGCGGCCTTCAGTGTACGGATGCGCCAGAACGGGGCGCAATTGACGCCCGGCGGCACGACGCCATCAGGCGAGGCCTGCGAAGAACGCCCGCACGTCCCCCGCAAGCGCCGCAGGCTGCTCGATCGCCGCGAAGTGGCCGCCGCGCTCCGCCTCCACGTACCGCACGAGGTGATAGGAGCGGGCGACCAGCTCGCGCGGCGCCCCCCACGGGTCGCGTGGGAAGCGGATGAACCCCGTCGGGACCTGCACGAAGCCGTCCAGGAACGCCTCCCGGGCGTGGGCGCGTTCGTAGTAGATGCGCATCGCGGAGAGCGCCGTGCCAGTGAGCCAGTACAGCGTGGCGTTGGTCAGCACGCGGTCACGGTCCACCGCGGTCCACAGGTCGTCGCCGTGGTCGCTCCACGCCCAGTACTTCTCCAGCATCCACGCGAGCAGCCCCACCGGTGAGTCGTTCTGCGCGTAGGCGAGGCTCTGCGGGCGCGTGCCCTGGATCGCGACGTACCCGCTCTCCTCAGCACGGAACTGCCGCAGACCGTCGAGGTATGCCCGCTCGGTGTCCGACAACGGCGGCCCGCCGGCGGGCTCCGGCCGGCCGGGCGCATGGTGGAGGTGGAGGCCAATGACCGCCTCCGGATGCTGCAGCGCGAGCGCGGTGCCGATGATCGCGCCCCAGTCGCCGCCATGCACGCCGTAGCGCCGGTATCCCAGCGCCCGCATCAGGGCGTGCAGCCGCTCCGCGATCCGGCCCGGGTGCATCCCTGGCGAGCGTGCCGCGTCCGAGAAGCCGAACCCGGGCAGCGAGGGCACCACGGTATCGAACGCCCGTCCCGCCTCGTCCGGGCGGCCGAGCAGATGCGCCACGTCGAGGAAGTCGGCGAACGTGCTGGGCCAGCCGTGGATCATCAGCAGCGGCACGCGGTGCTCGGCCGCGGGGCCCGCGGAGACCATCGCGTGCATCGCCTCGCCCTCGATCTCGCCGCGGACGTGGGCGCGCTCGTTCAGCGCCGCCTGCACGCGTGACCAGTCGAAGTCGCGCACCCACGTTCGTACCAGATCGCGCAACACGCGGTCGCTGGTGCCGGTCGCCCATCCGCTGTCGTAGCCGAGGTGCGGCCAGCGGAACTCCTCGATCCGCCGCCGCATGTCATCCACGGCGCGCGGACCGAACTCGATGCGAAACGGGAGCAGCCGGGAGGCGGGGAGAGGCATGGGCGGAGTATGCCCCGGCGCACCCGCGCGCGTCATGCGGTCGCTGCGCGCATCCGTCAGCACACCTTCACCGCGCCGTCACCGCGCCGTCAACGCGGCGGCAGCGAGCACCCCGTGCCGCGCCGAGGATCAGGACAGGACAGCGCCGCCGGCCCCGCCTCCCGGCCGCTGGCCCGGGAGGCTCGCGATGACCCTCGACACGATGGACACGATGTACGCGCTCCCGCCGCTGCCGGCGGCCCGCTCTCACACGCTGGCGCTGCTGCTCCAGCCCCAGGTTTCGCTCGCCGAGGTGGCCGCGATCGCCGAGGGCGATCCCGCGCTCACCGCCACCCTGCTGCACGCGGCGAACTCCGCGTACTCTTCGCCCGTGGACGAGGTGCGGCGCGCGGCGGACGCCCTCGTGCGCCTCGGCGTCGAGGACAGCCGGGGGATCATCCTCGCGACCCTGCTGCGCGACACGACCACCGCGGCACTCGAACGTTCCGAGCTGGACATCGACACCCTGTGGCGGCACACGCTCGCGGTCGCGCTGCTGGCCGAGGCGCTCTGCGCCGTCGACTCCTCGCTTGCGAGCGTGCAGCCGGTCGCGTTCACCACCGGCATCCTGCACGACATCGGCCGGCTGGTGCTCGCCGCGCGGCACCCGCGCCGCTACGCACGCGTGGTCCGGCTGGCCCGGCGCGGCATGCCGATCATGGAGGCCGAGGCCTCGCAGTTCGGGACCGATCACGCCTCGTTCGGTGGTGGGGTGGCCCTCGCGTGGGGACTCCCCGAGGTGATCGCCCGGGCGATCGGGGCGCACGGCACGGGTGGCGACCCGCTGTCCGATGTCCTCGTCAGCGCGATCGCCCTCACGCGCGCGCTCGGCATCGGCGATGGCGTGCTTCCGGCGCCCCTGCCGTCCATGGAGCTTGTCGCGGGCTCCGCCGCGCTGCGCATCCTCGGCGGACCGGGTGCGCTGCTGCGGCGCATCGAGTGGTTCCGCGCGGCGCTCGGCGCGTGACCCGGAGCTAGTCCGCGCCCCGACGCCGGTACTGGATCGCCTCGGCGAGGTGCACCGTCTCGATGGCATCGGAATCCGCGAGGTCCGCGATGGTGCGTGCCACCTTCAGCACGCGGTGGAACGCGCGCGCGGAGAGCCCCAGCTGCTCCATGGCGGCGGCCAGCAGCGGCTGCGCAGCCGGGACGAGCGGCTCCTGGCAGAACCTGCGCACCTCCAGCGGGCCCATCTCGGAGTTCGTGAAGGCGGCCGTGCCCGCCAGGCGCGCCGACTGCCGTTCGCGCGCGGCGGTCACGCGCGCCCGCACCGCCGCCGAGGCCTCGCCCGTCGCCTCGCCCGTCAGCTCCCGGTACTCGACGCGCGGAACCTCCACGAAGATGTCGAGGCGATCCATCAACGGCCCGGAGATGCGCCGCTGGTAACGCGACACCGCGCCGTCCGGACAGGTGCAGGAGCGCAGCGAGTCGCCGTAGTAGCCGCACGGGCAAGGGTTCATCGCGGCGACCAGCAGGAAGCGCGCCGGGAAGGAGACCGACCCGCGCGCACGGGAGATCGTGATCGCGCCGGCCTCCAGCGGTTCGCGCAGCGCCTCGAGCGCGGCCGCTCCGAACTCGGGGAACTCGTCGAGGAAGAGCACGCCGCGATGCGCCAGCGAGATCTCGCCGGGGCGGATGTTCGTGCCGCCGCCGACCAGCCCGGCGTGGGAGATGGTGTGGTGCGGCGACCGGAACGGGCGCTCCCCCAGCAGCGGGTGATCGCGGTTCAGCAGCCCCGCGACCGAGTAGATCTTCGACACCTCGACCGCCTCGGGCGGCGTCAGCGGCGCGAGGAGACCGGGGATGGCACGGGCGAGCAGCGTCTTCCCGGATCCCGGCGGGCCCTGCATCATCACGTTATGTCCGCCAGCGGCGGCCACCTCGAGGGCGCGCTTGACGTGCTCCTGCCCCTGCACCGTCGACAGGTCGTGCACCGCCGGCAGGGCGGGCGCGCGCGCCACCGGCGGGGCCGCGCACACCCACGTCGAGGGGTCCTCGGCGGCCTGGGCGAGGGATTCCATGCCGAGGATCCGGACCCCGGTGACCACGGAGGCCTCGTGCACGTCCTCGGCGGGGACGACCACGGTCCCGATGCCCTCGGCGAGGCACATGGCGACAAAGGGAAGCACGCCCGCGACGTGCCGGAGCCGCCCGTCCAGCGACAACTCGCCGAAGAGCGCGACATCCGCCCCGAAGCGATCCGGCACTTGCCCGGAGGCCACGAGGACGGCGATCGCGATCGGCAGATCGTAGATCGGCCCCTCCTTGCGGACGTCGGCGGGGGCCATGTTCACGGTGATGCGGCGCAGCGGGAAGGTGAACCCGGCGTTACGGATCGCGGCCCGCACGCGTTCCCGCGCCTCCTGCACCGCCGCGTCGGGGAGGCCCACGATGTTGAACGCAGGGAGCCCCGAGCCAATATCTACCTCGACGTCAACCGGGATGCCTTCGATGCCCCGCAGGGCGCCGCTGCGCACGCGGGCCGGGCTTCCGTTCGCCGCGTCCTCTTCGTCCGACACGGTGCTGCTCGGTGTTTCCCCGCCTCCCGGCGGATCGCGGAACTGCTATCGCCGTGCGGTCGCGTCCAGGAAGCCCAGCGATCCGGGCAGGCTCGCGCCGGACCGGGGATCGGCACGACCGTTCGGCTCGATCCGGAAGCCGAGGCGGCGCAGCATCTTCATCGCGCGGTCATTGGCCGGACCGACCGAGGCGATGATGCGCGCGAATCGCCATGAGTTGAAGCCCAGCCCGATGGCGGCCATGCCGGCCTCCGTGGCGTACCCGCGGTTCCAGTGCGCGCGCCCCAGCGCGACCACCAGCTCGCCCTCGCGCCGCCCGGGGTCGGTGCCGACGACATCCTGCGCGTTCGCCGGCACGAACCGCGCGGAGTCCGAGGCGCGGCGCAGCGGGAGGATCCCCGCGACGCCGATCATCGCGTAGTCCGCGTTCCGCTCCACGACCAGGAGGCCCGGCTCGTCCGCGGCGCGCGCCACCTGCGAGAGCAGGCCGTTGGGGCTGCTGAGGTCCTGCAGCGACTGCACGTGCCCGACCCACGGGATCGCCACCTCCGGATCGGCGTAGAGCAGCCCGTGGAGGTTCTCCAGGTCTGAGAGGGAGATCAGGCGCAGGGCCAGGCGGGATGTCTCGGCGACCTTCACGCCGCGCTGCCCGAGCGCCGCACCGAGATCACGCCGCGCACACCATCCAGGTGGGAGAGCAGGCGGGCGAACTGCGCGCCGCCCTCGGTCTCCAGCGTCAGCTCCACGGTGGTCGTGCGGTCGTCATGCTCCACGGTGCGCACGCCCACCATGTTCACGCCCGCCCCCGCGATGATCGTGCTGAGGTCGCGCAGCAACCCCACGCGATCCCACGCCACCACCTCTACCGATGCGCTGTAGAGCGACCCCGTGGGGCCCCAGTCGCATTCGACGACCCGCGCGGCGTCGCCGCCCCAGTGCGCGCTGCGGCAGTCGGCCCGGTGCACGGTCACGCCGCGCGCGCGCGTCACGTAGCCCATGATCGGGTCGCCGGGCAGCGGCCGGCAGCACTTCGCCAGCTGAACGTGCAGCCCCGCGGTGCCCAGGACGCGCACGCCCGGCGCGCCGCGCTGGACCTCCACGTACGCCGAGGCCACCTTCGGCGCCTCGGGCTGGGGGCCGTACTCCGCCAGGCGGTTGGTCAGCCGCTGCAGTCCGAGGTCGCCCGAGCCGAGCGCGGCGTACAGGTCGCGGTTGCTCTCGTGCCCGAGCTGCTTGGCGATGTCGGCGGGAACACGATCGAGGCCCAGGCGGCGCACCTCGCGCTCCACCATCTCGCGGCCCTTGTCCACGTTGTCGTCGCGGTGCTCGCGGCGGAACCACTGCCGCACCTTCTGGCGCGAGTGGTTCGACCCAAGGTAGCCGAGGGAGGGCATCAGCCAGTCGCGCGAGGGCCCCTTCGGCACCCGCGAGCGGATGATCTCGATCACGTCGCCGTTCTTCACCACGGTGTTCAGCGGCACCATCTTGCCGTTGACCTTCGCGCCGACGCAGTTGTAGCCGAGATCGGTGTGGATGCGGAACGCGAAGTCGATGGGCGTGGACCCGGCGGGGAGGACGCGCACGGCACCCTTCGGCGTGTGCACGAAGACCTGGTCGCGGAAGACGTCCATGCGCACGGACTCCAGGAAGTCCTCCGTGCCGGAGACGTCCTGCTGCCACTCCAGCAGGTGGCGCAGCCAGGCCATGCGCTCCTCGTACTGGCTGTCGCGCTTGCCGCCCGTGTCGCTCTTGTACTGCCAGTGCGCGGCGACGCCGTACTCCGCAACCTGGTGCATCTCGTAGGTGCGGATCTGCACCTCGAAGGGCCGCATCGCGGGGCCGAGGACCGAGGTGTGCAGCGACTGGTACAGCGACTCCCTGGGGCTGGCGATGTAGTCATCGAACGTCCCGGGGATCGGACGCCAGTGCTGGTGGACCACGCCGAGGGCGTTGTAGCAGTCGGCGACCGTGTCCACGAAGACCCGCAAGGCCAGCAGGTCGCGCATCTGGTCGAAGGACCGCCCCTGCGCCGCGTAACGTTGCATCTTCTGGGCGATCGAGTAGAGATGCTTGACGCGGCTGGTGACCTCGGCCTTCACGCCGGCGGCCTCCAGCACCTCGCGCAGCTCCGTCTCCAGCTGGTGGACGTAGCGCTCGCGCTCGCTGCGGCGCGCGGCGACCATGCTGGCCACGCGGTGGTACAGCTCGGGCTCCAGGTAGCGGAACGCGAGGTCCTCCAGCTCCCACTTGAACTGCCAGACGCCCAGCCGGGAGGCCAGCGGGGCGTAGATGTCCATCGTCTCGCGCGCGATCGCCTGCTGGCGGTCGGTGCCCAGGTGCTGCAGCGTGCGCATGTTGTGCAGGCGGTCGGCCATCTTCACGATGACGACGCGCACGTCCTCGGCCATCGCCAGGAACATCTTGCGCAGCGTCTCAGCATCCGCCTGCTCGATGTTCAGGGCGCCGTCCGGCATCTGCTCGATCTTGGTGGCGCCCTCCACCAGCAGGCTCACGTCCGGGCCGAACTTCCCGCGGATCTGCTCGGAGGTGACCCCGCAGTCCTCGATCGTGTCGTGGAGGAGCGCCGCCGTCAGGGTGGGCGCGTCCATGTGCAGCTCCGCGCACAGGCGGGCGACGGCGATCGGGTGGGTGACGTACGGCTCGCCGGAGCGGCGCGCCTGGCCCTCGTGCTTCTCGATGGCGAATTCGAGGGCGCGCTGCACCTGCTCGACGCGGTCGGGTGGGAGATACCCGGCCGCCTCCTCGAGCAACTCGCGGGCGCCAGCGGGCTGCGGTTTCGCGACGACCATTCTGCCCCGAGTGTATACCACCGCTTCCATGCCCCGCTCCTCCGTGCCACGGCGTGCGGTGATCATCGACCCCGCCCCGGCGGCGCCCTACCGCCCGCGTTGCCCGGGCCTGCGCCCCCCCGTAGACTCGCGCGTATGCCTTCCCCCCGTGCCCCGCGCGGCATGCACGACACCCTGCCCGAGGAGGCCGGCCTCTGGCGCCACATCCGCGACACCGCGGAGCGCGTGGCCCGGCTGTACGACTACCGCCAGATCACCACGCCGATCGTGGAGGACGCCTCGGTCTTCCTGCACACCGCCGGCGACGAGTCGGACATCGTACGCAAGGAGGTCTACCTCTTCGAGGACCGGGGCGGGGACGCCCTCGCGCTGCGCCCGGAGGGCACGGCGGCGGTCTGCCGGGCGTACATCGAGCACGGCATGGCCAGCCGCCCGCAGCCGGTGCGGCTCTTCTACTTCGGCCCGTTCTTCCGCTACGACCGCCCGCAGGCCGGGCGCTACCGCCAGCTGTGGCAGTTCGGCGTCGAGGCGATCGGGACGGACTCCCCCGCCGCCGACGCGGAGCTCATCGACCTCCAGCTGGCGCTCTACCGCGAGCTCGGGCTGACCGGCCTGACGCTGCGCATCAACTCGATCGGCACGGCGGAGACGCGGCGTGCCTTCGGCAAGGTGCTGGAGCAGCACTTCCTGCCGTACCTGAAGACGCTCTCCGTTGACTCCCGCCGTCGCTTCGACACGAACATCCTGCGCATCCTCGACTCCAAGGAGGACGCGCAGCACGAGGCGGTGCTCACCGCGCCGAGCATCCTCGATCACCTGTCCGCCGAGGACCGCGCCCACTTCGAGGCGGTGCAGCGCCACCTCTCCGACCTCGGCATCGCGTACGAGATCGACCCGCGCATCGTGCGCGGCCTGGACTACTACGCGCGCACGGTGTGGGAGGTGGAGCCGCCGGGCGCGGGCGGCCAGTCCACCATCGGCGCCGGCGGCCGCTACGACGGCCTGATCGAGGTCCTCGGCGGCCCCCCGACGCCCGCCGTCGGCTTCGCCACGGGCATCGAGCGCATCGCCCTCAACATGCGCGAGCGCGGCCTCTGGGCGGCCGGGGACAGCACGCCGGACGTGATCACCATCCCCCTCGGCGAGCAGGGTGCCAGCGCAGCCGCACGCGCCGCCGCCGTGCTCCGCAACGCGGGCGTCTCGGTGCGCAACGGCCTCCCCGGCCGCTCGATGCGCGCCGCGCTGCGCGCCGCCGACGCCTCCGGCGCGCGCTACGCGCTCATCGCCGGCGACGCCGAAGCCGCCGCGGGCACGGTGGTGCTCAAGCCGCTGCGGGGCGACGACCCCGCGGGCACCGAGCAGCGGACGGTGGAGATCGAGTCGTTGGCGGCCGTGCTGACCGACCGCCCCGGCACATAAGGTGCAGCATGCCGACCACGAACGACGGCTCCCTGAGGTCCTCCGCTCGCGCACTTGGAGGGGCCCTAAGCAGCGCGAATAGCATCGTCCCCGGCGCGATCGTAGTAGGGGCTCTGCTTGCCGCAGGGCTCATTGCGGTGCTTGCCCGTCACTCCTCCACCGCGACAGCCACCGTTACGATCCTCGTCGTCGTCACTTCGCTCGTCGTCTTCACCGCCACCAAGAGCTACGGTGAGGCGTCTTTCGCGTTGGTCGCCGGCCTCTTAACGGTCCTTACGGTCGATTGGACCCCTGGACGGTTCATCGTCTTCGCGGCGGCGTGGCTCGCCTTCTCACTCCTTGCGCTAATCATTTCCAGCGTAGGATTGGCGGCGAAGACAGAGACCATCTACGTGCAGGCTGCGATAGCAGTCTCCGAATCGGGCGATCCGGACAAGGACATGGAGAAGCAACTCCGCGAGATTGGGAACTACCGCAGCGGCGGGGTGTTGGGGCCAGTGGAGCGGGCCGAAGTCCTACGAACGTTCGCCATCAGGCGAATCCCTGTCGCAATCATGGCGGGAGCCCTCAAGACGGTTGAAACCGTCTCCGTGGCTACCGACGTCGACTCGCGAACCGTTGCGCTATTCCTTGCGGACGTGCTTCGGTCGACTGACCGACTGCCCGCCGATGCGGTGGTGCCGACGGTCGATGCGATCTACAAAGTCATCAAGGCCAGTCCAGTTCCACCAGACGAGTTCTTCGCAGCGTTCCGCGAATGCCGACACTTGGCGTTATCCGGCTCCATCGGGCTCGTCCCGCTCCTACGGGCCATTCAAGACAGTCTGGGCGTTGGGATACCCGTCTCCGAGATGAGAGCCGAAGTCCTCCGGATTATTGGCGCCGCGAATACCGACCACGTCTAACCGTCCTCGCTGGTAACCTGTACCCATGTTCGAACGACTGGCCGAGATCGAAGCGCGCTTCGAGGAGCTGGAACGGCTCCTCGCGGACCCCGAGGTGCTGGCGGACCACCGCCGCGTCGAGGAGATCGCGCGCGAGCGTGCCCAGAGCGAGCAGGTGGTCACGCTGTACCGCGAGTACCGGCAGTCGCAGGAGAACCTCGCGGACGCGCAGGCGCTGAGCCACGACGCGGACGAGGAGATGCGCGAGTTCGGGCGCGAGGAGGCGATCCGGCTGGAGGCCGACCTGCTGCGCGTCGAGCACGAGCTGCAGTTGGCGCTGCTGCCGACCGATCCGGCCGATGAGCGCGACGTGATCATCGAGATCCGCGCGGGCACAGGCGGCGACGAGGCCGGGCTGTTCGCGGCGGACCTCTTCGGCATGTACCAGCGGTACGCGGAGCGCCGGAACTGGAAGACGGAGCTCCTGAACACGAGCGTGAACGAGGCCGGCGGCTTCCGCGAGATCACCTTCGAGATCCACGGCAAGGGCGCCTACTCCCGCATGAAGTACGAGTCCGGCGTGCACCGCGTGCAGCGCGTCCCCACCACCGAGACGCAGGGCCGCATCCACACCTCGACCGCCACGGTCGCCGTGATGCCGGAGGTCGACGAGGTCGAGGTGGACATCGACTGGAACGATGTGCGCATCGACATCTTCCACTCGGGCGGCGCGGGCGGACAGAACGTGAACAAGGTGGCCACCGCGGTGCGCATGACGCACAACCCGACGGGCATCGTGGTGCAGTGCCAGGACGAGCGATCGCAGGCCAAGAACCGCGCGAAGGCGGAGGCCGTCCTCCGTGCCCGCATCTACGAGATGGAACGCCAGAAGCAGGACGCCGAGCAGGCCTCCGCGCGCAAGTCGCAGGTGGGCACAGCCGACCGCGCGGAGAAGATCCGCACCTACAACTTCCCGCAGGATCGCATCACCGACCACCGCGTCAACCTCACCACGCACGGCATCCCGCGCGTCCTCGACGGCGAGCTCGACCCGCTGATCGACGCGGTCGCCGCCGACGAGCAGGCGCGCCTCCTCGCCGCCGTCGGCGTCTGAGCGCTCGCGTGCCGCCCCGGGGCGCCGTGATCACCAGCACCGCCAACTCGCGCGTGAAGCTCGTCCGCGCACTGCGCGCACGCCGCGAGCGCGAGCGCACCGGCCTCGCGTGGGTCGAGGGCATCCGTGCCACCGTTGAGGCACTCCAGCTGGGCGCAGCCATCCACGCCCTGGTCGTGGCGCCCGATCTCCTGGACAGCGACTTCGCACGCGACGCCGTGGCGCAGGCCGCCGCCCGCGGCGTCGAGGTCCTCGACGTGTCCAGCGCGGTCTTTCGCTCGCTGTCCGGGCGTGACGGGCCGCAGGGCCTCGGAGCGATCGTGCGTCAGCAGTGGCGCAGCCTCGATGACGTGCGGCCCGCGGAGGGCGACTGCTGGGTCGCGCTGGCCTCCGTCGCCGACCCGGGGAACCTCGGCACCGTCCTCCGCACCTGCGACGGCGCGGGCGCCGAGGGGGTGATCCTGCTCGATGCGAGCACCGACCCGTACGACCCCGCGGCAATGCGCGCCAGCATGGGCGCCGTCTTCTCGCGCAACCTCGTGCGCGCCAGCTTCGATGCGTTCGCCGCGTGGGCGCGCGCCGCCGGAGCCACCGTGGTCGGCGCCTCCGACCGCGCCCCCGAGTCGTACCGCGACGCGGACTACGGGTCGCGCACCGTGCTGCTCATGGGGAGCGAGCGCGAGGGCCTGACCACGGAGCAGCAGAGCGCGTGCGACCGCATGGTCAGCATCCCGATGCGGGGCCGCGCCGATTCGCTGAACCTCGCCGTCGCCACCTCGATCCTGCTGTACGAGGTGCTGGAGCATCGCGAGGCGAAGATGTCCGGAACGCCCGGGGGAGCATCGTGACCGCCGCGGAGGCCTCTGGCGAGCCGCTGCGCGACATCCTGCGCCGCGCGGCCGAGCGCCTCGTCGCGGTCCACGCCTCCGAGGACATCGAGGAGGGGCGCCTGGAGGCGGACCTCCTGTATGGCGCCGCCAGCGGACTGGACCGGGCGCACGTGATCACCGCCGGCGCGCTTCCCGCGCACCCGGAAGCACTCGCGGCCTTCGAGGCCCTGCTCGCGCGGCGGCTCGGGCACGAGCCGCTGGCGTACATCCTCGGCGCGCGCGAGTTCTTCGGCATGACCTTCGCAGTGGGGCCGGGCTGCCTGATCCCGCGACCGGAGACGGAGACCCTCGTCGGGGCGGCGCTCGCGGCGATCGCGGAGCACCCGCGGGCGCGCCGCCTGGTACGCGTCGCGGACATCGGCACCGGGTCGGGCGCGATCGCCCTGTCGATCGCGCAGCACGCCCCCTCCGCGACGGTCTATGGCGTCGACGTCTCGGGCGAGGCGCTGGCGTGGGCGGCGCGGAACATGCGCCGCTTCGGCCTGGCGGACCGCGTCGTGCTGCTCACCGGCGACCTCGCAGAGCCGCTGTCGGAGCCGATCGACGTCCTGTGCGCGAACCTGCCGTACGTGCCGACCGACGACTACGAGGGGCTGCCAGCGGAGATCCGCGCCTCCGAGCCGCAGATCGCCGTGGAGGGCGGGGCCACGGGCATCGAGCTCATCGCACGGCTCGCCGTGCAGCTCCCGACGCATCTCGCCCCGGACTGCGCGGCGGCGATCTTCGAGCTGGGGGCGGGGCAGGCGGGGTTCGTGGAGGACCTCGTCGTGAAGGCGCTCACCGCCGCCGGGCGCGGTCCGCTGGACGTGCGCGTGCACCGCGACCTGCGCGGGATCCGCCGGGTGGTGGAGGTGCGGTACGGCTACCCGGACGCCGAGGCCCACCCCCGGGCCACCGAGTAGCCGGGTAGCCGCTCGAGCGACTCGCCGGGGTGCGCTCGCTACAGCGGGACGCGGCCCGTGACCAGCATGTCGTCCGGGTGCACGCCGTTCTCGATGCGCGCCAGCGTGACCGGCCAGCGCACACCGTACCGCGCGAACATCAGGTCGTAGCGACCCGGGGCCAGGCGACGGCGCGGCTGCAGCAGGTGGTCCGGCGACCCCGGCTCGCCGATGACGAAGAGCCTCCCGATCGCCATCGGGATCGGGCCCTCGACGCGGAATACCCAGACGATGCGGCTCGGACCGAGGGCCGGGGGCGCCGCCAGCACGCCGTCGCCGTCCACGCCAGTGACCGCGGGGGCGTTCACGGGCGCGGGGCGAGGGGCCTCGGCGGCCGGCTCGCGCCTCGGCGCCGCCTTCGGGGAGCGGGCGGCGGCGGGCTTCGCCGCCCGTGCGGCGCGCGCGGGGGCCGCCTTGGTGGCACGGGCAGGGGCGGGCTTCGCCGCCCGTGGGGCGCGCGTGGGGGCCGTCTTCGGAGCGGGCCGGGTGGATTTCGGGGCAACCTTCGGGGCGGCCTTCGGGGCGGCCTTCGCAGCCCGGGGAGCAGTTCGAGTCGCCATGGTTAGATGCCCGCCGGGCGCGTCTGCGCCATCTGGTAGATCTTGCCTTCGGTCTTGATCGACGGCGCGATGATCATGCGCGCGTCGTGGAAGTCCTGGATCGTCTGCGCGCCGCACGTCGCCATCGAGGTGCGCAGCGCGCCGACGAGGTTCTCGGTGCCGTCGGTCTTCGAGGTGGGGCCGAAGAGCAGCGTCTCCACGGTGTGCGTCTGGCCGACCTTCACGCGCACGCCGCGCGGCAGCTCCTGGTTCGGGGTCGCCATGCCCCAGTGGAAGCCGCGCCCCGGCGCGCCGATGGTGCCCGCGAACGGCGAGCCGATCATCACGGCGTCCGCGCCCGAGCACATCGCCTTCGAGACGTCGCCGCCCGTGCGCAGCCCGCCGTCCGTGATGATCGGGACGTAGCGCCCGGTGCGCTCGAAGTAGACGTCACGCGCATGGGCGGTCTCAATGGTGGCGGTGACCTGCGGCATGCCGATGCCGAGCACCTCGCGCGACGTGCACGCCGCGCCCGGCCCGACGCCGATCAGGATGCCGTGGACGCCGGTCTCCATCAGCTCGATGGTGGCGGTGAAGTCCACGGTGTTGCCGACGAGGATCGGCACGCCCGCCATCTGCTCCACCAGCTCGTCCAGCTGCAGGCCCTTGAGCGATCGCGACATGTGCCGCGCGGTGGTGACGGTGGAGGCGACGACGAAGAAGTCGACGCCGGCGGCCTTCGTGATTGGCGCGAAGCGCTTGGTGTTCTGCGGGGTGCTGCCGACGATCGCGATGCCGCCGCCGCGCTTGATCTCCTCGACGCGCTGGCCGATCAGGTGTTCCTTGATCGGCTCCTGGTACACGCGCTGGATGATGCGCGTGGAGGTCTCCAGGTCCGCGGCGGCGATCTCCTCCAGCACGGCATCCGCATCCTCGTACCGCGTCCACACGCCGTCGAGGTTGAGGACGGCGAGGCCGCCGAGCTTGCTGAAGTTCACGGCGAACTTCGGGTCCACCACGCCGTCCATGGACGACGCGAGGATCGGGACGGGGAACGTCTGCTCGCCGAGCCGGAAGTCCGTCGACACGAGCTCGGGGTTCGTGGTCACCGCGCCGGGGACGATCGCGACGTCATCGAAGCCATATGCGTGCTCGAGGGTCTTGCGTGTCGCTGTGGACGACGCGTACGCCGAAGATTGAGGTCGCTCGCTGGTAACCACGTCACACCCCCACTACGCGAAACCCCCTCGGGCGGAGGGGGTTGTTGATCTGGCGCACGCTTACCCGCGGATTCCCGTCGAGTAGCGAATGAATGAAGACCGGCCCCGCATGGAATGTCTCACCGTCATGGGCTGTCTTGGAGAGTGCGGCTCAGGTTATCGCTGACCCGCGGGGCGGTCAAACCGTACCGCTCAACCGGCTGAGCACTTGCCCCCGGCGGCACCCTCGAGGCTCCGGCACCGCACGTGCGAAGCCCCTCCAGAGGCTCCATCGGGGCCCCCGTGCTACGATCCCGGCTCCATGACCAGTGCCACCAACGGCCCCTCGCCGGGCGACCACGCGCCCGAAACCATCCTCGTCGCGGTGGCGTGGCCGTATGCCAACAACCACCTCCACGCGGGGCACCTCGCGGGCGCGTACTTGCCCGCCGACATCTTCGCCCGCTACCAGCGGATGCGCGGGAACCGCGTGCTGATGGTCTCCGGATCGGATGCGCACGGCACCCCCGTGACCGTCCGCGCCGAGCAGGAGGGCACGACGCCCGAGGCGGTGTTCCAGCGCTACCACCAGTCCTTCCTCGACTCGTGGCGGGGCTTCGGCATCTCGTTCGACATCTTCACGTCCACGAACACGCCCAACCACGTGAGCGTGTCGCAGGCGTTCTTCCTGCGCCTCCTGGAGCGCGGGTACCTGTACGAGGCCGAGCAGGAGCTGCTGTACGACCCCGTTGCCCAGCGCTTCCTCCCCGACCGTTATGTCGAGGGCACCTGCCCCCGCTGCGGCGCCGAGGGCGCCCGCGGCGACCAGTGCGACACCTGCGGCTCCACGCTCGACGCGCTGGAGCTGATCAACCCGATCTCGAAGCTGTCGAACGCGACGCCGGAGCGGCGCGCCTCGTCGCACTTCTTCCTCAAGCTGTCGGCGTTCACCGAGCAGCTGCAGGCGTGGGTGGGCGAGAAGGACTACTGGCGCGCCAACGTGCGCAACTTCACGCTGGGCATGCTCCGCGAGGGGCTGAAGGACCGCGCGATCACGCGCGACCTCACGTGGGGCGTCCCGATCCCCCTCGAGGGCT
>JBAYVN010000008.1:0-53408 GCA_041674525.1 Dehalococcoidia bacterium | reverse complement strand
GGGGAGGAGGCGCCGCCGATGATGCCCGGACTGATCGCCCTGTTCGTGGGGTACGTCATCCTCACCGCGTGGCAGGCGCGCCGCGCGCTGGCCGCTCCCCAGGCGACGAAGCTCGGCGAGGCCGTCCGTTTCCTGATCATCTCGTTCCTCGGCGTGCCGCTGGCCGTGGCGATGATCCTCGCGCTGTAGGCGCCTCGCGGGGCGCGTTTGACGCCCCCGCGCGGGCGAATCGATACTCAGGCCACGCTCCATTCACCACGTCAGAGGGGACGTAGGGACATGACGGCTTCCCCGCACCCCCGGCCCGCTCCTCGCCTCGCCAGCCTTACCTAGGCGGCGTCGCCAACGCGCGGCGCCGCCCACCCGATGCTCGGGCACCGGCTCGATGCGAACTCCGCGACCTCACCGCCGCACACTGGCAGGAACGGGAACCACGCCATGACGTCAGACACGCAGCCTCGCGGCGAACGCTACGCACCGCGAGCGATCGAGCGGGCGTGGCAGGAGCGGTGGGAGCGCGATGCGCTGTACCGCACCCCGGATCACGTGGAGGGGCGCCCCAACCGCTACCACCTGACGATGTTCCCCTACACCTCCGGCGACCTGCACGTGGGGCACTGGTTCGCCATGGCCCCATCCGACACGCTCGCGCGGTACTTCCGCATGCGCGGCTGGAACGTGCTCTTCCCGATGGGCTTCGATGCCTTCGGGCTGCCGGCGGAGAACGCCGCGATCAAGGGGGGCGTCCACCCCCGCGACTGGACCGATCGCAACGTGGATCGCATGCGCGGCCAGCTCAAGACCATGGGCGCGACCTTCGACTGGGCGCGCGAGGTGAACACCAGCGCCCCGGACTACTACCGCTGGACCCAGTGGTGGTTCGTGCAGCTCTTCAAGCAGGGCCTCGCCTACCGCAAGCAGGCGAACGCGAACTGGTGCCCCTCCTGCAACACCACGCTGGCGAACGAGCAGGTGGTGGACGGCCGCTGCGAGCGCTGCGACACCCTGGTGGAGCAGCGCGAGATGGAGCAATGGTTCTTCCGGATCACCCGCTACGCCGAGGAGCTCCTGGACAACGACGGCCTCGACTGGCCGGAGCACGTGAAGCTGATGCAGCGCAACTGGATCGGGCGCTCCGAGGGCGCGGAGGCCGCGTTCGCGCTGGAGCGGCCCGCCCCGGACGGGACGGACGAGATCCGCGTGTTCACCACGCGGCCGGACACACTGCACGGGGTGACGTTCATGGTGCTCGCGCCGGAGCACCCGCTGGTCAACCGGATCACGACCCCCGAGCAGCAGGCGGAGGTGCGCGTCTACCAGGAGCGCGCATCGCACGCCACGGAGATCGAGCGCCTGTCGACCGAGCGCGAGAAGACGGGGGCGTTCACCGGGTCGTACTGCGTGAACCACCTGACCGGCGACCGCGTGCCGATCTGGATCGCCGACTACGTCCTCGGCTCGTACGGAACCGGCGCCGTGATGGCCGTGCCCGCGCACGACCAGCGCGACTTCGAGTTCGCGCAGCAGTACGGCATGCCGGTCCGCGTCGTGATCGCGCCGCCCCCCGTGGATGGCGTGCCGTGGGACGGCTCCGGGCTCACCGAGGCGTGGACCGGGGCGGGCACGCTCGTCGCGTCGAAGCAGTTCGACGGAATGCCCTCCACGGAGGCAAAGGGCGCGATCGCCGCGTACCTGGCGGAGCGCGGGTGGGGCGGCCCGACGGTGAACTACCGGCTGCGCGACTGGCTGATCTCGCGGCAGCGATACTGGGGCGCGCCGATCCCGATCATCTACTGCGAGGTGTGCGGGCCCGTCGCCGTGCCGGAGGACCGGCTGCCGGTGGAGCTGCCGTACGACGTGGAGTTCCGCCCCACCGGCCAGTCTCCGCTCTCGCTCTCCGAGGAGTTCGTCCAGACCACCTGCCCGCAGTGCGAACGTCCGGCGCGGCGCGAGACGGACACCATGGACACCTTCATGTGCTCGTCCTGGTACTACATGCGCTACCCCGACCCGAAGAACTCAGCGCTGCCCTTCGGCCGGGCCGCCGCAGACACGTGGCTCCCCGTCGACCAGTACACCGGCGGCTCCGAGCACGCGACCATGCACCTGCTGTACGCGCGCTTCTTCTACAAGGTCGCGCGCGACCTGGGACTGGTACCGGGGGACGAGCCCTTCACGCGCTACTACTCGCAGGGACAGATCCTCGGCCCGGACGGCCGCCGCATGTCGAAGTCGCGCGGGAACGTGGTGGCGCCGGACGACCAGGTGGAGCGCTGGGGCGCGGACGCGTTCCGCGCGTACCTGATGTTCCTCGGCCCGTGGGACCAGGGCGGGCCGTACGACGTCGACAGCATCGTCGGCGTCTCGCGCTGGCTCAACCGCGTCTGGAACGTGGTCACGGACCCCCCGGCCCTGCGGCAGGGCGAGCCCGGCGGGCGCGAGCTGCGCCGCGCCGCGCACTCGACGCTGGCGAAGGTGACGGAGGACCTCGAGGCGAAGCGCTTCAACACCGCGATCGCCGCGATGATGGAGCTGACCAACGACATGCAGAAGCTCCGCGATGAGGGCACGGCCGACGAGGCGGCGTGGGACGAGGCGACGCGCCTGCTGACGCTGATGCTGGCGCCGCCGTGCCCGCACATCGCCGAGGAGCTCTGGCAACGACGCCCGCGTATCGTTACCCCGGCGACCTGGTCCGTGCACCAGCAGTCGTGGCCCGAGCATGACCCCGCAGCGATCCAGCGCGACACGATCGACGTGGTGGTGCAGGTCAACGGCAAGGTCCGCGACCGCATCGCCGTCCCGCCAGATGCGGACGAGGCTACGGCGCGGGCCACAGCGGACGCCCAGCCGCGGATCGCGGAGCAGATCGCCGGCAAGGAGATCGTGCGCGTGGTCTACGTCCCGGGCCGGCTCCTGAACTTCGTGGTGAGGTAATGCTCGCCATGCCCGAGCGGTGGCCGCGCTCGCGCGGGCTGTTCGTCGCGGTGGCCGCGATGGGCGTGCTCGCCAGCATCGCCACCCTCGATCGCCCCGCCCCCCAACCCGACCGAGGGAGCGCGCCGGGCGCCCGGGTCGTCACGATGCGCACGAGCGACGGCGTGACCCTGAACGCGCGCCTGTGGTCGCGCGATCCGCGGCGCATCGTCGTCTACCTGCACGAGTACGGCGACGAGCAGAGCACCTGGTGGCCCACCGCCGAGGCCGGCGACCCCGGCGATCCGTCCGCGCTCACCTTCGACTTCCGCGGGCACGGGGCGTCGGACGGTAGCGCCGAGGACGTGGACGCCACCCCGGAGGACGTCCGCGCCGCGCTCGCGTTCGTCGCCGACGAGGGCTACCAGCAGGTCGTGCTCGCGGGCGCCGGGATGGGCGCCGCGGCAGCCATGGATGCGGCCGCGGGCTGGCCGCAGGTCCGCGTCCTGGGCATCTCCGCCCCCGGTGAGTTCGCAGGGATGCGCCCGGTGGAGATCGTGCCGGCGCTGCAGGACCGCGTGGCATTCATCGCCTCGGAGGGCGACCTCTCGGCGCGGCTCTCGATCGCGGCGTTCCGTGAGCGTGCGGCCGTCCCGGCGTCACGGATCGTGATGTTGAAGGGCGGCGATCACGGCGAGGCGCTCTTCACCGGCGACCACCGCCGCGAGGCGACGGCGGCCTTCCGCAGGCTGCTGGCGGAGTTGTGGCAGCCCTGAGCACCTGCCCGAGGCGCGCTACTCCTCGAAGTCCTCACCCCGCTCGCCGCGGTCCTGCCGCTGGGGGCGCCGATCCTCCTGGCGGGGGGTGAGCAGCGGGTCGTCGTCCAGGGGCTCGTTGTCGAAGTCGTCGATCAGCGAGGGCGGGCGCTGCACGGGCTCCCGGCGGCGCGGCCGCAGCAGGTTCTCGAGCTCCTCCTCGCCCTCCTCCTCGCGGCGGAGGGGGATCGGCGGGCGGCCGGACGAGCGCGGCGCGGGGTCGTAGCGCTCCTCCTCCACCACGGGCTCCGATCGCCGCGCTTCGGCATCGCGGGGCCGGGGCGCGGGCTCGCGGCGCAGCGTGGGCGCGTGGGGCTCCAGCTGATCGACGCCGTTGCGGACGCTGCTGACGAACGCCTCCAGCTGGCGCTGCAGCCTCATGAGCAGCTCGCGCGCGTAGTCATCCGCCGCGGACATCTGCTCCCGGGCGATCTGGCGCGACTCCTGGATGCGCTGCTGGATGTCGGCGTTGGCCTCCGCGATGCGCTCCTCCAGCCGGGACTCGGCCTCGGTGGCGATCTCCTCCGCGCGGCGGCGGGCGGCCTGCGCGATCTCATGCGCCTCCACCAGGCGCGCGGCGCGCTCCTCGGCCTGCGCCAGCAGGATGCGCCCCTCCTCCTCGGCCTCGCGGCGGATGGCGTCGCGATGGGCGACGATGTCCTGCGCGTCGCGAACCTCCTGCGGCACCGCGATGCGCATCTGGTCGACAACATCGAGGAGGCGGCGGCGGTCCAGGATCGCCCGGTTGCCGATCGGCATCTTCTGTGCGCTGGCCACGAGCTCTTCCAGGCGATCGACCAGGTGCAGTAGATCCATCTCAGCCTCCCCCGCGAAGCGCGCCGATCAGGACGGCCGCGCGAACTTCTTCTGGATCGCCTCGTTCACCCCCGGCGGCACGAACTCGCTGACGTCGTGGCCGAAGCTGGCGAGCTCCCGGATGCGCGTCGCGCTCACGAAGAGGTGTTCCAGCGCGGTCATCATGTACACGGACTCGATGTCCGGCGCCATGTTCCGGTTCATCAGCGCCATGTCGAACTCGTACGTGAAGTCCGCGACTCGGAGTCCGCGCACGATCACCGTAGCGCCGCACGCCTTCGCGGACTCGACCGTCAGGCCCTCGATGGCGGTCACGCGGACGTTCCCCACCTCGCCGAGCGCCCGCTCCATCATCTCGATTCGCTCCTCGAGGGAGAAGATCGCAGATCGGCTGACGGCGACGCCCACCACCACCGTATCGAAGATTCGGGCAGCACGCTGGACGATGTCGATGTGACCGTTGGTCACGGGATCAAAACGCCCGGGGTACAGCGCGACGGTCATGGGGCCTCTTCTCCTGTGGGGCGGTAGACGGCGACCGATCCGGCACCCTGCCGCCGCGTGCGCCAGAGGGGGAGCCCCGCCAGCACATCCGGAGGCATGGTCCGCGCCTCGTGCTCCACGACGACCACGGCGTCGGGCGCCAGCGCGTCCCGCACGACGGTGTCGATCGTTTCCCACGCGGTCGCGTCATGATACGGGGGATCGGCCACTACGAGCGTGTACCGCGTGCCGGGGGGCGGCCGCCAGCGCTCCACCCGCGCGAGGGCGACATGGGCGCGGTCCTGCAGGTGGGTGCGCTCCAGGTTCTCGCGGATCGCCTCCACGGCACGCGGGTCGGACTCCACGAAGGTGGCCTCGCCGTCGCCTCGCGAGAGCGCCTCGATGCCCAGCGCGCCGCTCCCGGCGTACAGGTCGAGCACGCGGTCGAAATCGGCGCCCGCCGCCTCGAGCATGGAGAACAGCGCCTCGCGCAGGCGAGCGGCCGTGGGCCGCGTGTCGGCGCCGCGCGGCCCGCGCAGGGGGACGCCGCGCGCCTCGCCGGCGATCACGCGCATGCCGCCCGCGCGCGGCGCGGATCGCCGGCGGGGGCTCACCGGGCGCCGCTCACTGGCCTGCGGGCCCCGGGGGGATCCCGCCGGGGAACGGCGTGTTCACCGCGGTCGGCGAGGGCGTCGGCGCCGGCGTGCTGACTGGCGTGCTGGCCGGCGTGGCGGCCGGCGTCGGCGTCGCGGTCGGCGTGGTGGTCGGCGTCGCCGGGCGCGGCGTGGGCGTCGCGGTGGCGGTGGGCGCGGGCGTGCCCGGGCGCGGCGTGGCGGTGGGCGTCGGGGTGGCGGTCGCGGCCGGCGTGACCGTGGTGGTGGGCGTCGCGCCGCCTACCCGGAGCGCGATCTCCTGTCCGACGAACGCCGTGCCATCGGAGACCACCAGGCGCACGTTGTACGTGCCGTTCTGCTGCGGCGCGCGCCAGTTCACGGCCGCCGGGGCGCTGTCCGCCGTCCAGCACCCGGACACGCCCTCCACGCTCCCCTGGGCCGCCTGCCAGCACGGCGTGAGGTACGGGCCGTACGGGCGCTCGAGCTTCACCGCTCCATCCTGCGCGTACAGCAACACGGTGCCCCACACGTCCGGGAGCGCCTCGTCCTGCTTCGCCTGGTCAACGGCGATGCCCCCCAGGCCGAACCTCGAGGCGAGATCCATGCGGAAGGCGGCGGAGAAGCGGTTCTCCACCCACACGTTGTGCGGCCCATCCGCGGCCGTGTACGTGAAGCCGACCGTGCGCGAGGCCAGGTCCCAGCGCAGCGCGGTCCCCTGCTGCGGGTCCAGGTTCTGCGCGCGCAGGGCGACCGAGGCCCCCGCGGCGGCGGGCGTGGCCTCGGCCTTGCGGTCGATCGCGCTGGCGGCGGTGAGCGCGTCGCGCAGCGTGATGGCGGAGAACTGCTGGCCGCGGCGCTCCGTCGACCGGCGGTCGAGGATCAGCGCCACCTTGCCGAGGTCGGTGTTGCCGGATCGCCGGGCGCCGAGTAGTTGCTCCATCTGGTCGTAGTACGTCGCCGGGTCACTCCACCCCCGCAGCCAGAGGCCGTCCGAGGAGGCGATGAGCGCGTTCCAGTCATATGCGCCGTTCGCGCCCGCGGTGGCGGGGACGCCGACGATCAGGCCGATCTGGTCCTTCTGCAGCCGCTCCCGGAGCGTCTTCACGAACGCCGTGAGGGCGTCCTTCTGCGCGGCGGGCAGGTTCGCGTAGTCCAGGTACACGCCGGCGGCGCCCTCGCGCTTCGCGGCCTGGGCGATCGCCTCGGACTGGGCGCCCATCGCGCCGGCGGACGCGAGGTTCTTCACAGCGCCCTGGGCGTCCGCACCACCGGACACGCCGAGGTACACCTTCGCCTTCCCCGCCGCGGGAGCCACGGCCTGCAGCGCCCCGGCGGTCGCCTGCAGCGCGCCGTCTGCGCCCACGGAGGCCGCCATGACCGCCACCGTGGAGGCCGCCTCGATCGCCTTCGGGTCCAGCCGGTCCCCGGCCTGCACGATCAGCGCGAGGGTCTTCGCCTGGCCGGTACGCCGCAGGACCGCGATCGAGCCCGGGGGCGTCGACACGTCGCCCGACACGGAAGCGCCGTCCGGGGCGAGCGCGACGTTGGCAACGCGCGTCCAGCGCGATCCGTCGTAGGCGTAGAACCCGAGGTTGTCCTGCTCGTTGGTCTGCTGCGTCAGGGTGACCTCGATCGACCACGGCCCACGGGCGTTCTCCGGCACGCGCACGTCGTACAGCTTGCTGAGCGCGACGAAGCCGCCGGGCAACGGCGGCATGGTGCCGCGCGCCGTGGCGGTGATGCCGCCGGCATCGGAGGTCGCGGCGTTGCGGCCGATCACTCGCACGGGCGACCACGGCAGCACCAGCGCGAGCACCAGGGCGGCGAGGATGCCGACGAGCGCCAGGATCCGGAAGAGCCCGCGATCGCTGGGGTAACCACCCGGGCCTCCCGGCCCACGCCCGGGGCGGCCGCCGTCGGAGTCGTCGCCGCCCCAGCCCCAGCCGTCGTCGTCCCGGCCCCCGCGGCCGCCCGGCGGGTCGCCGAGCACCGGCGCATCGAAGATCGGCGACTCGCGCTCGCCGGACCGGCGCCGCCGCCCGGTGCGGGGGCGCAGGTCGTCATCGAAGACGATCGGGGGGAACAGCGGCGGATCCGGCCGGAACGGATTCGGAGGGCGACGTTCCTTCATCAGGTGCTCCCAGTGCGCCAGTTACCGGGCTGGACCGACGGGGCGAGGGGTGACCGCCACGGATCGCTCGCGTCCATCGCGATACACGGTCAACTGGACATCGCGCCCGGCGGGGGAGACGCCGAGCAGGTTCACGAAGGGCGCCAGCGACTCGATCGATTGGCCGTTCACGGCGGTGACCACGTCGCCCACCCGGATCCCCGCGGACTCCGCGGGGCTGCCTCGCTCCACCATGACGATAGCCACGCCGTCCAGATACGGCGAGTTGGCCACCAGCTTCGAGCGGTCGACGGGCACGTGCTGCGTCCCGAGGCGCTCGATCCCGAGGCGAGGGCGCGGGTTGACCCCGGTGGCGACGATGGCATCGAGCGGCGGCCGCAGCGAGTTGATCGAATGCGCGAGCCCCACCCCCTCGACGGTGTCACCGGCGGGGTTCTGCCTGACCACCGTCGTTACCAGCCCCACCACATCGCCACGCTCGTTCAGCAGGGCGCCGCCGGAGTCCCCGTGGTTCACGGCGGCGTCCGTCTGGAGCATGTCCTGCAGCACCACGCCCGGCCGCGGGAAATCGATGTGCGTCGCGGAGACGACGCCGGCCTTCACCTGGTTCGCGTACGTCACCAGGCCGCTGGAGACCACCATCACCGGGTCGCCGGGCCGCAGGGCGTCCGAGTCGCCGAGCGCGGCCGCGCGCAGGCCGCCCGCCTGGACCTTCAGCACTGCCATGTCGTTGAACGGCGCATCGTCGGCGACATACGCCGCCGGACGCCGCTCGCCCGTGCTCAGGACCACCGTCAGCCGGGCCGCCCCGGCGACCACGTGGAAGTTGGTCAGGATCAGCCCGGCGTCCTGGATCACGATGCCCGAGCCGACGTTCTCGGACTCGACGCGCTGGCCCTGGGCGTCCGTGCGCGGGGGAAGATCGGCCAGCACGGTGACCACGGCGGGCATGACCCGCGCCAGGGCCTCGGCGCGGGCGGTCCCCGTCGCCGGGGCCGAGGGCACCGCTGCACCCGGGCTCGCGGCGGGGCCGGCGAGCCGCACGCCCACCACGGCGCCGGCAGCGCCGCCCACGAGGGCAGCCGCGCATGCCAGCACCAGCGCCGCGAGGATAAGCCGTGAGGAGGCGAGAATGGCGTGCACCTCCGGCCGAGGTTCGCACCTCGGGACGCCCCGCCGACCCGAGTCTATCACCGCGCTCCGGCGGCTGGAGGTGTCACGAGATTGATCCACGCACGGGCGTGCTACTCACCTTGTGACGGGGGGCGCGAACGGTTACAATACTTCATCAGATTTGAACCGGAGCCGGACCTGCCCTCGGGTGGGTCCGCTTCGTTCCAGCGGACGCACCGGGTGATCACTGAGCGCAGCGGCGCCGGACCTCCCGCGGATGGGAATTCGACAGATGGCAGAAGAGCCTGTGCTCCTCACCCGCGCTGGCCTGCAGCGCCTTGAGGCGGAGCTTCACGAGCTCAAGACGGTCCGCCGCGCCGAGGTGGCCGCTGCAATCCGGGAGGCCCAGGAGCTGGGACCGGACCAGCTGGACGCGCAGTACGAGGACGCCAAGAACCAGCAGGCGTTTCTGGAGGGACGCATCGGCGAGATCGAGCGCCAGCTCGAGAACGTCTCGATCATCGACGAGACCGCCGCCGCGAAGTCCAAGCAGGTGCAGGTGGGCTCCACGGTGACGGTGAAGAACGCCGCCGGGAAGAGCCAGAAATACCAGGTCGTCGGCCCGGCCGAGGCGGACCCGACGCAGGGCCGCATCAGCCACAAGTCACCCGTCGGACGCGCGCTCCTCGGCAAGAAGAAGGGTGACACGGTCACCATCAAGGCCCCCGCGGGGGACGTGGAGCTGACCGTCACCACGATCGCCTGAGGACCCCGCCCGCGCCGCGAGGCGGCCGCCGCAATCCGCGCGTCCGCGGATGCGCGCACCGAGCGCGTACCCGCGGGCTATGCGTTACTGAGAGCCATGCCGTCCGAACAGGAACTCATCGCGCAGCGCCTCGAGAAGCGGGAGCGACTCCTCGCGAAGGGCGGCGCGTACCCCGCGCGCGTGTCGCGCTCCCACACCACGGCTCGCGCCGCCGAGGCGTTCATCGCGTCCAGCGAGGCGGACGGGCTGGCGGTCACGGTCGTCGGGCGCGTCACGGCGCAGCGGATCATGGGCCGGGCGGCGTTCCTCGACCTGCGCGATGCAAGCGGGCGCATCCAGCTGCACTTTCGCCGCGACGCGCTGGCGGACTTCGGCGACCTGGAGCTCGTTGACCTCGGCGACTTCCTGGAGGCGTCCGGGACGCTGTTCCGCACGCGCACCGGCGAGGTGACCGTGGCCGTGACCGCGTGGCGCGTGATCACGAAGGCCACTCGTCCCATGCCGGACCAGTGGCACGGCCTGACGGACGTGGAGACACGCTACCGCCAGCGCTACCTGGACCTCATCGCGAACGAGCGATCGCGCGACATCGCGTTCCAGCGCGCGCAAGTGGTCTCCGCCATCCGCCGCTTCTTCCTCGAACGCGACTTCATCGAGGTGGAGACCCCGGTGCTGCAGGAGCAGGCAGGCGGCGCGGCCGCGCGGCCGTTCGTCACGCACCACAACGAGCTCGATCGTGACCTGTTCCTGCGCATCTCGCTGGAGCTGCACCTCAAGCGCCTCCTCGTCGGCGGCTTCGAGCGCGTCTTCGAGATCGGCCGGGTGTTCCGCAACGAGGGCGTCTCGTTCCGTCACAATCCGGAGTTCACGCTGCTGGAGTCGTACGCCGCGTACGAGGACTACAACGATGTGGCGCGCATGGTGGAGGACCTGCTCGCCAGCGTGGCGATCACCGTGCACGGCAAGCCCGAGGTGACCCACGGCGACCACGTGGTCAGCCTGGCGGCGCCGTTCGCGCGCACCACGTACCGACAGGCGCTCCTCGATCACACCGGGATCGACTACCGGGACTACCCGACGACCGAGGGGCTGGCCGCGCTGGCGCACGAGCGGGGCGTGCCCGTGGCGCCCGGGGCCTCGTGGGCGACGATCCTGGACGGGTTCATGTCCACGTTCGTGGAGCCGAAGCTGATCCAGCCGACGTTCATCCTCGACTACCCGACGGCCCTCTCACCGCTCGCCAAGAAGAAGGAAGACGACCCGGGCGCCGTGGAGCGCTTCGAGCTCTTCGTGCTCGGCTTCGAGATCGCCAACGCCTACTCCGAGCTCAACGACCCCGTGGATCAGCGCGAGCGCATGGAGGAGCAGGCGCTCAAGCGCGACGCGGGCGACGAGGAGGCCGAGCTCATCGACGTCGACTTCCTCACGGCGCTGGAGCACGGCATGCCCCCCGCCGGCGGCCTCGGCATCGGCGTGGACCGCGTGGTGGCGCTGATGACCGGCGAGCACTCCCTGCGCGAGGTGATCCTGTTTCCCGCGCTCCGCGAACGTTCTCCCCTCGAGGCCCGCCCCGGGGGCGGCGCGAGCATTGAACTGACGTCGGGGCCTGCCGTGGAACTCCCGCCTCCCCTACCCGACCGCGGGGACGCCTCGTCGTGACCGGCGTCGTGCGCATCCGCGAGGACGTGCACCTGCACGCCACGGTCCCCGTCGTCCACCAGCGCATCCTGGATCTGCACACCTACGACGAGTGGCTCGCGCCGCCGTTCCGCGACTTCCGCGCGGACGGCGAGGGGTGCTCCTTCACGCTCGCCCTGCCGGGCCGCGCGGAACGGGGGCGCCTGCGCCGCGGGGGCATCGAGGATCGCGCCCTGACCCTGGTCCGCGACGGCGAAGGGGCAGCCAGCGGGACGTACGAGTCCATCACGTGGGCGCTGCACGCGGAGAGCGGCCGCGAGGTGCACCTGACGGCGGAGGTGGCGTACGTCCCGGCCGGCGGGGTGCTCGGCGGACTGCTGGAGACCACGTTCCACCGGCCTCGGCGGGCGCAGGCGCTGCGCGACTCGCTGTGGCAGCTCAAGCAGGTGCTGGAGCGCGCTCCTGCCGATCGGCCCGCCCGCGGATAGCGCACCCCGGGGCGCATTGCTACGCTCGGCGCCACGGATCATGCGCGCGAGACGCTGAAGGGCCGCCCGATGTCCGCCGTGCCTCTGCCGATCGAGCCACCGGAGCCGTCGATGCCGCGCCACTTCACGGTCACCGGCTTCGTCTCCGTGGGCGGGCGCACCGCGCTCCACTGGCACCCGCGCCTCGATCGCTGGCTGCCACCCGGCGGCCACGTGGAGCCGGACGAGGATCCCGTGGAGGCGGTGCTGCGCGAGGTACGCGAGGAGACCGGCCTGGACGTGGAAGTGATCGCCGAGATGCCGTTCGCCTACGACTTCCCGCCGCAGCTCCCGGCGCCCGCCGCGATCGCCGTCTACGACATCCCGCGCGACGGGAGCCTGGCCGGCCCGCACCAGCACATCGACCTGATCTACTTCACGCGTCCGCTGACCCCCACCCCCGTGCTGCCGGCGGACGATCACCGGTGGGCGTGGGTGGACGAGGCCACCCTGCAGCACCGCCCCGCGTTCTTCGAGGAGCGCGGCCGGCGCGCCGAGGTCGCCGAGGACGTGCGCGAGCTCGCGCTGGCCGCCATCGCCGCCGCACGCGGCCATTCCGGGCTGTAGCGAAGACCTGTAGCGAAGGGATCCCCGGTGCTCTCCATCCAGACGATCCGCGAACGCACCGACGAGGTCCGCCAGTCGCTGGCCGACCGCCACACGGACGCCCCGCTGGACGCCATCCTCGCCGCGGACGAGCTCCGCCGCTCCGTGCTCGCGGACGTGGAGCGCATGCGCCACGACCGCAACGACGCGGGCAAGCGCATCGGCGCCGCGAAGGACGCCGCCGAGCGCCAGCGCCTGATCGAGGCCCAGCGTTCCGTCGCCAGCGACCTCGATCGCTTCGAGGCGATCCTGCGCGAGGCGGAGAGCGAGCTGGAGTCGCTGCTGCTGTACATGCCGAACATCCCGCACCCGGACGTCCCCGTGGGTGGCGAGGAGGACTCGGTCGTGATCCTGGAGGGCGACGGCGCGGAGGGCTGGGAGCGCCGACTGGAGACGCCGGTGCCGATCAAGGACTGGGAGTCCCCCGCGATCCGCGAGGACATGCACCCGCACTGGCACCTGGGCCCGGAGCTGGGCGTCATCGACTTCGAACGAGGCACGAAGATCTCCGGGTCGCCGTTCTACATCCTGAAGGGCGACGGCGCCCGGCTGCAGCGCGCCCTGATCACGTGGATGCTGGACGTGCACCGGGAGCAGGGGTACACGGAGGTCTACCCGCCATTCCTCGTGCGGGACGAGATGCTCATCGGCACCGGGCAGCTGCCCAAGTTCGCGAACACCATGTTCCATGCGGAGGACACGGACCTCTGGCTCGTCCCCACCGCCGAGGTGCCCGTGACGAACATGTATCGCGACGAGATCCTCGATGCCGCGCAACTGCCGCTGCGCCACGCCGCCTACACGCCGTGCTTTCGCCACGAGCAGTTCAGCGCGGGACGTGATGTGCGCGGCATCAAGCGCGGTTACCAGTTCGACAAGGTCGAGATGGTGCAGTTCGTCGCGGAAGACCGCTCGTGGGAGGCGCTGGACCGCCTGGTGCAGGACGCGCTCGACATCGTCCGTCCGCTCGGGCTGCGCTACCGGCTGCTGCGCCTGGCGACCGGCGACCTGACGTTCGCCTCGGCGATGACGTACGACATCGAGGTCTGGGCGCCGGGCGCGAACGAGTGGCTGGAGGTGTCGTCCGTCTCCAACTTCCTCGACTTCCAGGCGCGCCGCGCCAACCTCCGCTACCGCGACACCGAGGGCCGCGTCCGCCACCTGCACACGCTCAACGGATCGGGTGTCGCCCTCCCGCGCACGCTCGCCGCGATCCTGGAGACGCACCAGCAGCCCGACGGCAGCGTGACGCTGCCGTCGGCGATCCGCCCCTACCTCGGCGGCCTCGCGCGGATCGGGCGGCAGTAGGGGCGGCGCTGAGGAGTCTCAGCGCGCACTGCCACCGGGGAAACTGCGTTCGCCGGCGGGTACACCTAGCACTGCTAAGGACAGCCCGACGATCACGATAAGCATCACCGCAACGACCAGCGGATGAATGCGTCTCCCCTCGTCTCCACCTGTCGATGGCTCGGCGGGCGAGATTACTTGGATGTACGCGATGCGGGTGGAGTCGACGAGCACGCCCTCGGTGCGGTCAAGCGCCACGAACTCTTCGCCGCAATCCGTGTTGGTGAGAACGCTCGGGAACGTCAGATAGAGTTCCTTTGTCGCTTCACGCGGATCGTCCGTAAAGCGCCTCGGGAAGCCGTACAACTGAGTCCCATCAGTCATATGGACAATGACCCACCTGGCCTCGGCGAACACCTCGATCCAGACCCAGACCGGCAAGACGAGACCGAGCCAATGAGCAAAGCCGCGCCCGAATCCGGCTCCAGCCAATCTTCCGCCGAGATATCCCGTCACCGCCGCGAACACGATCGTCGCTAGGTAGAACGTCGGATCCAGAGTGTCGTGGGAACGGCCAAGGCGTGCGAAGACATTGGCGGTCAGGGGGACGATCAGCAGGCTGATTGTCAGTGACCAGAGGATCCAGGTCAGGTCGGGTCGTTGTCGCGCGATGCGCCGATTCGCGAGGTCGAACAGGGCTAGGCACAAGAACCCAGGCAGCAAGAACGTGGCAACGGCTGCCAAGTCTTTGGCGAGCGCGCTTACCTCAGAGAGCATCGGTGCTCAGTCCCGGCGCGTTGGCTCTCGGGCCGGGGGCGGCGCGGGTCGCGGGGGCGGCTGGGGCGTGGACGGATTGGGGTTTGAGCCGCCCTTGCGGGTGATCGTGGGCTCGCGCGGTGGCTCCCGTCTACTTCGAGGCGACGTTCGAAGCGATCGGCTCAACATGGTCATACTCGACTGTCCACTTCCTCGGTCCGGTAAGTCTACTGCTCCTGCGTGCGGGAGACAGATCCGCAGCCTACGCTCACACACAACAGGGGCGCCCGTGAGGGCGCCCCTGTCGCTCTGCAACCGTGCCGTTCGAGGGCTAGGCCAGGCCGTGCGCCTTGAGTGCGGCCTGCATCGCGGTGCCGATGTCGCCCGGGTTCTCCACCACGGTGGCGCCGGCCTCACGGAGCGCCTGCTGCTTCGCGGATGCCGTGCCTGCGGCGCCCGCGATGATCGCGCCGGCGTGGCCCATGCGACGGCCGGGAGGTGCGGTCGCGCCGGCGATGAACGCGACCACCGGCTTCTTCATCGTGCGGATGAAGTCGGCGGCCTCCTGCTCGGCGGTGCCGCCGATCTCACCGATGAGCACCACGGCGGCGGTGTCCGGGTCGGCCTCGAACAGCTCGAGCGCGTCGCGCTGCGAGGTGCCGATGATCGGGTCGCCGCCGACGCCGATGGATCCCGACTGGCCGATGCCCAGGCGGGTCAGCTGATCCACAGCCTCGTACACCAGCGTGCCGGAGCGGGAGATCACGCCCACGTTGCCGGGGATGTACACGTCCACCGGCATGATGCCGGCGCGCGCCTTCTCCGCCACGGAGATCACGCCCGGGCAGTTGGGGCCGATCAGGCGCGACCGGGAGCCCTTCATGACGCGCTTCACGCGCACCATGTCCAGCACGGGCACGCCCTCCGTGATGCAGATGATCAGCGGCATCCCGGCGCGCTCGGCCTCGAGGATGGCGTCGGCCGCGAAGGGCGCGGGAACGAAGACCAGCGAGACGTTGGCCTGGTGCTTCGCCGCGGCCTCCTCCACGGTGTTGTAGATCGGGACGCCCTCGATGACCTGGCCGCCGCGGCCCGGCGTCACGCCGGCCACCACCTGCGTCCCGAACGCGAGGCTCGTCTTCGCCTCGCGCTGGCCGGCGCCGCCGAAGCCCTGGATGAGCACGCGGCTGTCTCGATTCATCAGTACGGCCATCGTGCGCCCCCTACTGCTCGCCGCGGACGGCGGCCACGGCCTTGCGGGCCGCCTCCGCGAACCCGTCGGCGCGAATGACATCGATGTGGGTCGCGTCGTCGAGGATCTTCATCCCCAGGTCGACGCCCGTGCCGGCGAGGCGGACCACGGTGGGCTGGGGGATGAGCCCCTGCTGCTTCGCGAGCACGACGCCCTCGGCGATCACGTCCGTCCGCGCGAGGCCGCCGAAGATGTTGACCAGCACGGCCTTCACGCTCGGGTCCGATCCGATCAGTCGCAGCGCCGCGACGATCGCCTCGGGGTTGTTCGCCGTGCCGATGTCCAGGAAGTTCGCCGGCTCGCCGCCCGCGAACTTGATGGCGTCCATCGTCGCCATCGCCAGCCCCGCGCCGTTCACGAGGCAGCCGATGTTGCCATCCAGCGCCACGTAGTTCTGGATGCCCGCGTCGTGCGCCACGAGCTCCAGCTCCGCCTCCTGCGAGCGGTCGCGCTGCGCTCCGAGCGTCTTCTGGCGGAAGTCTGCGTTGTCATCGATCGAGAACTTCGCGTCGGCGGCGAGCAGCCGCCCGTCCGCGGTCACGACCACCGGGTTGATCTCCGCGATTGACCCGTCGCTGGCCTCGAACGCCCTGACGAGGTTGCCGATGAGCGCGGTGGCCGGGTTCAGGAGGTCGCCGTCCAGGCCAACGGCAAAGGCCAGCGAGCGGCCCTGGAAGGGCTGGAAGCCGCAGGCGGGGTCCACGTGCTGCTTGTGGATCGCCTCCGGACTAGTCGCCGCCACTTCCTCGATGTCCATGCCGCCCTGTGCCGAGGCGATGATCACCGGCATGCCGGGCGTGTTGTCGATGGCGACGGAGAGGTAGATCTCCCGTGCGATGTCCACGAGCTCCTCGACCAGGACGGCGGAGACGGGCAGGCCCTGCGGCCCGGTCTGGTGGGTCACCAGCTGCATGCCCAGGATCGCCTGCGCGTGCTGCTTCGCCTCCTCGGGGCTGCGGGCCACCTTCACGCCGCCCGCCCGGCCGCGCGCGCCCGTGTGGGCCTGCGCCTTGATCACCGCGCTCCCACCCAGCTCGCGGGTGATCGCCTCGGCCTCCTCCGGCGTGCGCGCGACGCGGCCCTTCGGCACCGGCACGCCGAAGTGAGCCAGCAGCTCCTTCGCCTGGTACTCATGCAACTTCATGACGCCTCGAATCCCGCCTCGCCTGAGGCCGCACAGCGGCCATACGTTGACGTAAGAGGGGCCGCCGTCGGCGGCCCGCTCGCGATACTAGCACTCTGCTCCGTTGGGGCGAGATGCGTGGAGCCCACGAGCCGCGGACTACGCGCGGGCGACGGCGCTCTCGACGAAGGCGGCGACGCGCTCCGCGATCCCGGCGATGCCCCCCGTCTGCGCGAGTGAGCGCGAGAGCGGCGGCACCCCCCACTCGGCGGCGGGCGTCTCGATCGACGGTGTCTCGACCCCGTCCGTGAGCCCGGAGGCGCGTGCGAAGAGGCGCGCGCGGATCACGAATGCGGCGAGACTCCTCGGATCCGGGAGGTCGTCGACGTTGAGGTTATGTCTGGCGACCGCGTCGGCGAGGGCCGGCGGGAAGTTCCAGTGCAACGCGAGTGCGCCACCGACCTCGGCGTCCGTGAAGCCGAGGACCTGCCGCTCCGCCTGCGGGACGGTCCAGCCGCGCGCTCGCGCCACCTCGATGCACTGGCGGAGCTGGTCCGGGCGGTGCTGGTCCATGGCGAGGCGGCCGATGTTGTGGAGCACGCCGGCGGTGAACGCCTCGTCTGTGTGCTCACGGGTGGCGCGTGACAGCACCTCGGCGAGCATGCCGACGCTGACGGAGAATCGCCACGCCTGCACCGGGTCCATGACCGTGCCGCCCGGGAGCGCATCGATCACGCACGAGGCAAGGGTTGCGGAGCGCACGGCGCGGAAGCCCAGGAGCACCACGGCGTCACGGACGGTGGTGATGCGGCGGGGGAAGCCGTAGTACGCGGAGTTGGACAGGCGGAGGATCTTCGCCGTCAGCGCCTGGTCCGCGGAGACCGTCTGAGCAAGCTCGTGCGCAGAGAAGCGGTCGCCCTCGGCGAGCTCGAGCACGCGCAACGCCACCACCGGCAGCGGGCGCAACTCGGCGATCTCGTTGACGAGCAGATCGAGTTCCGGATTCGGTTCGACCACCGGAGCCGCCGTTCACAGACGTTCACAGGGGCGCGTGCCACCCACATCCGTGTGTGGCAGTGCCCTGATTGTCGGCGGGGCCTGCCCGTTCCAGCAGTCCCCGGAGACGTAATCCCCGTCCTCGGAGCCGTTCTGCGGGTGGCGGAGGGGGTGGGATTCGAACCCACGGTCCTCTCGCGAAGACGACCGTTTTCAAGACGGTTCCGTTCGACCGCTCCGGCACCCCTCCAGGCCACAGCGTACGGCAGTGCATCCCCTCTGCGCATGATCGAGCCTGCAGAGGGACGCCGCGACCCTCACCGAGTGGGGCGATCGCACCTGGGCTGCGTAGACGGCGCCGGTGGGCACCGGTAGGATCGCCGCGACCGCACACTGCGCTGCTGTGCCGATCGGGAAGGTGTTCGAGTGGCCTCTGACAACGCCTCCAAGAGCGCCTCTGGCAGCGTCGAGCGAGGCGATGCCCCCCCGCGCGCCGCTCAGGTCCCCGCCAGGGAGCCCGCACGCCCGGGAGTCTCCGCGTACCGTCCGCCGTCCCCGGCGAGCTTCGTCGCGCTCGCGGCGTTCGCCCTCTGCTACACGCTCATGTTCCTGCTGCCCGGCCCCGCGGTGCTGCGCCTCGCGAATCCGCTCGGCTCCCTGATGGCGGGCGAGGGCCCGCACTACATCGAGGTGGGACTGACGGCGCTGGTGCTCATCCCCGTCGAGATCGTGCTGTTCGTGATCTTCCTCGCCACGCAGGGATCCGATCTCGCCTCGTTCGCCGCGCGGCAGCCGCGCCCGGTCGACACGTGGCGCGCTCCGACGCCCGAGTGGCGGCGCAGCGAGGAGTCGCGGCGGTACCACCTGGCGGAGACGGTGGAGGCGATCGCGCGCCAGCGCTTCGCCTTCCCGAACGCCGAGAACCCGGACCTCCGCACGTACGTGAACCTCCCCGAGCCGAAGCTGGCGATCGAAGAGCCGGGGACCCGGGAGCGCGTGTTCCCAGACATCGTGGCTGTGGCCGGCCGGGGCAACGTCCCCGTGGCGATCGCCCAGGTGGAATCGCGCGAGACGGTCACACCCGAGCAGGCGAAGTACGTGTGGGCGCGCCTCCAGGACCGCAGCCGGGAGCTGTACATCTATGTCCCCGCCGGTCTCCTCGCGCAGGCCCGGGATTACGCGAAGCTGGCGGGGCTGAAGCGCGTGCAGTTCCGCACGTGGCGGTGGTCGCCGGGCGGCATAGTCGTCCGCGAGGTCTAGCGAGGTCCGGCACGGCGATTCTCCGCCGCGCTCCCTCCTCGCCTCAGGGGACCGACTCAGGGGACTGCTGCGATCGCGCCTGACTTCAGGATGTTCTTCAGCGCCTCGCGCTTGCTCAGGGGACTCAGGCGATCCGCGTGCGCGGTGACGAAGCGCACCACCTCGTCCGGGTCCACCCACGCGTACTGCCGCAGCGCCCAGCCGATGGCCTTGCGGATGAAGAACGCACGATCGTCGAGGTTGGCCTCGATGCACGTGTACAGCAGATCGAGGTCGGTCGCGTCGCGGAAGCGCAGCTGGCAGATGATCGACACGCGCCGCTTCCACGGATCGGCGTCGCGGCTCCACGCGCGCATCTCGCGCGACATCCACACGCGGTCGCCGCGCAGCACCTCGCCCACGAGGTGCGCCGTCTCGTCCACGTAGTCCCACCACGCGCCCGTGACGATGAACTCCTCGAATACCGGCAGCGCGTCGCGCGTCAGGTATGCGGCGTAGGCGCGCCGGCCTGCCAGGTCGAGCGCGGCGTAACGCTCCTCGCGGTGGGCCGCCTCCCGCCAGAGCGCCAGCAGCGTGTCCCGCCACGCCTCGAAGTCCGGCAGGCGATGGGCGGGGAAGACCGCGCCGAACAGGCGCGCCTGTTCCGGGCTGCCGACGCCGAAGTACGGCATCTCGGACTTCATGTACGCCTGCATCCGGGGCGCCTTCGCGGGGTCCGCGGCGGCGCGGAGCCCGGCGCGCACCGCCTCGATCAGCGCGCGATCGGCGCGAGGCGTCGCGCTCGCAGCGCGCGCCCGCGGCGGCATCGCTAGCCGATCCGCTCGCGCAGCAGCGCGGCGAGCACGTCGCAGTGGCAGCCGCCCGCGGGACCGGCAGCCGGAGTGGCCTCGGCCCGTGCGCCGAGCGGTGCGCCGTCCAGCGGGTACCCCTCGCAGAGCAGCGCCACGCCGGTGCCGGCGGCCATGCGCGCCGCCCAGTCGAGGAGGTTCGGGCGCGCCAGCAGCTGCGCGCGGTACGCGGCGGCGAACGCGTCGCGGTCGATCGCGCCGTTCGCGAGGGCGTCGACGAGGTCGGGCGCGGGAGCCAGCTGCGGCTCCCACTGGTCGATGGCGCCCCGCGCGACGGACCGCGGCCAGTGACGGCTGACCAGCAGCCGCGAGACCGCCTCCGGCGGGGCGAAGACGGAGCCGAGCTGGATCGGCGGCGCCGACGTCATCGCGCGCCTCCGGCGGTGCGCGCCAGCATGCCCGGCAACGCGAGGTCCGGGGCCTCGAAGAGCGACGCGAGCGCGTTCAGCTCACCGGCGCGCGCGAAGAGCAGCGCTGTGCTTCGCACCACCGCGGCGCCGACGGTCGAGCCGCCGAGCTGGCGCGGCAGGTCCGCGGCGCGCAGGGCTTCGAGGTACGGCGCGGAGCCCTCTATGGCACGCGCGTACGCCGCGCTGGCCTCCTCGAACGGAGGGAGGTTGCCGTCCCCGGATCCCCGCAGGATCGCTGCCCCGGGCCACGCGTCCGGCGCGAGGCCGTGCGCGGCGACGCACCACGTGCGGTGCTCGTGGTTCGCCACCTCGGCGATCGTCACGGCCCCAGGGAGGATGCGCGCGATCGCGCCCGAGGCCGCCGGCGCGGGCATGGCGTCCACCACCCGCCGGACCTCAGACTGGGCGTCAAGGAGCAGCCGCACCACGAGTGGCGGACGGTCCGGGTCGTCTGCCTCCGCGGACTCCGCAGGTACCTCGTCGAGCCTGGGGAGCGAGCCGGGGAGGTCGAGGGGCGGGGCCGTCACCAGCGCGCCGATGACGGCAAGCTCGCCCGCGTGCGCCAGCAGGTGCCCTGCCGCGCGTGCGACGAGGTAGCCCGCCGCGACCGTCCCGCGCGGCGTCGCGACCTCGCGTTGCAGCGCCGCGCCGTCGAGAGACTGCACCGCCTCCGCCGCACGCCCGGCGATGGCGCGGCAGGCGTCGCGGGCCTCGTCGAACGGCGTGGGGAGCGGGCGCGCGAGGGTCGCGGCGGTCTGTGCCTCGTGCCAGCGTGCCGCCCACGGATCGCGGTCGCGACCGGCGACGAGCACGTTCGTCCAGAGGTCATGGGACGACGCTAGATGGGCGATCACCCACCCGGCGGAGTTCAGGCGCCCGAGCGGGCCGCCCCGGCCCGGAGCGGGGATGTGGTCCGCGGCCTGCAGGAAGGCGTCCTGCGCGTCGAGGAGGAACCGGACGGCGAGCGGGAGCGGCGTCATGGCGCGGAGTCTACGCCAGCGATCGGCTGCGGGCTTCGGCGGTCACCGGGCCCGGGTTCACCTCGCGCGGCCCCCACGCGGCACAGCCCCACGCGGCACGGCCCCGGCGCTCAGGCTGCGCGATTCCAGAGCCGCGGCAGGTACCGCGGAGCGCGCTCCGAGGGCGCGAGCCGCGGGAAGGCCGCCGCCGTGATCACGATCCGCGGCTCCTCCAGCGCCAGCGCGCTCAGCGCCCACTGACGGACCAGCGTGACCCCGGCCGCGCCAATGATGATCCCGAGGACGATCGCGAACAGCATGTCAGCCCCCCACACCGCGAGAGCGCCCGCCGGGTCAGGCGCCAGAACAGAACGCCTGTTCGCTCTCTGCGGCCGAGAGTAGAACACCCGTACTAGTCCGTCAAGTGGTCCCGGCGCACCCCGCCTTGCCGTGCGATGCTGCCGCCACATACGATCGCGATCCGGCCTGGAGGGGTCGCATAGTGGTCTAGTGCGGGCGCCTGCTAAGCGCTTGTCTCGGGTTCTCTGGGACCGAGGGTTCGAATCCCTCCCCCTCCGCCATCACACACCGCGCGGCACGGCCGGCGAACGCACGCGTGGAAGCAGCCCCAGAGCCCCCCAGAGAGGGGAGCCCTCCGTGTCGACGTTCCACATCTGGACGCTGGGTTGCCAGATGAACCAGGCGGACTCGCTCAAGCTCGCGGCCGGCCTCGAACGTCTCGGGTACCACGCCGTGGACGACGATGCCGACGCCGACCTCGTGGTGATCAACACCTGCTCCGTGCGCCAGCACGCCGAGGATCGCGCGTACTCGCGCATGGGCGTGCTTCGCAAGCGCCGCGTGCAGGGCAGGCAGTTCAAGCTCGCGGTCATGGGCTGCATGGTCGGGCCGAAGACGGACGATCTCCGCCGGCGCTTCCCGTACGTCGACGTCTGGGCGCGGCCGCAGGAATTCGATGGCATCCTGGCGGTCGCGAGCGATGCGCGCGACGTCTCCGGCGGCGAACTCGGCGCGCTGATGGACGGCGGCATGCGGCGCACCTTCGGACTGCCGAAGGGGCCCACCGCGTTTGTGCCCGTGATCCACGGCTGCGACAAGTTCTGCACGTACTGCATCGTCCCGCTGCGGCGCGGTCGCGAAGCCTCGCGCCCCGTGGCGGAGATCCTCGACGAGGTGCGGTTCCTCGCCGTGCACGGCGTGCGCGAGGTGACGCTGCTCGGCCAGACCGTGGAGGCGTACGGCCACGATCTCCCGGCACACCCGGACGGCAGCCGCCCGGATCTCGCGACCCTCTTCGAGGGCATCGACGCGATCGACGGCATCACGCGCGTCCGCTTCCTAACGTCGTACCCGAAGGACATGACGGACCGCATCATCGACGCTGTGGCGGACCAGCCGAAGGTGTGCGAGCACTTCAACATCCCGGTGCAGTCCGGATCGGAGTCCATGCTCGAGCGCATGCGGCGCGGGTACACGGTGGCGGACTTCGAGGATCGCGTCGCGCGCATCCGCTCGCGCATGCCGGATGCGGCGATCGTGACAGACGTCATCGTCGGCTGTCCCGGCGAGACGGAGGCGGAGTTCGCGGACACGGTGGCGCTGCTGGAGCGCACGCAGTTCGACGTCATCCACGTCGCGGCGTACTCGCCGCGCCCCGGCACGTACGCCGCACGCCACCTCCCGGACGACGTGCCGGCGGAGGTGAAGCAGGCGCGGCTGCAGGTGGTGGAGGCGATCCACGCCGCATCCTCGGCGCGCATCAACCGGGAGCTCCTCGGCCGGCAGGTCGAGGTGCTGGTGGAGCAGAACGAGCACGGCCGCTCCACCGGGCGGACGCGGCGCGGACAGCTGGTGCACTTCGACGCTACGGGCGGCATCGGCGAGCTCGCGAGCGTCGAGATCTCGCAGGTCACGGCATGGTCATTGCAGGGACACCTGGCGGGCAGCCTCTCGCTCGCCGTCCTCTAAGGCGGCGCAGCCGGAGATGAGCCCCGCCCCCGTCGTCGCCACGATCGTCGTCATCTTCGCGATCCTCGAAGGGCGCCTGCAGGTGCTCCTGATCCGCCGCTCCGGGCCGCCCGAGCAGGACCGCTGGGCCCTCCCCGGCGGACGCTGGGACGGCAGCGAGTCGCTGGAGGCCAGCGCGCAGCGCAAGCTGGTGCAGGAGACCGGGGCATCCGACCTGTACCTGGAGCAGCTGTTCACGCTCTCCGGCCTGGACGCCGCGCAGCCCTCGGTCGCCGTCGCGTACGTCGCGCTCATCGAGACCTCGAAGGTGCGGCTGCGCGAGGAGGAGGCATGGCGTCCGGGCTGGCACCCGGTGGACGACCTGCCGCCGCTGGCGTTCGACAACAACCGGGTGATCCGGCAGGCGGTGGCGCGGGTCGGCGCCAAGCTGGACTACACCAACATCGCCTACGGACTGCTCCCGGACCTGTTCACGATCCGCGAGCTCCAGGCGACGTACGAGGCGATCCTGCGCCGCCCGCTGGACCGCCGGAACTTCCGCAAGCGCATGATCTCCACCGGCATCATCAAGGCGACGGACGAACTGCGGCGGCGCGGCGCGCACCGCCCCGCCCGGCTGTTCCGGTTCGCCTCGCGCGGCCCGGTGGTCCTGTAGAGCGGGCGCGACGCACGGGGAGGTGACGGCCGATGTTCCAGGGATTCGTGTTCGCCGCGGCCGGCCTCGGGATCGCGATGCTCGGGCTGTACGGCATCCGCAACCCCCACGACTTCACGGCGTGGGCGGACGAACGGCGCGAACGCGCTCCCTGGCGATCGCGGGTGCTGCCGCTGGCCTTCCTGGTCGTCGGACTGCTGCTGGTGGCCTTCGGCGCGGAGGTCATCTGGCGCAGCGGCGGCCGGATCTAGGGCGCCGCGACTCCTCTCCTCCGCCCAGCGCCCGGGCGACGAGGCGCCCCCGGGCGCTGGTGCCAGATTCGCCGGGCCACGGTTGACGCTCCTCCGGGGGTAAGCGTAAGGTTGACGCATAGTCAGTTAGCGTATCCAGTACGCAAAGTGTGCGAACAAGCGCACCCCTCGAACACCGGCAATGAACCCGAGGCCCACGATGACTTCACCAGCGGCGATGAAGCCGAATCCGTACTTCCCCATCGGCCAGCTCCAGTGCGAGACCGACTCCGGCATCGAGACCATCCCGCTCGCCCTCGAGCAGTCGTTTCCCTCCTGGCAGACGACGATCCCGGAGAGCTACCGCGGGCTGAACGCCGAGGAGCTGACGCGCCGCATCCGGCTGGCGCGGCAGACGCTCGGCAGCAAGGTCGTGGTGCTTGGGCACCACTACCAGCGCGAGGACATCATCCAGTTCGCGGATGACCGCGGCGACTCGTTCGCGCTGGCGCAGTACGCCGCCTCCCACCCGGAGGCGCCGTACATCGTCTTCTGCGGGGTGCACTTCATGGCGGAGTCGGCGGACATCCTCGCCGCGCCCCACCAGCAGGTGATCCTCCCGAACATCGAGGCGGGCTGCTCCATGGCGGACATGGCCGCCGAGGCGGACGTGCGCCAGGCGTGGCGCGAGCTGGGCGAGCTGTACGGCGGCACGGACGGGATCATCCCCGTGACGTACATCAACTCGGCCGCCAGCCTGAAGGCGTTCTGCGGCGCGAACGGCGGGGTGGTCTGCACCTCCTCGAACGCGCCGAAGGTGCTCGAGTGGGCGTTCCAGCAGGGACAGCGCGTCTTCTTCTTCCCGGACCAGCACCTGGGCCGCAACACCGGCGCCGCGATGGGGATCCCGCTGGACGAGATGGTGCTCTGGAACTGGCGCGCGCCGGCGGGTCACCTGGGCGGCGCACGGCCGGAGGCGCTGCAGCGCGCTCGCATCATCCTCTGGCAGGGCCACTGCTCCGTGCACCAGCGGTTCTCGCTGACGCAGATCGACGATGCGCGCGCGCGCTACCGCGACGCGGGCGGCGTGCAGATCGTGGTGCACCCGGAGTGCCGCTACGAGGTGGTGCAGGCCGCCGACGCCAGCGGCTCCACGGCCTACATCGCGAAGTACGTCGCAGAGGCCGCGCCGGGATCGATCATCGGCGTCGGCACGGAGATCAACCTCGTCGCGCGGCTGGCCAGGGAGAACCCGGACAAGACCGTGTTCTGCCTCGATCCAGTCGTGTGCCCGTGCAGCACGATGTACCGCGTGCACCCGGCGTACCTCGCGTGGGTGCTGGAGTCGCTGGTGCAGGGCGAGGTCGTCAACCGCATCCACGTCGCGGAGCACCACCGCGAGGACGCGCGCGTCGCGCTCGAGCGCATGCTGGCGCTGAAGTAGTGCGCGCTCATGGCGGGAATGCCCGCCCCGCGCTCCGGGAGGTCGCGAGGCGTCTCGGCCAGTTCCAGATCGGCCCGCGAGCGATGACCGGAACGATCTCGAGATGACCTCATCTCCTGAACACGGAGGCGCGTACGACCTCGTTGTCGTCGGGTCGGGGATCGCCGGGCTCTACGCGGCGCTGCAGGCGCGCGAGCACGGCGCGCGCGTCCTCGTCGTCACCAAGGGGTCGATGGAGGAGGCGAGCACCCGCTACGCGCAGGGCGGCATCGCGGCGGCCGTCGGCGCGGAGGACTCCCCCGCCGACCACCTGCGCGACACCATCGAGGCAGGCGCCGGGCTGGTGGATGAAGCCGCCGCGCGCATCCTCGTCTACGAGGCCGCTGACCGCATTGCCGACCTCGTGCGGTACGGCGTGCGATTCGACACGACGAACGGCGAGGTGTCCCTGGGCCGCGAGGCGGCGCACTCCGCGGCGCGCATCGTGCATGCGCGCGGCGACGCGACCGGTCTGGAGATCGAGCTGTCGCTGGCAGCGCTGGCCCGCCGGGAGGTGACGATCCTGGAGCACACGTTCGCCACGCGCATCGTGGTGGAGGACGGGCGCGCGGTGGCCGTGGAGACGCTCACGGCGATGCCGGGGGAGCACCCCGGCGGGCAGCGCACGCGCTTCGAGGCGGGCAACGTGGTGCTCGCCACGGGCGGCGCGGGCCAGATGTACCGCACGACGACGAACCCGGTGGTGTCCACGGGCGACGGCATCGCGCTGGCGTACGAGTGCGGCGCGGACGTCATGGACATGGAGTTCACGCAGTTCCACCCGACCGCGCTGGTGCTGCCGGGGCGCCCGGTCTTCCTGATCTCGGAGGCCGTGCGGGGCGAGGGCGCGCGCCTCTACAACACGCTCGGCGAGCGCTTCATGCCGGCGCTGCACCCCCTGGCCGAGCTCGCCCCGCGCGATGTGGTGGCGCGGGCGACGTACGCGGAAATGGCACGCACCGGCGCGGACCACGTGCTGCTGGACATCACGGATCGGGACGCGCACTGGCTCGCCGCCCGCTTCCCGCAGATCTACGCGCAGTGCATGGACGCCGGGCTGGACATGGCGCACGACCGCATCCCGGTGTCGCCGGCGGCGCATTACACCATGGGCGGCGTGCGCACGAACACCTGGGGCGAGACGACGATCGCCGGGCTCTTCGCCGTGGGCGAGACGGCGTGCACGGGTGTCCACGGCGCGAACCGCCTCGCCAGCAACTCGCTGCTGGAGACGGTCGTCTTCGCCAAGCGAACCGTGGAGCGCCTGTTCGAGCCGGGTACGTATGACCCGCCCCCCGCACCCGCCGAGGGCGCGCTGTCGCTGCTGCCGTCGGCCGGCAACCATGCGACGCCCACGGCGCAGCAGGTCCGCGACCTGATGTGGCGCGACGTGGGGATCGTGCGCACGGGAGCCGGGCTGCGCGCCGCCGCCGTGCAGCTCGCGCAGTGGATGGCGTGGCTCCCCGAGCCGCACGACCGCGACTCGCACGACCTGCACTCGATCCTCACGTGCGCGCGCCTCGCCGCGGAGGCGGCGCTGCGCCGCGAGGAGTCGCGCGGCGCGCACTACCGCGAGGACTTCCCGGAGACATCGGAGGCGTGGCGCCGCCACCTCGTGTTCCGGAGCACGAAGATCATGGCGATGGCCCCGGGCGAGAAGGAACGGTGGCGTGAGCATGCAGGCTGAGGACAGCGGCGGGCACGTGCTCCCCTCGGGCCATCCGGCCGCGACCCTCGTCGCCGAGATCGTCGCACGCGCGCTGGAGGAAGACCGCGCAGGGTTCGATGTGACGACGCAGTCGACGGTGCCCGTCGACCAGCCGGGCGAGGCGACGCTGCTCTACAAGGAGGCGGGCGTCGTCTGCGGCATCGCGGTCGTGCGCGAGGTCTTCCGGCAGATGTCGGCGGCAATCGAGATGGACGTGATCGTCGGCGAGGGCGCCTGGGTGGAGCCCGGGACGGCGATCGCGGAGCTGCGCGGGCCGCTGGCGCCGATGCTGTCGGGGGAGCGCGTCGCCCTCAACCTGCTGCAGCGCATGTCTGGCACCGCGACCATGGCGCACCGCTATGTGCGCGAGGCGGCTCGCGGCGGGACCGCTCGCGTGGTGGACACGCGCAAGACCACGCCCGGGCTGCGCGCGCTGGAGCGCTACGCCGTGCGCACCGGCGGAGCATTCAACCACCGCAACACGCTGGAGGACGGCGTGCTGATCAAAGACAACCACATCGCCGCGGCGACGCGGCGCGGCGTCAGCCCCGGCGAGCTGATCGCGGAGGTGCGCGCGCGCGTGCCCCACACCCTGCGCATCGAGGTCGAGGCAGACACGCCCCACCTCGCGCGGGCCGCGGCCGCCGGCGGCGCGGACGTGGTGCTCCTGGACAACATGCCGCCGGACATGATGCAGGCGATCGTCGCGGAGGCGCGCGCGAACCCCCGGACGGCGGGCGTGCTCTTCGAGGCCTCGGGGGGCGTGCGCATCGAGACGATCGCGGCGATCGCGGGGACCGGCGTCGACCTGATCTCGGTGGGGGCGCTGACGCACTCGGCGCCCGCCCTCGACATCTCGCTGGACGTGCGCCCGGCGTAGCCCGCACCGCGCACCGCACCGCCCGCCATGCCGATCGACTGTTCGGCGCAGCGCGCTACGATCCAGGCATGAACCAGGTGATCCTGATCTCGGGTCCTCCCGGCGCCGGCAAGACGTTCGTCGCGGAGGCGCTGTGCGAGCGCTTCGATCGCATGGTGCATGTTGAGGTGGACGAGCTGCGGCACTGGGTGCGCGCGGGCTACCGCCACCCGTGGGTGGGCGACCGCCAGTCCGCCGAGCAGCTGGAACTCGCCGGGCGCGAGGCGGTGGCGATCGCGCGCGAGGCGATTGCCATGCGCTACTCCGTCGTCATCACGGACGTGGCTCTGCCCCAGAAGGCGGAGCTCTACCGCGACCTGCTGTACCGGCTCCCCGTCCCGGCGCACATCGTCACGCTGCTCCCCAGCGTGGAGGTGACGCTGGCGCGCGACGCGGAGCTGCGGGTGTCGTTCCCCGAGCGCATCGAGCCGCTGCACCGGCTGTTCACGGACGCAGTCGCGGAGGGGACGCTCCCCGGGGTGGTCCTGGACACCTCGCGCGACACGAGCCCGGCCCAGACGGCCGACCGCGTGCAGGACCTGGTGGCGCGCGGCGTCGGCCTGATCCGCGCCTCGAACTGGAACTAGCCCCCGGCGTCGCCGTGCGCCCCCCGGCGCGGCCGGTCGCGGTCGGTACTGTCGAGGATGATCGTCACCGGACCGTCGTTCTCGCTCTCGACCAGCATGTGCGCGCCGAAGCGGCCCCCCTCCACGCGCAGCCCGCGCGCCCGCAGCGCCGCCGCCACCGCGGCGATCAGCGGCGCGGCGACCTCCGGCGGGGCGGCGCCCGTGAACGCGGGGCGGCGCCCCCGGCGGGTGTCGGCGTAGAGGGTGAACTGGGAGACGAGGAGAACCGCGCCGCCCCCACCGCCCACGCCGGCCTCGCCGGCCCCGATGGCCAGGTCCTCGACACTGCGGTCCATGCGGCCGGTGGCGTCCGTGCCGGGATCGCCGGGGAAGAGACGCATCTCCGCGATCTTGCGGGCGCACCACTGCACCTCGGTGTCCCCGTCTCCGCGCGCGACGCCGAGGTAGACCAGCAGCCCGCGCTCGATGGCGCCGGACGTGCCGCCCGGGGTGGCGCCCTCGATCGTCACGCGGGCACGGTTGACGCGCTGGATGACGGCGCGCATCGGCGGCGGAGGGTGGCTAGCCGTCCTCGCCGTGGGTCGGCGTCGGGGTGGGCGCGGTGGAGGGCGAGGAGTCCGCGCCCGCGGGGGGAGTCTTCTCGCTCTTCTTGGCGCGATCGCTCCCCGACCCGCGTGATTCGCTCCGGCTGGACGTCTTGTAGAAGCCCCCGGACTTGAAGACGAGCGGCGGCGCCACGAGCAGGCGGCGCGCGGGCCGGCCGCAGCGGTCGCAGGGGTGCTCCACCGGAGAGCCGAAGGGCTCCTGGCGCTCGTACTTATGTCCGGCTTCGCACCGGTAGTCGTACCGTGGCACGCGCGCGCTCCCGTGGCGCGCCGGGCGCCACTGCTGGCTGTTCGAGTGTGTCTGGACCAGGACGCCAGTGTACGGAGCGTGTCCCCGCCTGACAACGCATGCCGGCGCGCCGGGTTGCCCGGTAGGGCGCGCGGCGGCCATACTGTGAGTTCGCACAGGCCATGGCCCGGCGACGAACCAGAACTGTCGACGCCTGTCCGCGCCTCCAGCGCGGGCAAATCTATGCGCCGACCGCACCGAGAACGGAGACCCGAATGGCCGCTGGTATCACCATGCGCCAGATGCTCGAGGCCGGAGTCCACTTCGGCCACCAGACGCGGCGCTGGAACCCGCACATGCGCCGGTTCATCTTCACCGAGCGCAACGGCATCCACATCCTGGACCTCGCGCAGACCGTGCAGCGCCTTGACGCCGCGCTGGAGAAGGTGCGGGAGGTGGTCTCGGCGGGCGACCAGGTGCTCTTCGTGGGCACGAAGAAGCAGGCGCGCGGGATCATCGAGATCGAGGCGCAGCGCGCCGGGATGCCCTTCATCAACACGCGCTGGCTGGGCGGGACGCTCACCAACTTCGTGACCATCACGCGCCGCATCGACCACTTCAAGTCGCTCGAGGGGCGCATGTCGCAGGGCGACGAGGCGCTGGAGGCGCAGGGCCTGACGAAGCGCGAGCGCCTGGTGCTGGCCAAGGAGTTCGAGCGGCTGACGCGCTCCTTCGCCGGGCTGCGCAACATGACGCGCCTCCCCGGCCTCGTCTTCATCGTCGACCCGACGATGGAGGAGAACGCGGTGCGCGAGGCGAATCGCGCCGGCATCCCGATCGTCGCGATGTGCGACACGAACGCCGATCCGGACGTGATCCAGTTCCCGATCCCCTCGAACGACGACGCGATCCGCGCGATCCAGCTCATGACGGCCCGCGTCGCGGACGCCTCGCTGGAGGGCATCGCGGTCGGCGAGGTGGAGCAGCAGTTCCAGGCATCCACGGGCGCAGCTGCGCCGGAGGAAGGCGCCGCCGAGGCCGAGTAGCGGCCGGGCACCGGGTTCACCCAGACGCGGGCGCGCCGGGCTGCGCGCCGTGATGCACGAGGGACATGACATGGCAGTGACCACCGAAGATGTGAAGCGGCTCCGCGACGAGACCAACGCCGGCGTCATGGACGCCAAGCGCGCGCTGGAAGAGGCCAACGGCAACTTCGAGCAGGCGAAGGCCCTGCTCCGCGAGCGCGGCGTGGCGGCTGCTGCCAAGCGCGCCGAGCGCGCCACCGGACAGGGCGTGGTGGAGGCCTACATCCACGGCCAGGGCCGCATCGGCGTGATCGTGGAGGTGCAGTGCGAGACGGACTTCGTCGCGCGCACGGACGCCTTCCGCCAGCTCGCGCGCGACGTGGCGATGCAGGTGGCGGCGATGAACCCCCTGGCGCTGACGCCGGACGAGGTCCCCGCGGAGCACAGCGGCACGGCGGAGGAGAATGCCCTGCTGACGCAGGCGTTCATCAAGGACGGCAGCCGCTCGATCCAGCAACTGGTGCAGGACGTGGTGGCGACCACCGGCGAGAACGTCCGCATCGCCCGCTTCGCACGCTTCGAGCTGGGGTCCTAGCGACCGGAGCCCCGGCGGTCGCCCGCCTCGACGAGGGGCGCCCGCCAGCGTGCACGTTCCCGGGCGGAGGAGACCATGACCGAAGAGATCCTCCTGGAGACCGAAGAGCGGATGGAGCACGCCGTCCAGGCGTTTCGCCGCGAGCTGGCCGCGGTCCGCACCGGCCGCGCCTCCACGGCGCTCATCGAGCACATGGGCGTCGACCTGTACGGGCAGCGCATGCAGCTGATCCAGCTCGCGAACCTCGCGGCCCCCGAGGCGCAGCTGCTCACCGTGACGCCATACGACCGCGGCTCCATGGACGCGATCATGCGCGCGATCCAGTCGAGCGACCTCGGGATCACGCCACAGAGCGACGGGCGGATCATCCGCCTGCCGATCCCCCCGCTCACGGAGCAGCGGCGCAAGGAATTCGTGCGGCAGGTGCACACGAAGGCCGAGGAGGGGCGCGTCTCGATCCGCAACGCCCGCCGCCACGCCAACGACGAGCTGAAGAAGTCCGTCCGCGCCGGCGACGTGTCCGAGGATGACGAGCGCCGCGCGATCGCCGAGGTGGAGCACCTGACCGCGAAGTACATTGAACAGCTGGACGCGGCGGCCCGGGAGAAGGAGCGCGAGCTCCTGGAGGTCTAGCGTGGTCGTGACGCCGCAGACCGCCGCGCCGTCCCCGCGAGCGCTCCCGGCGCTCGCGGCGCGCCCGCGACACGTCGCGATCATCATGGACGGCAACGGGCGCTGGGCGGAGGCGCGCGGGCTGGGCCGGTCGGAGGGGCACCGCGCGGGCGCCGAGGCCATCGGCCCGGTGATCGAGCGCCTCGGCGAGCACGGCGTGGAAGTGCTCACGCTGTTCGGCTTCTCCACGGAGAACTGGTGCCGTCCGCGCGCGGAGGTGCAGATGATCCTGCGGCTCGGCGGCGAGTTCATCGACCGTCACCTGGACGAGCTCCACCGGCGCGGCGTGCGGCTGCGCCACCTGGGCGATCCCACGCGCCTCCCGGGCGTGCTGCAGCGCAGGGTGCGTCACGCCGTGGAGCGGACGGCGGCGAACGATCGCATGATCGTGAACCTGGCGTTCAACTACGGCGGCCGCGCGGACATCGTCGCCGCGGTGCGACAGCTGGTGCAGGAAGGCGTCCCGGCCGCGGGCATCACGGAGGACGCCATCAACGAGCGCCTCGCCACCGCCGGGCTCCCGGAGCCGGACCTGCTGATCCGCACCGGGGGCGAACGGCGGGTCTCCAACTTCCTGGTCTGGCAGAGCAGCTACTCCGAGTACTACTTCACCGACCTGCAGTGGCCGGACTTCGACGCCGCCGCCGTGGACGCCGCGCTCCTCGAGTACGCCCGGCGACGCCGCCGCTTCGGCCGCGTCGCCGACGACGGCGCCGAGGGCCTCGGCGCGGAGGACTGACGGCGCGTGCTGCGACAGCGACTGCTGGTCGCCGCCGCGGGCATTCCGCTCCTCGCGCTGCTGCTCGCCGCCCCGGAGCCCGCGTTCGCGCTGGTCGTGCAGCTGCTGCTGGCGTACGCGGCGTACGAGATGATGCGCGCTGCCGAGCCGAACGCCCCGCTGTCATACGGCCTCAGCGCCGCCGCAGTCGCAGCGCTGTTCCTGGCGATCGCGCGGACCTCGCCGCAGGTGCCGCTGGCGTTGCTGATGGGCGTCACCGTGGCCACCATCGCGATGCTCCTGATCCCGGCGACGCGCCTCGCGGGGACCGTGGGCGGTTGGTGGATGGGCGCGACGCTGTACGCCGCCGTCCCCGGCGCGCACTTCATCCTCGCGCGGAACCTGGTGGACGGACGCTCGTGGCTCGTAGTGCTGCTGGCGATCACCTTCGCCACGGACACGGGTGCGTACGCGGTCGGACGCCTGCTCGGCCGCCACCGGCTGGCGCCCGCGATCTCGCCGAACAAGACCGTGGAGGGCGCCCTTGGCGGGCTGATCGCAGGTGCGGCCGCGGCGATCGGCATCCCGCTGCTGCTGGGCGTCCAGGTGCGGCCCCCGGGGCCCGTGCTGCTCGCGGCGGTCGTCCCCCTGGCCGCGATGGCAGGCGACCTGGTGGAGTCCGCGCTCAAGCGGCGGCTGGGCGTGAAGGACATGTCGAACCTGCTGCCGGGGCACGGCGGGCTGCTGGATCGCCTCGATTCGCTGCTGCTCGCGGGGCCCTGCCTATACTGGATCGTGCGATGGTTCCAGGTGCTTTCTTGACTGCAGGCGTCACGCGCGTGGCCGTGCTCGGCTCGACCGGGTCGGTGGGCGAGCAGGCGCTCGACGTGATCCGCAGCATGCCGGATCGCTTTCGCGTGACCGCGCTGGCCGCCGGGCTGAACTCCGGCCGCCTGCAGGCCCAGGTGAGCGAGTTCCACCCCGCGGCCGCGCACGCACGCCCCGGGCGCGAATCCGATGCCCTGCGCGTCGCCGTGCCAGGGCTCGCGTGGTGCTCGCTCGAGGAGATCGCGGTCCGCGACGACGTGGACGTGGTGCTGGTGGCGACCAGCGGGCTCGCCGGCCTCGCGCCCACGCTGGCGGCGCTGCGCGCCGGGAAGGCCGTGGCGATCGCGAACAAGGAGGCGCTGGTCGTGGGCGGGCACGCGGTTCGAGCGGCGCTGGCGGAGGGCGCCCCGCGCGGCGCGGAGCTGCGGCCCGTGGACTCCGAGCACTCCGCGATCTGGCAATGCCTCTGGGGGGAGGCCCCGGAGAGCATCGACCGTCTGACGCTCACCGCCTCGGGCGGGGCGTTCCGCGATCGGCCGGCGGACGCACTGGCGGCGGTGACCCCGGCGGAGGCGCTGGCCCACCCCACGTGGAAGATGGGCCCGAAGATCACCGTCGATAGCGCGACGCTGTTCAACAAGGGGCTCGAGGCGATCGAAGCGCGCTGGCTCTTCGACGTCCCGCTGAGCCGCGTGGACGTGCTGATGCACCGCGAGAGCGTGGTGCACTCGATGGTCACGTTCCACGACGGCTCCGTGAAGGCGCAGCTCGGGGAGCCGGACATGCGGCTGCCGATCCAGGTCGCCCTCGCCTACCCCGACCGCGCGCCCGCCCGCCCGGCGCCCGCGCTGGACCTCGCCGCCCGCGGTGCGCTGCACTTCGAGGCGATCAGCACGGAGCGCTACCCCGCGCTGGGCGTGGCGCTGGAGGCAGGGCGCCGCGACGACACCTCGGCGGCGGCGGTCTCCGGGGCGGACGAGGCGGCCGTGGAGCACTTCCTCGCCGGGCGCTGCCGCTTCACGGACATCCCGCGCATGCTGGCGCGCGCGCTGGAACTGCACACGCCGGACACCGCGCCGGACCTGGATGCGCTGCTGGCTGCCGAGGCCTGGGGACGCCGGTTTGTCGACGACCTGATCGCGACGGGAGCACTCGCATGAACGAAGACTGGCGCGAACGCGCCACGCCCCTCTCTCGATCGCGCGGCGCGGCGCAGGACGGCTCGCCGGGCTCTCCGGGGTCCGAGGGCGCTCCGCGCGGCAGGTCGCAGTCCGCGATCTCGCTGGCGATCGTGGCGATCACGATCGTGCTGGCGGCGGTCTTCGCGCGCGAAGCGCTGACCAGCACTGCGCTGTTCCTGATCATCCTCCTCGGCCTGGTGATGGCGCACGAGTCGGCGCACTTCGTGACCGCCAAGATGTTCGGCATCTTCGTCAACGAGTTCGCGTTCGGATTCCCTCCGCGGATCTGGGGGAAGCGCGTCGGCGAGACGGTCTACAGCGTCAACTGGCTGCCCGTCGGCGGCTTCGTGCGGCTCGAGGGCGAGGAGGCGTCGGAGGGGCCGCGATCGTTCGCCTCGCAGGCCGCCTGGAAGCGCTTCATCGTCCTCGCCTCGGGCGCGGTGACGAACCTGCTGCTGCCGATCATCCTCTTCGCCTTCGCCCTCGCCGTCCCGCACCAGGTGCCGGAGGGCCGCGCGATGGTGACCGGGGTGATCCCCGGCTCGCCCGCCGAGACGGCCGGGCTGAAGCAGGGCGACGTGATCCTGTCGGTCGGCGGCCGCGATGCGAAGAACATCGTGGAGGCCAGCCGCTACGTGCGCCTGAACCAGGGCGCCACGTTCGACCTCGCGGTGCGGCGCGGCGGTGAGACGCTGCATCTGCCGGTATACGGCCGGTGGGCGCCGCCCCCCGGGCAGGGCCCGACCGGCATCAGCATCGCACCGCAGGCGATCGCGCCCGATGGGCGGCCCTACACCGTGAGCGAGGCGCAGCCCCCGTGGGAGGCGCTCCCGAACGCCGTGCGCATGACCGGCGATACGATGATCCTCGCGCGCAACGAGGTGATCGGCTGGTTCAAGGGGACCGGCGGCCCGCAGTTCGCCGGCCCCGTGGGCATCGCACAGACCACCGGCGAGGTCGCACGGTCGTCCGAGACCACCGCGGGCGCGATCTCGCCGCTGCTGGAGCTGGCGGCGCTGCTTTCGATCAACCTCGGCATCATGAACCTGCTGCCGCTGCCCATGCTGGACGGCGGGCGCATCTTCTTCCTGCTGATCGAGGTGGTGCGCGGCGGCAAGCGCATCGCCCCGGAGCGCGAGGCGATCGTGCACATGATCGGCTTCGCGGCCTTCATCGTGCTGGCGATCGTTGTCACCTTCGCCGACATCTCGCGCATCCTCGGCGGCGGCGGCGCGCCGTAGCCGCACGCTCGCACGATGTCGGCGGGAGTACAGTGGGGGTGGTTCCGGCGGATGTAGTGGCTCGCGGAGACGAGGGGCGGCGATGAAGCGCGGCTCGATTCTCTTCCTCCGGGTGGTCCTCGTGATCCTCGGCGTCGGCGTGCTGACCGGAATGCTCTGGCAGCCGCAGGTCGAGGGCCGCAACGTCAACGCGGACCAGTTCACGATCTACTTCCGCGACCCGTTCCTCGCCTACGCCTACGTCGGGTCGCTGCCGTTCTTCTACGGGCTGTACCAGGCGTTCGCGTTCCTCGGCTTCGTCGGCCGCGACGAGGCGTTCGCCCCCGGCGCCCGCGAGGCGCTCCGGCGCGTCAAGTACAGCGCGCTCGCCGTGATCGCGTTCATCGCGGGTGCCGAGGCGTACATCATCCTCGGCGTCAGCGACGACCGCGCAGGCGCCGTCGCGATGGGCATCATCGCGATCCTCGTCGGGCTCGTGGCCGCCACCGCCGCCGATGTCCTCGAGCGCGTCGTCCGGAGCGGCGGCGACCGCCGTGCGGAGACCGACGTTACCGCCTGAGGAGCACGGCTTGTCCCGATCCCTTCAGGCCCGATCCCTTCAGCAAGGTCCGTGATCCCGTGGTAAGCCCGCGCATCCCGCGATCGCTCGCCGTCCTCGAGATGGCGTTCGCTGTGCTGTCTGGGCTCGCCGGGTTTGCCGTCGTCCTCATGGCGGCCCGAGCCGCGGACGCCCGCCATCGGTCGGATATCGGGCGTTGGACCGCTCTCAACGCGCGTCTGCGTTACCCTGATCTGCGCCCGCACTGAACGACTGCACGAGGTACCTCGATGGCCCCGATCCGCCGCAAGCCCACCCGCGCCGTCCGCGTCGGCGGCGTCCAGATCGGCGGGGGCGCGCCGATCGCCGTGCAATCCATGGCGGCGACGAAGACACAGGACATCGAGGCGACGGTCCGGCAGGTGCAGCTGATCCAGGCAGCCGGCGCGGACGTGATCCGTATCGCGTGCGACTCGAAGAAGGACGTGGAGGCGCTCGCCGAGATCCGGGCGCGCACGCGTGACCTCTCCTCGGACGGTCGAGGGCCGGCGCTGTCCGTGGACCTGCAGGAGAACTACCGCCTGTCCGAGATCGTGGCGCCGCACGTGGACAAGATCCGCTACAACCCCGGCCACCTGCACCACCACGAGCGCGAGAAGAGCATCCGCGACAAGGTCGCGTACATCGCCGACATCGCCGTGCAGCACGACATCGCGCTGCGCGTGGGCGTGAACTGCGGCTCCGTGGACCCGGAGAAGGCGGCGAAGTTCGGCCACGATGACGTCGGCGCGATGGTGGAGAGCGCGCTTGAGCACGCGCAGATGCTGGATGACCTCGGCTTCACGCGCTACGTGGTGTCCATGAAGGACTCGGACTGGCGCAAGGTGCTGGAGGGCAACCGCCGCTTCGCCGCGCAGCGCCCGGATGTGCCGCTGCACCTGGGCGTGACGGAGGCGGGCATGCCGCCGGACGGGATCATCAAGACGCGCATCGCCTTCGAGCAGCTGATCGCGGAGGGCATCGGCGACACGATCCGCGTCTCGCTCACGCTGCCGTTCGAGGACAAGGGCCAGGAGATCACCGTCGGCCGCGAGCTCCTCGCGGACATCGAGGCGGGGCGCTTCCGCTCGGTGCCGCTCCACTTCGGCGAGGGGCTGAACATCATCTCGTGCCCCTCGTGCTCCCGCGTGGAGAACGAGCAGTTCATCGTCCTCGCGCAGGACCTGAAGCAGATGACCGAGTACGCGAAGGACTACCGGGTGACGATCGCCGTGATGGGCTGCCGCGTGAACGGCCCCGGCGAGACGGACGACGCGGACATCGGCCTGTGGTGCGGCCCGCTGGGCGTGAACCTGAAGCACGGCGAGGAAGTGGTGGGACACTTCCCGTACGACCAGGTGCTGGACCAGGCGCACGCGCTCCTCGACCGGGTGATCCGCGAGAAGGGCCTGCAACCGGCCTAGACCGGGAGGCCGCCGTCGCGGGCGGCCCTCCCCCTGCCTCTCTCCGAACAGGGAGAGGGTTCTGAGTCTGAGGGTGCCCGCCGCCTACCGGAGAGAGCTCTGACTCCGGGTCTGCCCCCTCTCCCCGGCCGGGGAGAGGGTTGGGGTGAGGGGCCGCACAAGACCGTGAACGCCGGACGGACGATGATCGTCGTATGACCAACGCCCCGCCCCCGCCGTCCCTCTCCACGATGTGGGCCGTCCAGCCGCGCTTCGAGCACGACCTGGGTGCGTTCCTCGATCGCACCGCCGAGCTCGGGTACCGGGCCGTGGAGATCAACCACTCGATGACCGCCGAGCACGCCGGGGCGATCCTGGGCTACCGCACGCTCCCCGTGACCGGCGTGCACGCCCCGGCGCCGCTGGAGCGGCACCCGAGCGCCGGGTGGAACCGCGAGCTGAACCTCGCCGCGCTGGACGAGGCGGAGCGCGCTCTCGCGGTCCACTACCACCGCCGCTCGATCGACCTGGCCGCCGAGGCGGGGACGACGCAGGTGATCGCCCACCTCGGCGGGGTCGGGGTGCGCATGCTCGCCGGCGAGCGGCGGCTGCGATCGATGTACGACCGCCGCGCGCAGCTGCCCGGGGAGTGGAACGCCGCCATCGACGAGACGCTGAGGGAGCGCGCGGGCGCGGCGGCGCCGTGGCTGGCGCAGGCGCGCCGCAGCCTGGACGAGTTGGCGGAGACGGCCGCGGCGCGCGGCGTCACGCTGGCCATCGAGACGCGCCTGCACTTCCACGAGATCCCGCTGCCCTTCGAGCTGGTCGACCTGCTCGCGCCGTACCCCGTCGAGGTGGCTGGCTACCAGCACGACGTGGGTCACGCGGAGGTGCACCACCGCCTGGGGCTGACGGACCGCGGCGCGTGGTTCGATCTCCTCGGCCCGCGCCTCGTTGGCCTGCACCTGCACGACGTCCGGGGGCTGACGGACCACCGCGCGCCGGGCAACGGCGACGTGGACTTTGCGTGGCTCGCCGCGCGCATCGCCGCCGCGAACCCGCTGGCTGCGCGCACCTTCGAGATCGACGAGCACGAGTCCGACGAGGACGTGGCGCGCGGCCTGCAGATCGTCCGCGACGCGGGGATCATCGCGGGGGAGTAGCCGAGCGGCTACGCGCTCGCGGCGAAGCCCTGCAGCAGCCAGCCCACGGCGTACGCCAGGAGCGCAGCCCCGCCGCCGAGGGCGAGCGTCTCAATGCCGGAACGCCACCACGACTCGTCAACCACGCGCGCCTTCGCGGCACCGGTGCCGAAGAACACCGCGGCCGTCATCCCGCCGCTCCACCAGATGACCGCCGGGATCGCGCCCGGCCAGAACAGGTCGACGACGAAGACGACCAGCGGCACCGCCCCCGCGAGCATGAAGGCGACAAACGTGGAGACACCGGCACGAGCTGCCGAGCGTCCGGTCACCGGCAGCCCGTACTCCTCGCGCAGCATCGTCTCCACCCACAGCGACCGGTCGCCCGTGATCACCGCGACGACTCGTTCGAGGGTGTCGCCGGTGATGCCCTTCGCCTCGAACATCTGGCGCACTTCCTCCCGTTCCCCCTCCGGGAACGCGTCGAGGGACAGGGACTCCTCCGCGCGCAGCCGCGATCGCCGCTGCTCTTCGGCGCGCGTGCCCAGGTAGTTGCTCACGGCCATGCTGAACCCGTCCGCCAGCAGGTTGGCGAAGCCGAAGACGAGCACCAGCCCCGCAGCGAGGTGCGCCCCGGTGGCGCCCGCGACGACGGCGAACGTGGTGACAGCGCCATCGATCGCGCCATACACAAAGTCGCGGAGATAGCTGTGGTCGGGGCCGCCGCGCAGCCGGGCACGGATCGCCGCCGGCGTATGTGACGCCTCCAGCCGCTCGCGTCGGCCGCGGGGTGACCTCATGCCGCGCAGCATGCACCGCCTACGCTCGCGGGACCAGCCGTCTCTCCAGCGGCGGCAGCGGCGCGCCCGAGGCGGCGCAGCGCTGGGCCGTGGCGCGCAGGGACTCGACGGCGTGCATGAACGCGGCGATGTCAAGACCGCGATGCGGCGAGCCCGCGCGGCCGATGCGCTCAAGGGCGCGGTCCAGCAGCGCGTCCACGCCGTGCGCGTTGCCGCGCATCCAGTGCGTGTACCCCGCGCCCAGCTGCGCGAGGCCCTTGAAGAACTCCTCGTCGCCCGTGCCCTTGCAGCGCGCCCAGCACGTCTCCCACGCCTCGTGCGCACCGAAGTAGTTGCCCGCGTCGAAGAGCCGGATGGCCTCCTCGTGCGCCTCGTCGATGCTCATCGCGTCGAAGTCAGGGAGCGCCAGGCGCGTCGGGGTGCCGGGCGCAAGCGGGCGGCCAGCCTCGTCGCGCGGGCGGGGCGGCTTCGGTTCGAGGGGCGGCGGCCACGGGACGTCGGGTGCGTCGGGCATGCACCTATCGTAGCGGGGCGCCGGGGAGATGAAGGCGGGCGGCCCCCCTGCCCCTCCCGGCGCGGGGGGGTTGAGGACTTGAGGGGCCGACGCCCCTCAAGCTCCCCGGACCTGAAGCGGGGCAAGGGAACAGGCCGCCGGGGCACATCCCACCCGACGGTCAGGCGTCGAGGATGCCGCGAGCCTCGACGGACGCGTCCGCGAGCACGCGGCCTCGCCGTCCGTGTCCGGGATGCCGGGATGCGAAGGGCGAAGCCCTTCGAGTCTCCACCCCTCCCGCGCCGGGAGGGGCAGCGGTGGGCCGCCCCGCTCGATCCTCCCCCACTCGCGATCCACCCCGACGAGTGCATCACCTCGACGTGACGCGCCTAGCCTCCGCCGCCGGGCGCCCGTAGACTTCCTCGCATGCGCATGTCACGGATGTTTGGCCACACCCTCCGCGAGACGCCCGGCGAGGCGGACACACCCAGCCACGCGCTGCTGCTGCGCGGCGGGTACATCGACCAGTTGATGGCGGGCGTGTACTCGTTCATGCCGCTGGGGCACCGGGTGAAGCGCAAGATCGAGCAGGTGATCCGCGAGGAGATGGACGCGGCGGGCGCGCAGGAGGTGACGCTGCCTGCGATCCAGCCCGCCGAGCTGTGGGACCAGACCGGCCGCCGCGCCGCCATGGGCGAAGTGCTCTTCCAGCTCACCGACCGCCGCCAGCGCGAGCTCGCCCTGGGACCGACGCACGAGGAAGTGATCACGAAGCTCTTCGCGGACCACGCCGTCTCCTACCGCGACCTCCCCGTGACGCTGTACCAGATTCAGACGAAGTTCCGGGACGAGGCGCGCCCCCGCGGCGGCCTGATCCGCGTCCGCGAGTTCACGATGAAGGACGCATATTCCTTCGACGCCGACGATGCCGGCCTCGACGCGTCGTACGACGCGATGTTCGAGGCGTACCGGCGCATCTTCGCGCGCTGTGGGGTGCCCACGGTGCCCGTGCAGGCGGACTCGGGCGCCATCGGCGGCAAGGGATCGCAGGAGTTCATCTTCCTCACCACGATCGGCGAGGACACGATCATCCTGTGCGACACCTGCACCTACGCGGCGAATCAGGAGAAGGCCGAGTTCGTGCGGCCCGCTCCCGTGCCGGCTGGTCCCGGTCCACACGAGATGACGGATGTCGAGACGCCCGGCGTCACCTCGATCGAGGCGCTCGCGGAGTTCCTCGGCATCGAGACGCGCCAGACGGCGAAGGCCGTCTTCTTTATCGCGAAGCGCAACGCCACCGGTGAGACGTTCCCGGTCTTCGCCGTGGTGCGCGGCGATCTCGAGGTGAACGAGGTGAAGCTCGCGAACGCCCTCGGCGGCGTGGAGCTCCGCCCGATGGTGGACAGCGAGGTCGCGGAGCACGGGCTGGTTGCCGGGTACGCCTCGCCGATCGGGATCTCCCCGGCGATCCAGGTGGTCGCCGACCTCTCGCTTGTCGACGCGCCGAACCTGGTCGCGGGCGCGAACCGCGCCGGGTGGCACCTCCGCAACGTGAACCACAGGCGGGACTGGGAAGCCGCCGTGGTCGGGGACATCGCCAGCGCGCAGGCGGGGCACGGCTGCGCCCGCTGCGCGACCGAGGGTCGCAACGGCCACCTGCGCGCGGAGCGCGGCATCGAGATGGGGCACGTCTTCCGCCTGGACTACACGTACACGAACAAGATGGACGTCACCGTGCAGGACGCCAGCGGCGGGCAGCTGCGCCCCACCATGGGGTGCTACGGCATCGGCGTCGGGCGCATCCTCTCCGCCGCGGTGGAGGCGCACTGCGACGACGCCGGCATCGCGTGGCCGGCGGAGATCGCGCCGTACGACGTCCACCTCGTCGGGATCGGGCTGGACCGCGACGCCGCGGCAGCCGCGGACGCCGAGGAGCTCTACGCGGAGCTGCAGGCGGCGGGCTACGACGTGCTGTTCGACGATCGCGACGAGCGCCCCGGCGTGAAGTTCAACGACGCGGACCTGCTGGGCATGCCCATGCGCCTCACGGTCTCCAGCCGCAACACCAAGGCGGGCGTGGTCGAGGCGAAGGCGCGCACCGCCGCGGAGGCCACGAGCGTCCCGCGCGCCGAGGTCCTCGCGCACGTGCGCGAACTCCGGCAGCAGGCGCTCGACGCGTGCGCGGTCGAGGTGATCGAGGCACAGGCGCGCGGGCGCTAGCGCCCGGCGGGCTCCGTCAACACGGGGGCTAGGCGGCGTCGGCGATCTCGATGGCCGTGTCCGGCTCCCGCGCCAGCACCACCTCGATCGGCTCTGCCAGCGGGCGGCCGGCGCGGTCGAGGAAGAGGCGGACCACGGGCTGCTCCTCGTGTCCCGGCGGCAGCTCGCACACCAGGCCCCGCAGCCCCGCGTGCGGCCCGCGGGTGATGCGCACTTCGGTGCCCAGCGGCAGCACGGGGAACGACGCGAGGAAGCGGTGCACGATCTCGCGGTTGAGCGTCCGCCCGGCCGCGCCCTCCAGGATCGCGCGGGCGGTCGCGGGGGAGCGCCCCTCCCAGCCCGCGCTCGGTGACACCACCCGCTCGTAGGCGTCCGCGACGGCCACGATCTCCGAGGCGAGCGCGATGCGCCCCAGGTCACGCTTCTCCTCGGCCGTGCGCAGCACGCGGTGCCCGCCCACGCGCCGGCGCGGGTAGCCACCGCCGTCCGCGGCCTCGTGGTGCTCGCCCGCGACGATCGCGAGGTGCAGCGAGGGCGCGCACAGCGGCTCCAGGAGCGCCTCGCCCAGCACGGCATGGTCCTCGTACCGAATGCGCTCCGGGATGCTGCGATCCCCCGGAGGCGTCATGCGCACGGCGCGCGGGACGAAGACCATCCCCACGTCATGCAGCAGGGCGGCGGTGACGGTGGCCGCACGCTCCGCCGCGTCCATGCCGAGCGCGAGGGTGATCTGCGCAGTCACCGCCGCTACGCCGATGGCGTGCCCGTCCTCATCCTCGGCGGCCTCCCGGTCGATCAGCCAGCCCCCGGCGGGACGCGCGTCCGTGCAGGCTTCCAGGAACGCGCGCACCGCGCCCGGCATGTCCTCGGCACAGCGACCGCGGGCCAGCGGCGCGGTGGGATGTGACTTGCGCAGCGCCTCCAGCGCCCGCTGCGTGGAGAGCGACACCAGCGGGGCGACGATGTCGCCGATTCGCTGCTCGATCTCCCGGAGCAGCGGGCGGACGGTACCGCGCCCGGCGTCCAGCGGCACGAGCTCCAGGTGCTCGCCCCACGCATCGTCGACGTAGCACCAGGAGACGCCCCGCCCTCGCAGGGCGCGCACGGTCCGATCGGACAGCGGGTGGCCGGCGCGCGCGATGATCTCGCCGGCGGGGCCGGTGACGTCTCGCGCGAGCTTCGCCCCCGGCGAGACGGGGAGGTCAAGGCGGAGTCGGCGCACCCGGGGTTCCTTGGACACGTGACGCGCACCGCAGGCCGCGGCACAGGGATCATCGGCACGCCGGTCTCGGGCTTGAGGGGGGCGCGGCTGCGGTGTTATCATTTCGGGGCGACGACGCCTCCTCCAGAGACGTGGGACACGTTCCCACGTTTTTTGTTGAATGCGGCGGCCGTACCCACATCCCATCCCGGCACGGGCCATCGGAGAACCGGGCAGGCCCCCAGGCAGGACTCATGAAGAACGACTTCGTCATCGCGATCGCGCAGCTCTCCGCAGAGAAGAACCTCAACGCCGAAACGGTGTACGCCGCCGTCGAATCCGCCCTCGCCTCCGCGTACAAGAAGGACGATCTTCAGTACGCCGACATCGAGGTGAAGATCGACCGCGCGACCGGCGATGACCACGCCCGCCGCCGGTACGAGATCATGGACGACGACGACATCGAGGACGACGAGATCCAGATGTCGCCGGAGCGCGCGAAGAGCCTGGGCCTCGCGGCCAGCCCGAACGTCGGCGAATTCGTCTACGAGGACCTGCCCGCAAACCCGCACGCCGGACGCATCGCTGCGCAGACCGCGAAGCAGGTCGTGCTGCAGCGCCTGCGCGAGGCGGAGCGCGAGTCCGTCTACGAGGACTTCACGGGCAAGGAAGGCGAGCTGGTCTCCGGCACGGTGCTCCGCGTGGAGCAGGGCCGCCGCCAGGTGATCCTCGACCTGGGCCGCACGGAGGCGGTGCTGCCGGGCTCGGAGCAGATCCGCGCGGAGCACTACCGCGTCGGCCAGCGCCTGCGCGTGTACGTGAAGGAGGTCTACAAGGCCTCCAAGGGTCCGCAGGTGGTGGTATCCCGCTCCAACCCGGAACTGGTGAAGCGGCTCTTCGAGCTGGAGATCCCGGAGATCGGGCGCGGCGTGGTGGAGATCATGGGCATCGCCCGCGATGCGGGGTACCGCACGAAGGTGTCCGTCATCTCGCGCCAGCACGGCATCGACCCCATCGGGGCGTGCGTGGGCGTGCGCGGGGCGCGCATCCAGAACATCGTCAACGAGTTGGGCGGCGAGCGCATCGACCTGATCCGCTGGGACCCGGTGGAGGAGGCGTACGTCGCCAACTCCCTGAGCCCCGCCGAGGTCGTCTCGGTGCGGCTGGACGCCGATAGCAACACGGCGTTCCTTGCGGTGCCGGACAAGCAGCTCAGCCTGGCGATCGGCAAGGAGGGGCAGAACGCCCGCCTCGCGGCGCACCTCACCGGACGGCGCATCGACATCCGCCCGGAGGGCGCGCTGATCGCGGCCGGCGAGGACCTCTACCCGCCGCCGGAAGCGAACCTGGAGGCGATCCCGCTGGTCGGCCGCGAGGCCGCCGCGCCCGCCGCCCTGGTCCCGCCGGAGACGATCGCCCCGTCGCAGGCGGCGTACGCGCGCCCCGGCCTGCCCGGCGAGCGCCCCCGTCCCGTCGCCCCGCGGCCGGTCGAGGAGGAGGTTCGTCTCACCCCGGAGCAGGAAGTGCTCGCGGAGCTGGGCGAGCCGGAGGAGCTGGCGCCGCAGGCGCCCCCGGTCGAGCGCCCGGCGGAGCGCCGCCCTCGCACGGCGCCGACGCCCGGCGGCCTGCGTTTCGCCGAGGAGATCGGGGAGCTCCAGGTCGACGAGGACGAGGAGGAACGCGCCCCGCGACGCGGAGCGGATGCGGCGGCGCGCCGTGGCCGCCGCGGCGGTCCGGTCGCGCCCGTGCGCGCGCGCGGCCCGCAGCCGCGCCCCGGCCGCCGCGTGGACATCGGTGAATTCGACGAAGAGGAGATCGAGGCCGCGCTGCACGGCACCGACATCCTGGAAGACGAGGATGGTTCCGACGAGGACGACGAATAGCGGGCAGGCGCGCCCGCGGCACGTGCCGCAGCGCACCTGTGTCGCCTGTCGCCGCACGGGAGACCAGCGGACCTTCGTCCGGCTGGTCCGCGCGGCAGACGGCACCGTGGAAGTGGACGAGCGAGGCAGGGCGCCCGGGCGGGGCGCCTACCTCTGCCGCACCACGGCTTGCTGGGAACGCGGAGCACGGGGCGCGCTGAACGCGGCCCTCCGCACGAACATCAACGGAACGAATCGCGAAGGCCTGATCGCGTACGGCAGGCGCTTCGCGACACCAGCAGCGACCACGGGCGAGGACGGGGCGGCGGCGCCGCTCGATCCCCCGGGCGCAAGAGAGAGCGGGGTCGCATGACCAACACGAACACGCAGGTCCTCCAGCTTCCCCCCGCGATCGTCGTCGGCGACCTCGCCCAGCTGCTGGGCGTCACACCGATCGACGTCATCAAAGAGCTGATGAAGAACGGCGTAATGGCCACGATCAACCAGGTCGTGGACTTCGATACGGCCGCCGTGGTCGCCAGTGACCTCGGGTTCACGCCGGAAGAGCAGGCGCCCGCCGCGGCAGCCGCCCCCGAGCCGGGCGCCGCCGAGGCCGTGGACACCAGCCGCGCCAGCCTGCGCATCACCGAGGAGGGGGCGCTCCCGCGCCCGCCGGTGGTGACGGTGCTGGGGCACGTCGACCATGGGAAGACGACGCTTCTGGACGCGATCCGGCGCGCCAACGTGGTGGCCACGGAAGCCGGCGGCATCACCCAGCACATCGGCGCGTACCAGGCGACGGCGCCGGACGGGCGCCTCGTCACCTTCATCGACACCCCGGGGCACGAGGCGTTCTCGCAGATGCGCGCGCGCGGCGCTCGCATCACGGACGTCGCGATCGTGGTCGTCGCCGCGGACGACGGCGTGATGCAGCAGACGCGCGAGGCGATCGACCACGTGCGCGCCGCCGGCGTGCCGATGGTGGTGGCCCTCAACAAGATCGACGCCTCGAACGCCAACCCGGATCGCGCGAAGCAGCAGCTGATGGAGATCGGACTGGTCCCCGAGGAGTACGGCGGCGACCAGATCGTGGTCCCCACCTCCGCCCTGAAAGGGCAGGGGATCGACGAGCTCCTGGAGAACGTGCTCGTGGTCGCCGAGCTGCAGGACCTGCGCGCGAACCCCGACCAGAACGCCGTGGGCGTGGTGATCGAGGCGAAGACGGACCGCAGCCGCGGCGTCGTGGCGACGCTCCTCGTGCAGACCGGGACTCTCCGCCAGGGCGACGCCATCATCAGCGGGCTCGCCTACGGGCGCGTGAAGGCCATGACCAACGCGCGCGGCGAGCGCCTGCGAGTGGCGGGGCCGTCGACGCCGGTGGAGGTCCTGGGACTGAACGACGTTCCCTCCGCCGGTGAGCGCTTCTCGGTCCGCCCGGACGAGAAGACCGCGCACGCCGAGGCGGACACCCGGCGCCGCGCCATCGACGCGGGCGAGGAAGGCCAGGCGAAGGTCACGCTGGAGACGCTCTTCGGCGAGATCCACAAGGGCAACGTCACGGACTTCAACCTGGTGCTGAAGGCGGACGTGCAGGGCTCCATCGACCCGCTGGTGCACACCCTCGAGGACCTGTCGGTGGACGAGGTGCGGGTGAAGGTGGTGCACGCCTCCGTCGGATCGGTGACGGAGTCGGACGTGCAGCTGGCGGCGGCGGCGCGCGGCGTGATCATCGCCTTCAACACCGGCGCGGAGCAGGGTGCCAAGCGCCTGGCCGACCAGGAGAAGGTGGAGATCCGCGAGTACCGGATCATCTACGACATCGTGGAGGACGTGGAGAAGGCTGTGCAGGGCCTCCTGGAGCCGGTCTTCGAGGAGCGCGCGGACGGCCTGGTGGAGGTGCGGCAGGTCTTCCGAGTCGGCCGCCGCAACGCCATCGCGGGCTGCTACGTGCGCGACGGATCGGTGGTGCGCGGGGCACGCTGCCGCGTCCGCCGCAAGGGCCAGGTGATCCACGACGGCCAGATCGACAGCCTCAAGCGCATCGACGAGGACGCGCGCGAGGTGGCGGCGGGACTGGAGTGCGGCATCCAGGTCACGAACTTCGACTCCTTCGAGGAGGGCGACGAGATCGCGACATACCACATGGAGCAGGTCCGCTGACCCGCCGCACCGAGAAGCTCGGTGACCAGATCCAGGCGGTACTGGCCGAGCTGGTGCGCCGGCGCGTGAAGGATCCGGACGTCGCGGAGGCGCTGTTCTCCTTCGTCTCCGTCGAGATCTCGCCGGACCTCTCGCATGCGCGCGTGCACGTCTCCGTGCTCGGCGACGACACGGACAAGGCGCGCGTGATCGCCGGGCTAACGCGCGCCGAGCCGTTCCTGCACCGCGAGCTGGGTCACGAGCTCCATCTCCGCCGCGTCCCGCGCCCCCACTTCATCCTCGACGAGTCGATCGAGGAGGCGGACCGCATGACGCGGCTGCTCCGCGACGTGGCCCACGCCGAGGGGCGCGAGTTCTAGCATCCTCCGGAATCCTCCGCCGCCCCGGCGGGGCTGGCGGGGACCTCGACGAGCCGGCCGTTCTCCATCTGGAGATACTTCGAGACGCCCATGGAGGGCGGGGTCGTCATCGGCTCGCCGGAGCGGCGCTCGGCATAGTTCACCGTGACCACGGCGCCCTCGATCGTGGTCGGCTGCGGGGCGACCCGGTCCCCCAGCAGCACCCCGTTCGTGCCGACATACCCGCCCGCCGTCTTGATCGCGGCGACGACATAGAAGAACGTCCCGCTCCCGCCGGTGCTCTGCGTCAGTAGGAACGCGACATCCGGCGTCCCGTCCCCGTTCAGGTCGCCGGTCGCCTCGCTGCCGAAGTAGCGGGTCGTCACCATCGAGGCCGATCCCGGTGCCGCCGCCACCTCGGAGAGGCCATTCACGAGCGTGACCGGGCGCCCGGCGATCTCGTACGTCCCGTCGCGGACCTGCGCGGCGCTCGTCGCCGGGGCGGGGGTCGCACTCCCCGCAGCCGGCGTCACGGTGACCGTGGCGGTCGCACTGGGCGGTGCGCTCGAGGATGTCGTGGGCGCTGCCGCGGTGGGGGTGGCCGGCGCCCCGGACGGCCCGCCGGAGCATCCGGCAAGGGCGAGCGCGACTCCGCAGCCGGCAGCCAGTGCGAACGCCCGTGCCCTGTGCACGCGTGATCCGGGTCGCTGAACTCGCACAGCAGGCTCTCCTCGACTGGTCGCAACGCTCTCCGGATCAGCATGACTCGGCGCGCGGTACCGGCAAGAAGATGCGGAGCGCCCCCTGCCGGTTCCGCGACACCGCGCGACGGGTGTGGAACCATGGACCGAAGACGGGTGGGACGATCGCATGCGCGGATTCGTGAACATCGACAAGCCGCAGGGCATCACCTCGTTCGACGTGGTCCGGCAGATCCGGCGCGCGGCGCACATGAAGCGCGTCGGCCACGCCGGGACGCTGGACCCGCTGGCGACAGGGGTGCTGCCGATCGCCGTGGGCGACGCCACGCGCCTCGTCGATGAGCTGATCGGGGCGCGCAAGCGCTACCGCGCGGAGATCCTGCTCGGGCGCGAGACCGACACGTACGACATCGACGGGCAGGTGACCGCCGAGGTCGACGCCTCCGGCGTGACGCTGGACGCGGTTCGGACAGCGCTCGGGGCGTTCACGGGCGAGGTGATGCAGGTGCCCCCGGCGTACAGCGCCGTGAAGCGCGGCGGGCAGCGAGCGTACCGCGCCGCCCGCCGCGGCGAGCCCCTGCTGCTGGAGCCTCGACCGGTGCGCGTGTACGGCATCGAGCCGCTCGAGCTCGTGCACGAGGAGGGGATCGCGCGGCTCACGGTCGATGTCGCGTGCGGCCAGGGGTTCTACGTCCGTTCGCTGGCGCATGACCTCGGCGCGGCGCTCGGCGTGGGCGGCACGATCGCCGCGCTGCGGCGAACGCAGGTCGGACCGTTCCTCGTGGAGCACGCCACGCCCCTCGATCGCGCGATCGTGCTGCTCGAATCGGGGGAGATCAAGGACCTTGTCCAGCCGCCGGACGCCGTGCTTGGCCACCTCCCGATGTGGATCATGCGCGACGATGAAGTCGGGCGGATGCGAAATGGGCTGTCTATGAGGCTCCCAGGGACGCTCAATGCCGCTGCCAGCCTCGACGTGCCGCAGGTTCGCTGCTACGGACCGCACGGAGAGCTCATCGGCCTGCTGCGTCCGCAGGGAGCCGAGGGGCTGTGGCACCCGTTCCGGGTCTTCCCACCTGATACGATCGCGCCTCGGTAACCGGCGTCAGCGTTGACACGCCCGCCCCCCGTACCGTAGGAACGGCAAGAACGCACAGCGACCGCGGGGATTGCCCTGCCGGGAACGTGGTGCTGCAGACGGTCGACTCCGCGCCTCGCGTGCGGATGGCCGCCATGGAGGATGAATGGAAGCCTACTGCCTCAAATGCCGCACGAAGCGAGAGATGGCGTCACCCCAGGCCATCCAGATGAAGAACGGTAAGCCCGCGACCGAGGGCAAGTGCCCCGTCTGCGGCACCAAGATGTTCAAGATCGGCAAGACCGCGGCGCACACCTAGCGCCCTCCCCCTCACCAGCACCTGAAGCACGAGACGCCGCCCACCGGGCGGCGTCGTCGCGTGTGGTGCACGTGCTCCCCCCTGCACTCGCGCGCGGCGCGATCCGCGCATACCTCCGCGCGCCGCGTCCCCGTACGACGCCAGCGGGTGATCCCGGTGCCCTGCCGGGGCGAGATAGGCGTACACGGTCCTAACACGGAGCGAACGATGCGCACCCGGCCACTCACCACCACAGGACTCGTCGCGGGCGCCCTGGCCGCCCTCGCAACCGTGGCGATGGTGCTGCTTACCGCGTGCGATGCGCCTGCGGAGGCACCGGCCCCTGCGGCGAGCGCGTCACCCGCTGCCTCCTCGCCCGCCGCGACCGCCACGGCGACCGCGACAGCGGCACCGTTCCTGAAAGTCGCGTCCGTGGGCACGCTGGGGAGCGTCCTCACGGACGCCAGCGGACGCACGCTGTACATCTTCACCACGGACGGCACCGGCGCCGGCAAGAGCGCATGCAACGGCGGCTGCGCCGCCAACTGGCCGCCGCTCGCGGCCTCCGCCGGCGAGATCGCGAAGCCCGAGGGCGCACCGGGCGCCTTCGGGACCATCACGCGCGAGGATGGCACGAAGCAGGTGACGTACGCCGGGCGGCCCCTGTACCGCTACGCCGGGGATCAGAGTCCCGGCGACGCGAAGGGTCAGGGACTCGCGTCGGGCGCATGGCTGGTGGCGTCCGCGCAGCCGCCCGCTGCCACGCCCGCGACAGCTCAGCCAGCGACCGCCCCACCGGCGACGTCGAGCCAGCCGCCCGCCACCTCGGCCACCACGCCCGCTGCCGCCACGCCCCAGACGCCCAGCCCGATGCCCAGCCCGGCACCCAGCCCGACGCCTACCCCGACGCCTACCCCGACGCCAACCCCGATGCCCAGTCCGACACCCAGTTCGACGCCCACCCCGACACCGGCACCCACTGCCAGCGACGCGGACGGTTACTAGCCCCTCGGCGCAGCGGGATTCGCCGGCATGCGGGCGCCGCCGAGGGGACGACGCCCCATCGGCAGGCCGGCCGTCCGCGGTGCCCCCTGCGCGCCGCGGACGGCCACCGCCTCGTCCGTCCCCCTCTCCGTCAGCGCGCGAGCGCGAGCCTGAGGAACGCCTCGACGCGTGCATCGGCCGCGGCACCAACCCGGCGCACGCCCAGCAGCGTCCGTTCCGCGACCTGCTCCCGGCGTTCCGCCCGGGGTGCGGCGTCCTCCTCCGCGACTGCTGCGGGGAGCACGCTCCAGCCCAGCCCCAGGGCCACGACCTGACGCAGCACCTCGGGGTTGCTGGACTCCAGCATCACGCGCGGGATGATCCCCAGGCGCCGCAGCCCGGCGTCGATCAGCGAGCGTGTGTGCGATCCCGCGGGATAGAGCGCCCAGGCGGCGCCCTCGGGGGACGCGGCGGACCCTGGCGGCGCGTAGACGTGCAGGGCCTCGGTCTGCACGGGGTGCGCCTCCAGGTCGTCGCCGGCCGGCCCGATCACGAACGCCAGGTCGAGGTCGAAGCGGCGCACGCGCTCCATCAGTGCCTCGCTGGTGTCGACCAGGAGCCGCAGGTCCACGTCCGGGTGCGTCGTGCGGAATGCGCCAATGGTGCCCGGCAGCAGGTACAGGCTCGCCGCGTCGATCATGCCCACGGCCAGCGATCCGGCCTCGCCCTGCCGCCAGGCCGCGATCCACGAGCGGAGCTCGGCGGCCTGCCCCAGCACGGCCTCGGCGAACCGCGCGACCTCCTGACCGGCCTCCGTCAGAGCGCGGCGTCGTCCGTCGCGCTCGAAGAGCGGGACGCCCACGTGACGCTCGAGGGCGGCCAGGGCCTGTGAGAGCGCCGGCTGGCTGACGCCGAGGCGCTCCGCCGCTGCCGTGAAGGTGCGCGACCGTTTCACCTCGCGCAGACACGCGAGCTGGTGCGCGTGGAACGGGAACGGGATGACCTCGACCGGGGCGTCGGGCGGGAATGGATCATCACGCGTTGTCATATAAGATAGCATAACTGTTTACATACGATTCATCCATTGGACGAATCCCTCCCGCCGCCCGACCATGGTCCGAGTGTGACGCGGGGGCTCCCGCCACCGAGCCGCATCGCGCGCCCCTCGGCCGCGACCTGGGAGGACATCGACGCTCATGGACAAGATCAACGTCGCGATCATCGGGGTGGGCAACTGCGCCTCGTCGCTGGTGCAGGGCGTGGAGTACTACAAAAACGCGGAGGCGGGGGACGTCATCCCCGGGCTCATGCACCCGGTGCTCGGGGGCTACCACATCCGCGACATCAACTTCACGGCGGCCTTCGACGTGGACATCGAGAAGGTCGGCAAGGACATCTCCGAGGCGATCTTCAGCGGCCAGAACAACACGATGAAGTTCACGGACGTGCCGAAGACCGGCGTCACCGTGGAGCGCGGGATGACGCACGACGGCCTGGGCAAGTACCTGTCGCAGGTGATCACGAAGGCCCCGGGGACCACCGCGGACATCGTGAAGATCCTGAAGGACACCCAGACGGACGTGGTGATCAACTACCTCCCCGTCGGCTCCGAGGAGGCGACGAAGTGGTACGTGGAGCAGATCCTGGCCGCGGGCTGCGCCATGGTGAACTGCATCCCCGTGTTCATCGCACGCGAGGAGTACTGGGCGAACCGCTTCCGCGAGAAGAACCTGCCGATCGTCGGTGACGACATCAAGTCGCAGGTGGGGGCGACGATCCTGCACCGCGTGCTGGTGCGCCTCTTCCAGGATCGCGGCGTGCGCATCGACCGGACGTACCAGCTGAACTTCGGCGGCAACACGGACTTCATGAACATGCTGGAGCGCGAGCGCCTGGAGTCCAAGAAGATCTCGAAGACGAACGCCGTCACCAGCCAGATCGCCTACGACCTGCCCTCTGCCGATGTCCACGTGGGGCCCTCGGACTATGTGCCGTGGCTGCAGGACCGCAAGTGGTGCCACATCCGCATCGAGGGCACCACGTTCGGGGACGTGCCGTTGAACCTGGAGACCAAGCTGGAGGTCTGGGACTCGCCGAACTCCGCGGGCGTGGTGATCGACGCCATCCGCGCGGCGAAGATCGGCCTGGACCGGGGCATCGGCGGGCCGCT
>JBAYVN010000007.1:0-54741 GCA_041674525.1 Dehalococcoidia bacterium | reverse complement strand
TCAGCGGTCGCGTGCGGCCGGGGGTGGACGTCCTCGACCTCGTGCAGCGCCTGCACCCGACGCCGGCGGTGTGCGGCTGGCCGGCCGAACGGGCGCGTGAGGTGATCGCCCGACACGAGACCTTCGACCGCGGCTGGTACGCGGGGCCGGTGGGATGGATGGACGGCGCCGGGGACGGCGAGTTCGCGGTGGGCCTGCGCTCGGCGGTGGTCCGCGGCTCCCAGGCGTGGCTCTTCGCCGGGAACGGCATCATGGGCGACTCCGTGCCCCAGTCGGAGCTCGACGAGGTCCAGCTGAAGTTCCGCCCCGTCGCCGAGGCGCTCGGCGCGTAGCCGCTCGCGGCCCAACGGCCGTCCAGTCCCGGGACATTCGCCCCTACGGTCACCGGCGCACCGTGCGTACCTTCGCTTCGGGAGGCCCACGATGAGGTGGCTCGTCGCCGCGTTGCTCGTCCTCGGTGCTCACTTCGCCGCCTCGTACCTCGTCCCGCTGGACCGGCCGAGCCAGGCGGCCTTCGGCGGGCTGCTGCGCTGGGCCTGGCCGTGGTCGGATGGTGACGGCGGGCCGCTCGGTCGAGTCACCGTGGGTTCCGGGGTGCCGTTCCCGGGACTGGTGATCGCGGGGACGGCGGCATTGCTGCTGCTCATGGCGGCGATGGGCGTGGCCGGCTGGTGGGTGCCGGGGAGCTGGTGGCGCGCGCTCGCCGTGGCCGGGGCCTCGCTGCTGGTCGTCCTCATGCTGCTCTTCATCGGGCCGACCAAGCTGCTGCCGATCGCGTTCGCGCTGCTGACCATCGCCGTCGCCACCGGGCGCCTCCGCCTCGCCGGCGTGTAGCGCGTCGGCGCCGGAGCGAGCCCCTCGCGACCGGAAGCACCGAGGCGGGATAAGATGAGCCGGATGGCCCAGCCCGCCGATCGCACCGTGCACGCTCTGCTCCAGTCGCTCGCCCGGAACGGCGTGCGGCACTTCGTCATCGCCCCGGGGTCGCGGAACACGCCAATCACCATCGCCGCCACCGCGCCGGGGTCGCCGTTCCGGGTGTGGCTGCACCTCGACGAGCGCTCCGCCGGGTACTTCGCGCTCGGGATCGCGCGTCAGACCGGCGAGCCAGTGGCGATCACCTGCACCTCCGGCACCGCTGTCGCGAACCTGCTGCCGGCCGCCGTCGAGGCTCGACTGTCGCGCGTCCCGCTGATCCTGGTGACCGCGGACCGCCCGCCCGAGGCGCGCGATGTCGGCGCGCCGCAGACGGTGGACCAGCTCGGAATCTTCTCCACCCACGTGAAGTGGGCCGTCGACTTCCCCGCCGCGGACGCCACCGCCCTCGCGGACCTCGAGCGCTACGCCGCCGCCGCAGGCGCGCGCGCGGCCGCCGTCGCGTGCGAGGCGCCGGCGGGTCCGGTGCACCTGAACATCCCGCTCCGCGAGCCGCTGGTGGACGCCGATTCGGAGCTGCTGGCCTTCGACCTCGGCACACCCGAGGTCGTGCGTGCGCCGGCCGCGCCGGCCGCGCCCGCCCGCAACGAGATCGCGCGCGTCTCGGGCCTCGTCAGCGGACGGCGTGGCGCAATCATCTGCGGCCCGGAGTCGGCGGGGCTGCCGGCCACCGCGATCACCTCGCTGGCCGCCATCCTTGGCTGGCCGGTGATCGCCGACCCGCTGTCGGGGCTGCGCGCCGGTCACCACCCCCTGGACGCCGTGATCGACCGTGCCGACGTGCTCGCGCGCGAGCAGGCGTTCACCGGCCCCGCCACGCCCGAGGTGGCGATCCGCTTCGGCGCGGCGCCCACCTCGAAGCCCCTGAACCAGTGGCTCGCGACGCTCTCGGGCACCACGCAGGTCATCGTCGACCCGGCGGCGGCTGCGTCCGGCGGGTGGCGCGATCCGGACCTGCGGTCGGCGCTCGCCGTCGCGGCCGATCCCGGCGCGTTCTGCTCCACGCTGCTCGAGGCGCTCGACGCCCGCTCCGTCGCCCGGCCGGAGTGGCTCTCTCTCTGGCGAGATGCCAACACGGCGGCGCGCGCCGCCCTGGACGAGGCGATGGCCGGGCTCGACGAGCCGTTCGAGGGCCAGGTGGTGGCCGACATCGCCGGCGCGCTGCCGGACGGGGGCACGCTGGTCGCCGGGAACTCCATGCCAGTGCGCGACATCGACTCGTTCTTCCCGAACATGGACCGGGCGGTGCGCATCGTCGGGACGCGCGGCGCGAGCGGCATCGATGGCGTCGTGTCCTCGGCGGTGGGGGCTGCGGCGGTGGCCGGGGACCCGGTCGCGCTGATGATCGGCGACCTCTCGTTCCTGCACGACCTCAACGGCCTGTGGCCGGTGCGCCGCCACGACCTGAGCCTGACCGTGGTGCTGGTGAACAACGACGGCGGCGGCATCTTCTCGTTCCTGCCGCAGCGCACCAGCATGCCCGCGCGCTTCGAGCAGTGGTGGGGCACGCCCCACGGCCTGGACCTGCGGCACGCCGTGGCGCTGCACGGAGGACGGCACGCATTCCTGGAGCCCGGGGCTGCGAGCGCGGCGATCGGTGACGCGCTGCAGCGGCCCGGCCTGGACGTGCTGGAGCTCCGCACCGACCGCGACCGCAACGTGGCGCTGCACCAGCAGGTCTGGGCACACGCGGCCGCGGCGGTCCGTCGCGCGGTGGTGGCGGCGCGGGCGTAGCGCCGTGCCCGACATCGACGTCGACGGGCTGAGCCTCCACGTCGAGCGCGAGGGCAACGGTCCTCCGGTGGTGCTGCTCCATGGCTTCACCGGCTCCGGCGGCTCGTGGCGCTCACTCGTGGATGTGCTCGCACCGGACTACACCACGCTCGCGATCGACCTCGTCGGGCACGGGGGCTCCGCGAGCCCGGCGGCGCTGGTCCGCTACCGGATGCCGCGTGCCGTCGACGATCTGGCGGCGGCGCTTCGGGCCTCGGGCTTCGAGCGCGCCGCATGGCTGGGCTACTCGCTCGGCGGGCGCACCGCCCTGCAGGTGGCGGTGCACCACCCGGAGGTCGTCTCGGCGCTGATCCTCGAGGGGGCGACGCCCGGGCTGGCCACGGCGGAGGAGCGCGCGGAGCGCGTGGCCGCCGACGAGGCACTGGCGCAGCGCCTGGAGCACGAGGGGCTGGAGGCGTTCGTCGACTTCTGGCAGTCGATCTCCCTGTGGGACAGCCAGCGGCACACGCTCAGCGGCCAGCAGCGCGCCGCGCTCCGTCGCGGGCGCCTCGGGCAGAACCCCCTCGGGCTCGCGAACTCGCTCAGGGGGATGGGCACCGGGGCGCAGGAGTGGGTGGGGGACCGCCTGTCCGGGGTGGGCGTGCCCGTGCTGCTCACGGCGGGTACGCTGGACACGAAATTCAGCGCGATTGCGGCCGAGATGGCCGCCGCGATCCCGGACAGCACCCTGCGTCTGATCGAGGGTGCGGGGCACGCGGCGCACCTGGAACGCCCGGACGCGTTCAACACGACGGTCCGGCAGTTCCTGGAGCGCGCAGGGACAGGCCGGTAGCCGGTCTGGCCGGGTAGTGGGGCGGGGGATCGATGAGCGACATCCGCTGGCAGGCGGTGAAGACATACACGGACATCCTCTACGAGCGCTCGGGCGGGATCGCGAAGATCACGATCAACCGGCCCGAGGTGCACAACGCCTTCCGCCCGCTCACCATCGACGAGCTTGCGGACGCCTTCGCGGAGGCGGCGAAGGATGACGCCGTCGGGGTGGTGCTGTTCACCGGGGCAGGCGGGCGCGCCTTCTCCTCGGGCGGGGACCAGCGCATCCGCGGTCACGCCGGGTACGTGGACACCGAGGGCAGCGCGCGGCTGAACGTGCTCCCACTGCAGCGCTTCATCCGCGAGATGCCGAAGCCCGTGATCGCACTGGTCGCCGGGTACGCGATCGGCGGCGGACACGTGCTGCACGTGATCTGCGACCTGACCATCGCCGCGGAGAACGCGCGCTTCGGGCAGACCGGCCCGCGCGTCGGCTCGTTCGACGCCGGGTACGGCGTGTCGATGCTCGCTCGCCTGGTGGGGACGAAGAGGGCGCGCGAGATCTGGTACCTCTGCCGCCAGTACGGGGCGCAGGAGGCGCTCGACATGGGCCTCGTCAACGCCGTCGTGCCGCTCGAGGACCTGGAGGCCGAGGGCGTCCGCTGGGCACAGGAGATCCTCGCGAAGTCGCCCACGGCGATCCGGTTCCTGAAGAACGCCTTCCTCGCGGACACGGACGGGGCCACCGGCCTGCAGGTGCTCGCGGGCGACCTCACCATGCTCTACTACACCACCGACGAGGCGAAGGAAGGGCGGGATGCCTTCGTGCAGAAGCGCCAGCCCGACTTCTCGAAGTTCGAGCGGCTGCCGTTCCATGGCTGAGCGAGGTGCGCCCGCCCGGAGCGCGGCCGGCGCCGCGAGCCCGGAGGCCGTGCCGGGGCGGCTGCGCGTGTGGATGATGGCGATCCGGCCCCCGACGCTGACGGCGGCCATCGTCCCCGTCGCGGTCGGCACGGGCGTGGCGCTGCACCATGGCGTGCACGCGCCGCTGGCGGCGGGCGCGGCGCTGATCGGCGCGCTGGCGCTCCAGGCCGGGGCGAACCTCGCCAACGATCTCTCCGATTTCCGGAGGGGCGCGGACACCGACGAGCGCCTCGGGCCGGTGCGCGTCACGCAACGAGGACTGCTGACAGAGCGCCAGGTGACGACCGGGGTGATCGTGTGCTTCGCGCTCGCGACCGTCGTGGGCCTGTACCTGGCGTACCTCGGCGGCTGGCCGATCGTCGCGATCGGGCTCGCCTCCATGCTCGCCGGGCTCACGTACACCGGCGGCCCGTGGCCCTTCGGGTACCGCGGCCTGGGCGAGGTCTTTGTGTTCATCTTCTTCGGCGTCGTCGCCGTGACGGGGACGTACTACGTGCAGGCGGGGCACGTCACCGCGGACGTGGTGGCAGCGTCGCTGCCGGTGTCGTTGACCGTCACGGCGATCCTCGTCGTGAACAACGTGCGCGACATCGACACGGACCGCCTCGCCGGGAAGTACACACTGGCGGTGTACCTCGGTCGCCGCCTCGCGAGGACGGAGCTGGTGATCGTGGTGGCCGCGGCGTACGTGGCCGCGGCGGCGCTATGGCTCCTGGGCGACTTCTCCGGCTGGGTGCTGCTGTCGTGGCTCTCGGTGCCCGTGGCCGTCGTCCCCGTCGCCGTCGTGCTGCAGCGCACGGACGGCCCGCCGTTGAATGCCGCGCTCCGCGCGATGGCGCGCCTGCACCTGATCTTCGGGCTGCTGCTCGCGATCGGGCTGTCGAACTGACCCGCCTCCGCTGGCGCGCGTTCCGCCTTCCGATGCGCCACCGCTTCGAGGCGTCACACGGGGCGATGGCGGACCGGCGCGGCGTGCTGCTCGAGCTCGCCGATGGCGAGGGGCACTCCGGCGTGGGCGAGGCGTCGCCGATCGCCTCGCTCGGCGCCGGCACCGTCGAGGATGTGCTCGCGCTGCTGAACAGGCACGGGGCGGCGCTCACGGGCGATCGCGACATCCTGGGATCGCTGGACCCGCGCGCGCCGGGCGTGCAGGCGCTGCGCTGCGCCCTGGACGTCGCGACGCTCGACCTGGAGGGACGGCGCACGGGTCGCGCGGTGGCCACACTGCTCGTGCCGGACGTCGCGCTGGAGGTGCGTGTGAACGCGGTCATCGGCGAAGGCCCGCCCGAGGAGACCGCGCGCTTCGGCCGCGAGGCCCGGGCGCAGGGGTATCGCGTGCTGAAGGTGAAGGTGGGGAGCGCGCCGCTGGACGAGGACGTGCGCCGCATCGCAGCCCTGCGCGAGGCCTGTCACGACGCCGCGATCCGCCTGGACGCGAACGGCGCTTGGGACGAGGCGACGGGCGTCGCCGCGGTCCGGGCGCTGGCGCCGCTGCGCATCGAGCTGATCGAGCAGCCCGTCCCCGCGGGTGACGTCGAGGCGCTGGCGCGCGTCCGTACCGCAGCCGGGGGCGCGCTGCTGATCGCCGCCGACGAGGCGGTGACCGACCCGCAGGCGCTCGATCGTGTCCTGGAGGCGCGCGCCGCCGACCTCGTTGTGCTCAAGCCGATGCTCCTCGGCGGGCTGCGGCCCGCGTTCGCGATCGCGCGCCGCGCTGCCGCGCGCGGCATCGGGGCGTTCGCGACCACAACCTTCGACTCCTCGATCGGGACGGCGGCCACGTTGCACCTGGCGGCGGCGATCGGCGGCACGATTCCCGGCGGCATCGCGCACGGCCTGGGGACCGGCGAGCACCTGGCCGCCGACCTCGTGCGGCACACGCTGGTGGCGCAGGGTGGCATGCTGTCGTTGCCGGATGGCCCCGGCCTGGGGATCGCGCCCGATGACGACGCGTGGGAACGTGTCGCCGAGGGCGGCTGGGTCATCGCATCGTAGCCGCCGCCGCGACGCGTCCGGAGCGCGCGAAGGAACAGCCATGACCGCCACCTCGCTGCTCTCCGTCGATCTCGGCGACTGGGTCGCGCGCCGCGCCGTCACGCACGCGGATGTCGTTGCAGTGGAATGCGGCGACGAGCGGCTGACGTACCGCGAGCTGGACGCGCGGGTGGGCTCCGCCGCCGGGCGCCTCGCCGCGCTCGGGGTGCGCGAGGGCGAGCCCGTGGGCCTGCTGCACGCGAACGGCAACGGCTTCGCGATCCTGGCGCACGCGATCACGCGCGCGGGGGCGATGTGCGCGCCGCACAACGCACGCCTCACGGCATCCGAGATCGCCTGGCAGCTGCGCGATGCCGGCGCGCGCTTCCTCGTGGCCGACGCGGAGCACGCCGCGCTCGCGCGCACCGCGGCCGAGGCGGCCGGCGTGACGCTCCTCGACGCGGACGATCCCGCGTGGCGTTCGGCGCCGCCGCTGGACGGAGGCGGTGCGATCCCGTTCGAGCGCGCGCACAGCGTGATCTACACGTCGGGTACCACGGGGCAGCCGAAGGGCGCCGTGCTCACGCACGGGAACTTCTACTGGAGCGCGGTCGCCTCCGCGGCGAACCTCGGCGTGGCGTCCGACGATCGCTGGCTCGCGTGCCTGCCCCTGTACCACGTCGGCGGGCTCTCGATCCTCCTGCGCAGCGCGATCTACGGCACCACCGCCGTGATCCACGAGCGCTTCGACGAGGCGCGCGCCGTGCACGCCCTGCGCGAGGAGCGCGTCACGCTGCTGTCCGTGGTCGCGAACATGCTCCAGCGGATGCTCGCGGTCGACGAGGCGCGCTATCCGTCCACCGTGCGGGCGGTGCTCCTCGGCGGCGGCCCGGCGCCGCGCTCGCTGCTGGAGGCTTCCGCTGAGCGCCGGCTCCCGGTGCTCCAGACCTACGGGCTGACCGAATCCGCCTCGCAGGTCGCCACGCTGTCCGCCACCGACGCGCTGCGCAAGCTCGGATCAGCGGGCCTTCCGCTCCCCGGCTCGACCGTGCGCATCGAGGTTGACGGTGCGCCCGCACGGCCGGGCGACGTAGGCGAGATCCTCGTCGCGGGGCCCACGATCTGCGCGGGCTATCTGCACCGCCCGGAGGCGACCGCGGAGGCGATCCGCGACGGGTGGCTGCATACCGGCGACCTGGGCTTCGTGGACAGCGAAGGCTACCTGTACATCGCCGACCGCCGTGACGATCTGATCGTGAGTGGTGGCGAGAACGTCTACCCCGCCGAGGTCGAGGCCGCGCTCCAGGCGTTCCCGGGCGTCGAGGAATGCGCGGTCGTGGGCGTCCCGGATGATCGCTGGGGAGCGATGGTGGTGGCGGTGGTTGTGCCCGGCAGCGGGGACATCGACGGCGCCGCGCTGGAGGCGCACCTCCGCGCGCGGCTCGCGGGGTACAAGCTGCCACGCCGCATCGACCTCAGCCGGGAGGCGCTGCCGCGCACCTCCTCGGGCAAGGTCCAGCGCCACCTGGTGCGCGACCGCCTGGCCCAGGGCTGACGGGCGGCAAGGCAGCGCCGCTTCGCGTGCCATTGACGCCGGGCGAGGGCGCGCGACAATCGCGGCTCCACCCCGACGATTCGCGGGAAGGCCACTCCGATGTCCGACGACGCGACGTACCTCGATCTCCACGTGCACTCCGCCGGCGGCTCGGATGACGCCGGCGGCACCGTGGAGGGGTACCTCAAGTGGATCGCGGCGCGCCGCGCGCTGGGCTTCCGCATCGACGGCTTCGTGGTCACCGAGCACCGTCGCTTCGATCCCGATCCGCAGCTCGATCGCGACTACGCCGCGCTCGCCGCGCGGTACGAGGCAACGGTCCTGCGCGGCGTCGAAGTCGAGACGGACATCGGGCACGTGCTGGTGTTCGGCGTGACGCCGGAGTTCCTCCGCGGCTTCGATCTCACGTCCGTTTCGCTGCCGCACGAGGACGTGTTCCGCACGGCCTGGGAGACGGGCGGCGTCGCGGTCGGCGCGCATGCCGGGCGCCCGCGCATCGGCTGCGTCGAGCACGCCGACGAGCGCGGGGTGACGCTGGAGGGCGTGGGCGTGATCGAGGCGCTCAATGGCGGGAGCAACGACTACGAGAACGGGCGCGCCTTCGACCTCGCGGAGGCGCGCGGGCTGCGCGTGGTGGGGGCCTCGGACGCGCATTTCGTCAGCGCACTCGGCCGCTGCCTGACGCGCTTCGACCGCCCGGTCCGCACGATGGCCGACCTGGTGGGTGCGCTGCGCGACCCGGCAGCGGCCTACGTCCCGATGCACCTGGACGACACGAAGGATGGCGTCGCGCCGCGCCCGCGTCCCTCCGGGGCGCCTGCCTCTCTCCCCGCGTCGAGCGGCATGGGCAACCTCGGCAGTGACGAGATCGAGTACGACCGCAGTGTGGTCGGGCGCGAGATCCCGGTCGGGCGCTTCGAGGTCACGCACGAGCTGATCAACGGATTCTGCGAGGCGATCGGCCAGCAGAACCCGCTGTACACCGACGAAGCGTTCGCCGCGCAGGGCCCGTACGGGGGGATCATCGCGCCACCGGGCATCGCGCAGGCCGTGCGCATGGACCCTGCACCAAACCCGCGCGTGCAGTTCGGCCGGTCGCCGCTGATGGCCGGACAGCGGCACGAGTACTACCTCCCGGTGCGCCCGGGCGACGTCATCGAGGGGTTCGCGCAAGTGAAGGAGGTGTACGAGAAGACGGGCCGCAGCGGACGCATGGTCTTCGTCCTGCGGCGCACGCGCTACGCGAACCAGCACGGCGAGGACGTAGCGGCTGTGGAGACGACGAGCGTCCACCGCGAGGTGAAGCCCCTGGACGAGGAAGCCTAGCGTGAGCACCGCAACCGATCCGCTGGCGGGCCAGCGCTACCTCGAGGACGTCACGGTGGGCGACGAGTTCGAGGAGACGCAGCAGCCGACGCACGATCACGTCGTCGCGTTCATCAACATCTCGGGCCAGCTCGCGGGTGACGGGCGCTTCTTCGACGCCGCGAAAGCGCGGGCCGCGGGCCTCGAGCGGCCGATCGTGCCGGGGCCCATGTCGGCGTTCATGCTGACGCGACTGGTGACGGATTGGATGGGCCCGCTGGGCCGCGTGCTGAGCCTGGACGTCTCCTACCGGCGCCCCGTGCACCATGACGATCGCCTGCGCTGCGTGGCAGTGGTCACGGACATCATCGGCGACGGTGACTACCAGGACACCGGCGAGGGCGCCGTGCACCTGGACGTCACGCTGGAGAACGAGCGCGGCGAGAAGCCCGTGCAGGGCACCGCCGTGGTGGCGATGCCGAGACGCACCTAGCGGCTGGCCGGGGCACGCGGATCATTCGTCCGGCGGGGGCGCGTGCGGATCGGGCAGCGGCACCTCGCGGCGTTTCGCGTGCAGCTGCTCCATCACGCGCTCCAGCGTCTCGTACTCCTGCGCGCCGACTACGGCGTATTGCTCGTCCATGATGAACGTGGGAATCGCCTGCACGCCGATCGCGTAGGCGTGCTCGATCGCCTCGGTGGTGTCGCCGGCGTACGTGCCGTCTGCCAGCGCCTGCCGCAACGCCGCGCCGTCTAGGCCGACCGTGTCCGCGTGACGCGCGAGGACGTCGACGTCCATCAGGTTCTCGAAGTCCGTGAAGTACGCGCGGAAGAGCGCGCGGTGGTAGTCCAGCACCTGCTGGGTGGTCCCGTGGTTGCGCGCGAACTCGCCGGCCTGGAGCGACAGGATGGTGTGGGGCGTGAAGGTGCGGCCACGCCGGAAGTCCAGGCCCAGGCGCTTGCCCCGCGCCTCGACGGGCGTCTCAGGGCTCCCCGGGGCCTGCGGCTGGCGGGGCCGCCCCTCCGGCGGGATCGACGGGTCAAGGAAGAACGGGGCCCAGTCGAGCTCGATCTCCCAGTGCCGGTACAGCCGTTCGACCTCCACGAGGCCGATGTAGCACCACGGTCAGATGAAGTCGGAGACCACCGTCACCCGCAGGGGGCCGGTGCGTTCCTCGTCGGCGGGCGGATTCGTCATGGCCATCTCCCAGCGCGGGTGTCCGGATGGAGCGCCAGCATAGCCCACCGGCGGCCTCTGGCTGCCTCCCGGCCGGCCGTGCGGCGCCCCCGGGGCGGGGCTCTCGCGGCCCATGCGTGTTATCGTCAGAGACGGTGACTGTCGAACAACAACTCCCGACCCCTGTGACGGATGCCGCCGAGGTGGCAGAGATCGCCGCCGCGATCGCGCGGACGGGCTGGTTCGCGCTCGACCTCGAGTTCATGACCGAGGGGCGGTACGTCGCCGAGCTTTCGCTCGTGCAGGTGGGGTGGGGTGACCTCGATCGCCCGGCCGTCGCCGCCATCGACCCGCTGCGCGTGGACCCGCGCCCGGTGATCGAACTCGTCGCGCGCGACGACATCGAGGTGGTGATCCACTCGGCGCAGGCGGACCTGGCGCTGATCGGCGCCATGTTCGGAGCGCGCGGCACGCACATCTTCGACACCCAGATCGCCGCGGCGTTCCTGGGCATGGGCGAGCAGATCGGGTACGGCGCGCTGGTGGAGCGGATGGCCGGCGTGCACCTGGACAAGGGCGCACAGTACACGGAATGGTCCCGCCGCCCGCTGTCCGAGGACCAGGTGCGGTACGCACTGGACGACGTCCGCTACCTCCCCGCCGTGTGGCGGCAGCTCCGGCAGCAGCTCGACGCCCGCGGCCGCGCCGGGTGGGTGCAGGAGGAATGCGATCTCCTCGCCGACGCATGGGCGGAGCGCACGCCGCCGCAGGAGATGTACCGCCGGGTGCGGGGCTGGAACGCGCTGAAGCGGCGCTCGCTGGGCGCCCTGCGCGCCGTCGCCGCGTGGCGCGAGCATGAGGCGCTGCGCGCGAACCGGCCGCCCTCGTGGATCATGAACGACCGATCGCTGCTGGAGCTCGCCCGCCGCCCCCCGCGCGACGCCGCCGACCTGAGCGCCGTGCGCGGCCTGGGCGAGGGCACCATCCAGCGCTACGGCAAGGCGATCCTCGATGCCGTTGAGCAGGGCGTGAACGATCCGCCCGCGGATGAGCCCACGCCCCCACGCCTCCCGAACCTGGGGCAGGCCTGGCCCGCAATCCTCAGCGGCATCGTGCAGGCGCGCTGCCGCGAGGCCGAGATCGCGCCGCGATTCGTGGCCACGCGCCGCGACATGGACGACCTGATCGCCTGGTGGCTCGTCGGCGACCGGTCGAAGGAGCCCGACCTGCCGCTCCTGCGCGGATGGCGCCGGGAGCTCGCCGGGCGCGACCTGGTGGACTGGCTGCGCGGCGACACCGCGGTGGCCGTGGACCTGCATACGGAGGCCGGGGTCCGCATCCAGCACTAGCGGAGCGTCGCGGTTCCTCCTTGCGTTCGCCGGGCGAGCCACTACCCTCCCTGCATGGCGCCCACACGTTTGCTCCTGGCCTGGCTGGACGCGCAGTTCCCCGCGCTGCGGTCGCGTGACTACGCGCTGCTCTTCGCCAACTCGATGTGCTCGGCGGGCGCGAACTGGGCGTTGCTCCTGGGGCGAGGGTGGCTGGTGTTCAGCCTCACGCACTCCTCGACCGCGGTGGGCATCGTCACCTTCGCCGGGATGGCGCCGTTTCTCTTCGCCGCCCCGCTCGCGGGCGCGCTCGCCGATCGCATCGACCGCCGGCGGCTCGCGCTGATCGCGGTCGCGATCGGGCTGGGGGGCACGCTCGGCCTCGTCGCGGTCACTGCGCTGGGGATCGTGCAGGTGTGGCACGTTGTGCTCTTCGCCTTCGTCGGCGGGATCGCGCGAGCGGCGCAGACGCCCGCCGAGCAGGCGATGCTCCCGAACCTCGTCCCGGCGGCGCACCTGCTCAACGCCGTCGCGCTCTCAAACATCTCGCAGCACGGGTCGAGGATGGCCGGGCCGGTGTTCGGCGGGCTGTTGCTGGCTGCGCTGGGCCCCGGCGCGGTGTTCGTGCTCGCGTCGGCCTTCTTCGCTGCGAGCCTGGCCGCGCTGTGGGCGATCCGGTACCGCAGCGGTCGCAACGAAGGCGTCTCGATGGCGTCGCTCCGGCGTCTCGCGGGTGAGATGGCCGAGGGCGCGAACTACATCGGCGCGGACCGGCGCGTGGCGCTGATCATCATGCTCGTCGTCTTCCACTGCGCGCTGACCATGGGCTTCGACTCGCTGATGCCGCAGCTCGCAGCGAGCGTGGGCGGCGGGCCGCGCACGTACAGCGCGATCCTCTTCGGGCTGGGATTCGGCGCCGTCTGCGGCACGCTGGGCGTCGCGCGCCTGCATTCGGAGCAGGCGCAGGGGCGCGCGCTGCTGGTCACCGGGATCGGCAGCGGGGTCTCCATGGCGTTCCTCGGGCTGGGGCAGACGCCCGTCGCGGTAGTGCTGGGTGCGATGCTCGCGGGCGGCACGCAGGCGAGCTTCATGGCACTGACGGCCTCGCAGGCGCAGCTCCTGGTGCGCGACGACATCCGCGGACGGGTGATGTCGATCTACGTCATGCTGGCGGCCGGGCACATGGCCTTCGTGAACCTGGGCGTGGGCGCCGCCGAGCACCTGATCGGGCTGCGTATCCTGCTCGTGGTGCCCGGGCTGATCTGGCTCCTCGTCCTGGCGGGCGCGCTCGTGGCGCTGGGCGACGTGCGCCGCCTGATGTGGCGCGGGCGATTCGCGGCGGTCGCGGCCGCCTGACGTTCGCCGCACGGATCGCCCGCCCGCCCCTGCGCCGCGACGCCCCCTCTGCCGATGCTCTGGACAGTACCCGCGCATCGCGGGCCGTTGCCGTGGAGCGAGCGATGTTCGAGCAGGAGAGCCAGGACCTCGTGGCGGAGGCGACCCGCGCCGGTGGGCGGCGGATGTCCCGGCGTGCGTTCGCGCAGCGGTCCTCCTCGTGGCTGGTCGCGGGCGGGGCGGTGGCGCTGCTCACCGGCTGCGGCGCCAGCGTCGCCTCGAAGGAGGACGTCGCCGCGCTCCGCAAGGAGATCGCCTCGCTCAAGGCAGACCCCGCGAAGCCCGAGGCGAAGGCGGGAGACGCGCACGCCGCGGGCGGTGCTGCGGAGGACGCGAAGCACTGGGGCTACGAGGGCGAGGCCGGGCCGGAGAACTGGGCCGAGCTGGCTCCCGAGAACGCGGTGTGCCGCGCGGGATCCTCGCAGTCACCGATCGACTTCACGGGCACGCAGATCGGCGCCGGCGGGCGCACGAACATCAAGTGGCAGCCCGCAGTCCTGAGCGTGCAGAACAACGGCCACACCATCCAGGCGGACGTCACCAACGGCGGCGCGATCGACATCGACGGCGTGGCGTTCACGCTCGTGCAGTTCCACTTCCACGCGCCCTCGGAGCACACGGTGCAGGGGAAGCGCTTCGCGATGGAGACGCACTTCGTCCACAAGAACGCGAAGGGCGAGGTCGCCGTCATCGGCGTGCTGCACGAGACCGGGCTCGCGAACGACGCCCTGGCGCCGATCCTGGCCGCGCTGCCTGCGAACGCCGAGGAGAAGAAGCAGTTCGCCAACTTCGACGTCGCCTCCGTGCTCCCACGGGACCGGTCGATGTACCGCTACACAGGGTCGCTGACCACGCCGCCATGTACCGAGGGCGTGCGCTGGCAGGTGATCCAGGCGCCGACCTCGGTCGCCGAGGCGCAGGTGAAGGCGTTCAACACGGTCATCAAGCCGAACGCCCGGCCCGTGCAGCCGCTGAAGGCGCGCGACGTGCTGAAAGAGTCGATCTGGAAGCTGATGTCGCCGGCGTAGCGGGCTCGAGGCTGCTCGACCGTCGAGGCGGGGGCGCGTGACCTCGCCGCTTGCCCGGGGACGAGCGCGATCGATATCGTCTCACGCCACACCGGCTCGGCGCGCAGCAGCCGTGCTGCGACGCGCTCCGGGAGTGCGTCATCGGTGATCGCGAATGGGTGGCCGCCCGCATGTCAGTGACCCCGTTCAACTACGCCAGCGTCACGCCGGACGCCGTCCGCGAGGGCGTGCAGTCGGCGATCGCACGATCGAACGCGATCGTCGCGGCGATGACGGCGGTGCCCGCGGCCGAGCGCACCTTCGCCAACACCGTGCTCCCGCTGGACGAGGTGCGCGCCGAGCTCTCCATCGCGGGCGGGCGGTTCGGCTTCCTCTCGAACGTCGCGGCGGATGAGGCGCTCCGCAACGAGGCGCGCGAGGCGGAGCAGCGGCTGGGCACCCACGCCAACGCGATCGGCTTCCGCGAGGACGTGTTCATGGCGTTGACCGCGTACGTGGAGCGCTCGGAGGTGTCCTCGCTCGGGCCGGTGGAGCGCCGCTACCTGGACCATGCGCTGCGTGACTTCCGGCGCAACGGGTTCGGTCTCGCCGCGCCGCAGCGCGCTCGCGTGCAGGAGCTGAAGGAGCGGCTGATCGCCCTCGGGCTCGAGTTCCGCCGCAACATCGACGAGTGCACGGACGCGCTGTGGCTGACGCGCGAGGAGCTCGCCGGGCTGCCGGAGTCGTACGTCGCGCGCCTGCGGGCCCGGAGGACCGAGGAGGGGACGCGCTATCGTGTCTCGCTGGAGTACCCGGAGTTCTATCCCTTCCTGGAGTCAGCCGAGCTCGAGGCGCCGCGCCGCGCGCTGTTTCTCCTGAACCACAACAAGGCCGCCGCCCTCAACCTCCCCATCCTGGAGCAGGCGATCGCGCTCCGCGACGAGATCGCGGCGACGCTGGGTTACGTCTCGTGGGCTCACTACGCTATCGAGACGCGCATGGCGGAGACGCCCGAGGTGGTCACGGACTTCCTGGCGGACCTGGAAGTGCGCGTGCGCCGCAAGGCGGACGTGGACATCGCGGACCTGACGGCGTCCAAGCGGGCGCACACAGGCGATCCGGGTGCGCGCCTCGAGATCTGGGACTGGCGGTACTACCGGCAGCGCATGCTGAAGGAGCGCTACGCGGTCGACTCGTTCGCGGTCGCCGAGTACTTCCCGCTGGACGCCACGCTGGACGGCATGTTCGCGCTCTACCAGCGCCTCTTCGCCGTGCGCTTCGTCGAGGTCCCGGAGCCGCGCGTCTGGCATCCCGACGTGCGCCTGTTCGAGGTGCTCGACGCGCCGCCGGACGCGAGCTCGGGCGAGCCGCTGGGCGCGTTCTACCTCGACCTGCACCCGCGGCCCGACAAGTACGGGCACGCCGCGGCGTTCACGCTGCGGCCGGGGCGCCGCCTGGCGGACGGAACGTACGCCGGGGGCATCTCGGCGATGGTCGCGAACTTCACGAAGCCGCGCCCGGGCGCGCCGAGCCTGCTGCGTCACTCCGAGGTGAACACGCTCTTCCACGAGTTCGGTCACATCCTGCACCAGATCCTCACCCGCTCCCCATACGCACGGTTCGCCGGGACCAGCGTCCAGCGAGACTTCGTCGAGGCGCCGTCGCAGATGCTGGAGCACTGGGCATGGGATGCGCGCGTCCTCGCTGGCTTCACGCGTCACATCGCGACCGGGGCGCCGCTTCCGGCGGACCTCCTCGCGCGGATGATCGCGGCGAAGAACGTCGCCAGTGGGCTGCACTACCTGCGCCAGCTCTACTTCGCGCGCCTCGACCTCGCGTACCACGCCGAGGGCCGCGCGAAGGACACGGACGCGATCGCCCGGCGGCTGCACTCGATCACCGGCTTCCCCTTCCCGGAGGACACGCACTTCCAGGCGGGCTTCGGCCACCTCTTCGGCTACGACGCCGGGTACTACGGCTACCTGTGGTCGCAGGTGTACGGCGACGACATGGCCGCACGCTTCGCCGAGGACCCCGCGGGCGACGAGGCCGCCGGCCACCGCTACCGCACGGCGATCCTGGAGGCGGGCGGAACCATGGACGGCGCGGCGCTGCTCCGTGCATTCCTCGGCCGCGAGCCGGGCATGGAGCCGTTCCTGCGCGAGATCGGGCTGTCCACCGCCTAGGTCGAGCGCGCTCCCACCCGCAGCGAGGCGAGCAGCCGCGTCGAGGTGCCGGCGATCTCACGCACCGCCGCCTCGAACGCTTCGCCGTTCGCGGGCGAGGGGCGCTGGAAGCCGCTGATCTTGCGCACGAACTGGAGCGCGGCTGCCTCGATCTCCTCGGGCGTTGCGGGCGGATCGGCGGTGCCCGCGGCGGGGCGCAGGCGCTTGATGGACCGGCACATCGGCGGCTCCTCGCAGCCATCGCGGCAGATGGGGTTGAGTGTACGGGACCGGCGGAGCCGCGCGACGCTGGCGGGGCCGGGCGGTAGACTGACCCTCCCGGATCTGCCATCCCGGATCTGGCCGTCCCCAGAGAGGGGCATCCCCGTGCGCATCGGCATCTCGCTCACCAGCGCGTTTCGCGTCACCGACGTGCGGGAGGGCGCGCGCTGGATGGCCGAGCGTGCGGCCGCGGCGCGAGGATCCGACCTCGACTCGCTGTTCGTCGGCGACCATCACTCGCAATCGCCGGGCGCGTACTACCAGAACGTGCCGATCATGGGGCGCCTGCTGGCCGAGTGGGGCGATCGCCCCGCGGGGGTGCTGTTCCTGCTCCCGCTGTGGAACCCGGTGCTGGTCGCCGAGCAGATCGGCACGCTGGCCGCCATCCACCAGGGCCGCTTCATCATGCAGTGCGCGATCGGGCGCGACGACCCTCAGTCCCCGGCGATGGGCGTCGATGCGAGGTTCCGCCCGTCGATGTTCGAGCAGTCGCTGGACATCGTGCGGCGGCTGCTGGCCGGGGAGACCGTGAGCTCGGACGGGCGCTTCCACATCACCGGCGCGCACATCTCGCCGGTGGCGCCTGAGCCGGTGGAGGTGTGGATCGGGGGCAGCGTCTCGAGGTCGATCGATCGCGCGGCGCGCCTCGGCGATGGCTGGCTCGGCGATCCGTCGTACGGGCTCGCGGAGATCGGGGCGCAGGCCGCCGAGTACGCGGAGCGGGCGCAGGTCCACGGGCGCGCACCCGCGGCGGTGGCCGTGCGACGCAACGTCCTCGTGTGCGCCACAGATCAGGAGGCCGCCCGCGTCATGGAACCCGTGCTCGCGCGCTTCACCGGCGACCGGTCAAGCCTCCTCTACGGCAGCGCAGAGACCGTCGCGGAGCACATCCGCCCGCTCGCCGAGATGGGGTTCACCGACGTCATCGTGCGCAGCCTCGTGCCCGACCAGCGCCAGGCGATCGAGACGATCGAGCGCCTCGCCGAGGTGCGCGAGCGCGTCCGGGAGCTGTAGCGCACGTGCAGGACTCCGCTCCAACTGAACCGAACGCGCGTGACGCCGCCGCGATCGCGCAGATGCGCGACGTGGCCGGGGTCTACGTGAACGACTCCCGGTGGTGGCAGAACGCCTCGTTCGCGCTGCCGCTGATCGTCTCCGTGGTGTCGCTCGCGATCGGCGTCGTGACCGGACGCGCCGAGGGGATCGGCTTCGGCCTCTTCACCGCCGCCGTGACGGTGCTGATGATCCCCGTGGTGCTGCTGACATGGCGCGGGACGGCGACGGCGATCGTGCTGACGAGGAGCGGCGCGTCCGCGCTCCACCTCGGTCGCACCCTGCATCACGTCGAGTGGAGCGAGCTGCAGCGCATCGAGCGCGTGGAGTACCTCGGGAACACGCGCTACAAGCTGGTGCACGGCGACACCGAGTTCCTCACCGTGGAGGGCGAGATCGAGGACGCGGCCGGGCTGGTGGAGCGCGCGTTCACGCTCTCCGGCATCCCCCGCCAGTCCGCGTCCGGCGACTAGCTCTCGGGGGTCGCGGTACCCCCGGCGGCGGCCATCCTCCGCACGGAGTCCTCGAGGATCTCGGCTGCGCGCCGCACGGTGGCGTCGTCGGGGGACGTCAGCTGGACGATGGCCAGCCCGGTCGCGAGCGACAGCACCGTGTCCGCGGTCACCGCCGGGTCTGATCGCATCTCGCCGCGGCGCACGCCGTCCTCGATGAGCTCTTCGATGTGGCGGCGCTGGGCGGACTGGCGCGCACGTTCGTGTCGCCGCAGCTCCTCGTCGCGGGCGCTTTGTGCGGCCACCTCCACCCAGAACTGCCACCATGCGCGGCGCTCCGGCGCATCCAGCACGAAGCTGGCGAGCAGCCGCTGCAGCCGCGCGAGCGATGAGCCGCCGGGGGCACCGCTCTCCGGTGCGTCGCCCGCAGATGCGAGCGCCGCGAGGACCAGCCCGCGCTTGTTGCCGAAGTGGTAGTTGATGGTGCCGGTGCTGAGCCCGGTTGCCTGCGCGACCTGGCGCATCGTCATGCCATCGATCCCGTGTTCGCCGATGAGGGCGATCACGTGGTGGAGGACCTCGTTGCGTCGAGGCTCGCGGGTGCCATCGGCACCGGTGCCAGAATCAGGCCGGAGTGTCATGGCTGGAGTGGCTCCTCGTCGTGCCTTCATGTTGCCCGGGCGCCGCGAGGATGCTGACGGGGCCGCTACCAGAAGCCGGTCTTGTAGAACGCTCCGCCGTGGGCCCACCCACGGGTTCCGGCCTTCTGCATCCGCGCCAGGTGCTTCGTACACACCCACAGCGTCAGACGTTCGCGGTCGTCAGGATCATCGCGCCAGCGGGACACTGCGACTTCCTGTTGAGGGCGTGCGGTGCAGAATTCGCAGCGCTGTGTCGCCATCGGATCGATCCTAACTCCCCGCACGCGCGAATCGACAAAGTGATTTGTATGATCGCGCGCTCGTGCGATAGGTGTGACTAGATTGCGGGCGGGGATCGCAGGAAACGCTAGACTTCCGCAACCATCCGCGGCCGCCGCGAGGCCTTGTCCCGCTGGTTGGAGTCGAGGATCAGCTTGCGGATGCGGACGTTGCGCGGGGTCACCTCCACGCATTCGTCCTCGCGGATGAACTCCAGAGACTCCTCCAGCGACATCCGTCGAGGCGGCGTGATGCGCACCGTCTGGTCCGCCGATGCAGCACGCATGTTGGTCAGCTTCTTCTCACGCGTGATGTTGACCACCATGTCGTCCGCGCGGGAGTTCTCGCCGACGATCATGCCCTCGTACACCGGGTCGCCCGCGGAGACGAAGAGCGCCGACCGCTCCTGCAGCGCGGCGATCGCGTGCGAGGTCGCCGGGCCGGGCCGGTCCGCGACCAGTGATCCCGTCTCGCGCGTGCGCAGCACTCCCGCCCACGGCTCGTAGCCCTCGAAGACGTGGTGCATCAGCCCGGTGCCGCGCGTCTCGGTCATGAACTCGGTGTGGAACCCGATGAGGCCGCGCGCGGGCACGTCGTACTCCATGCGGATGCGCCCCGTGCCGTGGTTCGACGTACCCAGCAGACGGCCCCGGCGCGGCGCCAGCAGGCGCGTGACGGAGCCGAGGTGCTCCTCCGGCACGTCCACCACCAGGCGCTCGGTGGGCTCGTGCAGCCTGCCGTTGATCGTCCGCGTGACCACCTCGGGCTTGCCGACCGTCATCTCGAAGCCCTCGCGCCGCATCGTCTCGACAAGGACGGCGAGCTGGAGCTCGCCACGGCCGTACACGGTGTACGTGTCCGGGCGATCGGCGGGCTCCACACGGATCGAGACGTTGCCCAGGATCTCCTGGTCGAGGCGGCTCTTCAGCAGCCGGCCGGTGAGCTTGTCACCGTCCTGCCCGGAGAGCGGCGCCGTGTTCACGCCGATGGTCATCGACATGCTCGGCTCGTCGACGCTGATCACGGGCAGCGGGCGCGGGTCACCGAGGTCCGCCAGCGTCTCGCCGATGGTGACCTCCGGGATGCCGGCGATCGCGATGATCTCGCCCGGCCCGGCGGAGTCGGCGCTGACGCGCTCGAGGGCCTCCGTGATGAACAGCTCGACGATCTTCGTCTGCTGGATCGTGCCGTCCACGCGGCACCAGGCGATCGTCTGGCCCTTCTTCACCGTCCCCTGGTGCACGCGGCACAGCGCCAGCCGCCCGAGGTACGGCGAGGCGTCCAGGTTGGTGACCAGCGCCTGGAAGGGGTGCCCCTCCTCGTAGGTGGGGGCGGGGATGTGCGACATGATCACGTCGAACAGCGGGTTGAGGTTGGTCCCGGGCACCGCGGGGTCCAGTGTCGCGGTGCCGGCCTTCGCGTTCGTGTAGACGATCGGGAACTCGATCTGCGCGTCGGTGGCGTCCAGCTCCAGGAAGAGCTCGTACGTCTCGTCCACGACCTCGGCGATGCGGGCATCCGGGCGATCGATCTTGTTCACGACCAGGATCACCGGCAGGTGCAGCGACAGCGCCTTGCGCAGCACGAAGCGCGTCTGCGGCAGCGGCCCCTCGGATGCGTCGACGAGCAGCAGGACGCCGTCCACCATCGTCAGCCCGCGCTCCACCTCGCCGCCGAAGTCGGCATGGCCGGGCGTGTCCACGATGTTGATCTTCACTCCGTCGCGGCGCACCGCGGCGTTCTTGGCGAGGATCGTGATGCCCTTCTCCCGCTCCAGGTCCATGGAGTCCATGATGCGATCCGTGACCGCCTCGTGCGCGGAGAACGTGCCGGACTGGCGGAGCATGGCATCGACGAGCGTCGTCTTCCCGTGGTCGACGTGCGCGATGATCGCGACGTTGCGAAGGTCGTTCCTGGTAGCGGTCAAGCGGTCACGATCCTGACGTTAGTCGAGCGGCGATTGAGGACTGGCGCTGCGGGCCATGCCGTGCAGCGCGGCGGCGCGAAGCCTGCACTGGATGCACGGCTGCACGATCACGCGATCCCATGATCTTGATCTGATCCTATGATCACAGTGAACCACGCCCCGCGCCAGCGGCCATCGTCCGCGAGCGATCGGCGAGGGCGCACGAGGGGCAGCGGGCCAGCGGAGGCACCCGATGGCGCCGCGCACTCCGGACATACGACAGCCGCCTGGTGGCGGCTGTTCGATGCTGAGCCGTGGTCGCACTCAGGCGGTGGCGGGCTTCTTCTTCGCCGCCGGACGCGGCACCCAGCCTCGAGCGGCAGCGTTGGAGAATTCCTTCTCAGCGCCGCAGTGCTTACAGGTGCCCACGCTGGTGGGGCCGCCGGGAGCCGGCAGCATCCAGTGGTGCGTCTCGCAAACCATGACTCGCGTCTTCGTCGCCATATCCCCCCCGCTGGCTTGACCTGGGTCTGGGCATTCGGGTGTCCCCGCCCGGCGCCACCGTGACCATAACATGCTCGCTCCAAAATGTAACGGGTACGTCAAGGTTAGACCGGCAGATTTCACTCCCGGATCTACCCTCCCCGGACCACGATCAACGTCCCCGCGAGGCAGAATAGCGTCCCCACACCCACCCGCATCGTCGGGCGCTCGCCGAGGAAGATCATCGACAGGGGGACGACCATCAGCGGCGACGTGGAGTTGAGGATCACCGCCCGCGCCGCACCCGCCGTGGCCACGGCGTAGATGTAGAGCAGGCTCCCCACGGCGGTGCCGCCGATGCCGATCGCCAGCAGCAGGGGGAAGTCGCGCGGGCTCGGCAGGCGGCGTAACACGGTTCCCCTGGTCGCCACTGTGGCCACCAGCGCGATCACTGCGCCGCCCGCGGGGATGCGCACGGCGCCCGCGGCGATCGCCCCGAGGCTCCCCCTGCCCCCCGCGAGGATCAGCGTGGCCGCCGCCCACGCGCTGGCGACGCCCACCAGCACAGCCAGCGTGGGGATGGCGCCCAGGCGGGCCGGGCCGCCGGGCTCGGGGAGCGCCTGCACCTGCCCGGAGACGACGAGGTACACCCCGGCCACCACGGATGTGCCCCCCACCGCCAGGTCCCAGCCCGCCGGCTCGCCCAGGATGAGCACGGCGCCCGCGGCGCTCATCGCGACCCAGAGCGCCGTCGCGGAGGGGGACATGCGCTGCAGGCCGACGCGGGGGAGCGAGCGGATGTAGAGCGTGTCGCCGATCCCGTAGCCGATCGCCGCGCTTGCCACCATCGCCAGCACCGCGCTCGCCTCGGCGTGGCGCAGCTGCCCGGCGTTGCCGGTGACGAAGAGCAGGGCGATCACGAACGGGGAGGCGATAAGGAAGCGGAGGCCACTGAGGACCGCGCTCCCGTACCTCGTGCCCAGGCGAGCGAGCGCGACGCTGGTGCCTGCCCAGCAGAGCGCGGAGATGAGCGCGGCGGCTTCTCCCACGGAGCCCCTTCCTCGTCGGAGGACGTGGCCCCATGTTCCCCTGCGGCGGCGGCGGGGGATAGCCCCGGCGCGAGCCTGGTCGTGCTCACCCCTCGGCGATCGCCGCCTCCACCTGGTCCAGGTGGGTGTTGTCGTGGGACGGACCGCCGCGCAGGATCATGTCCGCGACCGGGGATTCGCCCGGCCGGAAGCCCTGCGCCAGCATCTTCGCCAGCGTGGCATCGTCCACGTGCGCCAGCGCGGTGATCGCGGCCGCGTGGCCCGCGCGGATCTCGTCCAGCAGCGCCACGACCGTCGCGTCGCGGCGTTCCTCCACCTGGCCCGCGTTGATCTCGTCGACGTTGCGCGGGGGCGCAGCGGGGACGCCCGCTTCCGCGGCACGCAGCCGCTGGACGACGCGATCGACGCCGTTGGCGCGCGCAGCGAGGTGGGAGAGGACGTCGCGGACGTGCCACGTGCCCTCCGGCAGTGGCCGGTCGCCGCGCTCGATGATCCGGTCGCGGAGTGCGTCCAGCCGCTCGTCCACGCCGCGGATCGCCGCGATGATGTCGTCCCGTGTCGTCATGGTCGGATCGCCTCTCGTTGTGGGCGGGGATGATAGCCCCCGCACGGGTGCCATGCCCACCTCCGGGCACACCCTCCGCGCGGCATATGGTCCTCGTCCAGTCGAGAGTGGGGCCAACCGTGGATGCAACGCCAGAGGGTGCCGTGGCGGCCGGCGCTTTACCGGTCAGTGCTGTGCCGGCCAGTGCTGTGCCGGCCAGTGTACCGGCGAGTGCGGGGCCAACCGGCGCGGGGCCGGCCGACCAGAGCGGCCCGCTGGGGCGACCGGCAGGGACGGTGCGCGCGTACCTCGCGGGGGGCATCGTCCTCGCGTTCCTCGGGGGGCACCTCGGCGGGGCGTTCTTCCTGCTGCACGCGGGGGCGCTGGAGTCCGGACTCGCGCTGTTGGGTGCGCTGGCAGTGGAGGCCGGGACCGTCACCGGCTTCTACTTCGGCGCGCGGCAGGGCAGCCGCGAGGCCTGACGACAGGACCCGCCGGGCGACGGGATCAGAGCGCCGGCAGGTTCGCCGCGGCCTCGCGCATGCGCCTCCGCCGGGCGGCGTGGTCCGGGAGCACGCGCGCCACGGCGCTCCAGAAGCCGGGCCCGTGGTTGGGAACATCGAGGTGGGTCAGTTCATGGACAACGACATAATCCAATAGCGCAGGGTCGAGCATCACCAGCCGCCAGTTGAACCGCAGCGTTCCGTCCGGCGAGCACGATCCCCAGCGCTGGCGCTGGTTGCGGATCAGGACCTGCCTCGGCTGCCGGCGCGTGATGCCGGTCCAGCGCGACACGCTCTCGGCCACGGACTCCTCGGCACGCGCCACGTACCATTTGGCGAGGGCCGCCTGCACGGCCCGCGAGCGGCGCGGGCCGTCGAGGCGTGCGGGGATCGCCACATAGAGATCGAACAACCCGCGCTCCACCGACACGCCTCGACCGGAGCGGTCCCGCACCAGGAGCGGCAGCGAGACGCCCCGGAACGGTAGCGCCTCCCCGGTGGCGTACTCCAGGGGTGCGCGCACGGTGGGGCGGTGCTTGAGGATCCACGGGCCGCGCCCGCGCACGAACTCCTCGATCTCGCGGCGCGGCGTGCGCAGCGGCGCCGCCACGTGCACCCCGTGCCCGTCCACCGTGAGCTCCAGGGTGCGCCGGCGGCGGGCGGTCCGCACGACCTCGTACTCGATCGCGGTGCCGGCGTGCTCCACCGAGCCGCGTTCCGGATCCCGTACCGGGACCGCGCTGCGGGTGGAGCGAGCCGCGCCAGCCTGTCGTGCCACGGACGCTCCCCCTGGATGCACCGCTAGCGTACCGCGGACCGCGCGCGGCGAGGTACGTTGCGAGGCGCGCGGTCGAGCGAGGAACTCGGGCCCCGCGGGGCCCGGGGCGCGGGTTTCCCCCGGGCCGCCGCACGCGAGGCCGCGCGAGACCTGCCGATGATCCCGCTGGCAGGGATCGGCGATGATCACCGGCGTGCCGGCAGGCGGGAGCACACGATGCGTGAGCACGGGCGCGAGCATGGGCGCGAGCAGGGTACGGCGCCGGCGACGGCGGACGGGAGCAGGCTTCCGCGCTGGTCCACACCGACGCTCACGATCGTCGGTGGCAGCATGTTCGTCAGCGGCCTCTTCGTGCTCGCAGCCACCGGGCACGCGTACTCGCTGCCGATGTACGGCTTCATCCTCGGCAGCGCGATCCTGCTCGGCCTGCCCCTGCTTCTCGTCACCATCGTCGTGGCGGGCAGCGAGTCGCTCCTCGGCCGCGCGTGGGCGAACGGGCTGTCGCGCCTCGGCGGCGCGGACCGGCGCCTTCGCGGGACAAGCGTCCGCGCGGTGCGCTATGCCTCCGTGCTCTGGCTCGCGAACGGCGCCGCGATGTGGCTTGCCACGCTGCTCGCGCAGCTCTGACGCTCCAGACCGCGGCGGAGACCGCTCAGGCCGCAGGCCGATCCCCCGCTTGCGGCTCCGTGCGCTCGTGGGATCCCGGCCGGCGAGGCTGCTCGACGCCGAGGTACACCGCGGAGAAGCGGGGGAACAGCCGGTTTACCACGATCACCGTGATGATGGAGGCGGTCGCGCCGACCACGAAGATCGACCCGACGAGGCCCAGGAAGTCGTTGCCGATGCCGCCGCCGGAGAGGAGTCCGCTTGCGGTCACGCGACCGGAGAGCTCGCCCACGAAGAGCGGCTTGTGGACCAGGTAGATCGCGAACGCAAGGGGCGCCAGCGCGCGGAACGGCGCGAGCAGCGCGTGGCCCCCGCGGTTGCGCTCGACCGCGCGGATCGCCGCCGGCCACACAATGAACCCGAACACGGCGAACAGGAACACCGTCACGCCGAAGTAGGACTCCGGGTATCCCGGGCCGCGCTCGCCGAGATACACGTACACGGCCGTGGACGCCACCATCCCGATCGCCGCCGCCGCGATGATGCGGCGGCTGAAGCGAACGTGACCCTGCGTCCGCGCGACCCACAGTCCGAACGTGAACGAGAAGACCCACATCAGCGGGTTGCGATACGCCAGCGTCCACCCGAGGGCATCGAGCGGGCGGTCGCGGTAGTACAGGATGGTCGCGACGTTGAGCGCGAACGCGGCCACCACGTACCACTTGAGATCGCGGTCATCCACGAAGCGCAGCGGGTACAGCGCTGCGGTCAGGAACAGGAGCACCACCACGTAGTAGTACTGGCCGGAGATGTCGAAGAGCAGGAACGATTGCACGAGGTCGCCGGTCAGCGCCCCGGTGCGCCACACCTGGTACAGCAGCGCGACGGTCATCCAGAAGAGGAGGGGGATCGCCAGCCGCCGCAGGCGCGCGGTGAGCAGGGTACTGAAGTTCGGGCTGTGGTCGCGGGCGCTGAGGAAGCCAGACATGAACAGGAAGATCGGCACCGAGGAGTTGGCCACCAGCTGCGTCAGGCGCATGGTGAGCAGCTCGGCGCGGGGCGTGGTGCCCCACGGGCCGAAGTACGCGTGGAGGCAGATCACCCAGATGATCGCGATGCCGCGGAGCGCGTCGAACTCCTCGATGCGGCGCGCGGGCATCTTCAACGGGGCACGCGCGCGGGTCGCAGGCGGCGGCGCGACATGCGGCTCGCGCGGTGACATGTTCAGCATGGCCCGACCTTCCGGTCGCTGGCGGGAGGGCTCAGACAAAGCCTAGACGCCGTTCGCACGCACGAGCATCGGGGAAAGCCTGATCGCGCAGCCGACCAACGGCGTTCGTCAGCTGGCCTGCGGGCGGGCGGCGATCAGGACCTCGACCGCCACGCGGTCCTGGACCCGGACCGTGGGGGTGTTCGGTGGCGTGATGTCGAAGTCCTTCCACACGAACGCCGTCTTGCCGAGGACGTTCAGCACCGTGCCGTCCAGGCGCGCCTCGACCTCGAAGGCGATGGGGCGCTCCACGCCGTTGATGGCGAGCGTGCCGGTCACGGTCTGCTTCACCGTCTGTCCGGCCTCGTAGCGGTCGGGGAGGCCCGCCAGCGCGGGAACGGTCAGCACCGCCGCCGGGTGCGCGCGGAACATCTGGCGCACGAACGCGTCACGTCGCGGCTGGTCGCTGGCGAGCTGCTGCAGGTCGAGCGTGATCTTCGAGGCGCGGCCGTCCAGATGGATCTCGCCGGCGAGGGCGGTGCCCCGCACGACGGCGTCATTGGGGAGCGGGAGGTTCGCCAGCTTCTCGTTCACGGTGAACGTCGCCTGCGACCCGCTGCCCACGACGAATGTCACGTTCTTCAGGTCCGCCGGCGTGGCGAATCGCGCGGGAACGCCGCCGGCCGTGGCGGCCGTGGCGCCGGCTGCGGCCGGGCTCGCCGAGGCACCCGCGGCGGTGGCGCCGGTGCTCGTCGCGGCGGGCTCACCCCGGACGCCCGCAACTGCCGGGAGGGCGAGCGCTCCACTCTCGGCGTCTCCCTGCCCCGCCAGGCCGAGGCCCACCGCCACGGCGATGCCGGCCACTGCGACGCTGACCAGCGGCATCCTCGGCAGCGCGCGCCCGCGCAGGAGTGCGACGCCCAGCGCAGTCACCGCGAAGACGATCGCAGCGATGGGGAGCCCGAAGGTCAGCATCCGCGCGAACATCGCCTCGCTCGCGGCGAGCGCCACCACCAGGACGACGAACGCGCCGCCCCACGCGATCGCGAACGCGCGTGCGGAGAGCGCCTGCCGCAGCCCGCCTGCCGCGACCCCGGCGACCAGCGCGCCCAGGGTCACCGTGGCCGTGTTGAAGATCGCGTCATCGGGCGAATGCAGCGGCAGCGAGAGCAGCGCCGCGACGAGCGCCGCAACGGCGCCAGAGAGCAGTCCGGCCAGCATCGAGCCTCCCATGGGTCTGGTGTTGAGCCACCATGGTCTCAAGCGCGGCCCGTGAAGGTGTTAGCGATCTATTTCAAAGATCAGCGGGGCGTGATCAGAAGGCTTGGGTCCCTTGCGGAAGTCCCGGTCGATGCCGCACGACCGCAGCGATGCCGCCAGGTCCGGCGATACGAGCGCCAGGTCGATGCGCAGGCCGAGTCCCCGGTGGAAGTCGCCGCCGCGGTAGTCCCACCACGTGAAATGCGCCCCCACGGGGTCCAGGTGGCGGTAGGCGTCCACGAGCCCCCGCTCGAGGATGGCCGCGAGGCGCGCGCGCTCGTCGGGCGTGACGTGCGTGGAGTGTGCGAACGTGGCCGGGCTGTACACATCCACATCCGCCGGGGCGATGTTGAAGTCACCGGCCACCACCAGCGGCTGCCCGGCGAGGGCCTCGACCCGCCGCCCCATCGCCTCCAGGAACTCGAGCTTCAGCGGGAACATCGGATCGTCCAGCGTGCGGCCGTTGATCACGTAGACGCTGACGAAGCGCACGCCCCCGATCGTCGCCTCGATCCAGCGCGCCTCGCTGGCCAGCGGTGCGCCCGGAAGCCCGCAGGTAACGTCGAGGATCGGCGTGCCGGTGGGGGCGAGGATGGCGACCCCCGCCCACTGCCCGGCGCTGTGGTCCGCAGCGGTGTACCCGGCCTCCATCAGCGCCCCGCGCGGGAACGCCTCGGCCGTGGTCTTCGTCTCCTGCAGGCAGAGCACGTCCGGGTGGTGGACGTGCAGGAACTCCAGCACGCGCGGGATGCGCGCCTTCAGCGAGTTCACGTTCCAGGTTGCGATCTTCATCGGCCGCCGTGCCTTGTGCCGCGCTTCATGGTGGTCGACGCGATCAGGACGAGGCGTCCGGGGTCGCGGGCGGAGTGAGCGCGGGGCCAGTGCGCGTGGGATCCGGGAACGGGAGTGCGCTGGTGCCCACGCCCCCGGTCACGGTGGGCGGAAACGGCGTGTGGTCCAGCAGGATCGACAGCATCAGCGTGCCCTCGCCGCCGCTGATCACGTCCAGCCGCGGCGTCACGGTGAAGGTGCCGTCGCCATTGTTCACGATCGTCCCGGAGGCGATCGCGCCACCCAGCCCTCGCTCGCCCACGGTCATGCCCCAGCGGCCGCCGATGATCGGCGCGGACTCGGCCGGTTCCGGCAGGTCCTCGTGGTTCACGACCACCCACCAGGTGCCCTTGCCCGGCGTGCCGTCCAGGGCGCCGTCGAACTGGCCGATGAAGACCGCCGCCCCGCAAACGAACTGCGGGCACAGCTCGGCACCGCGGACCGCGCCGATGATCCTCGTCGACTCGGCGGCGAACAGGCTCGCGGGCGCCAGGAGCAGTGCGGCCATCACCGCGGGCAGGGCGGCGAGCGCGATGCGCATCAGTGCAGGCGGCGCGTGGAGCTTCATCGCGCTCAGTGTAGCAACGCCCCTCGCAAGGGACCGGCGTATCCTCGAGAGGGCGAGGCCGGCCGCGCGCTGGAGGCGCCTGCGGCACCCCGAGGAGGCGAGCATGGCCCGGCGATCCCGCGCGCACCTCGGGGCCGCGGCCGCCATGCTGTCCATGCTCGTGGGCCTCGGCGCCGGGTGTTCCGTGCGTACACCGGGGCCGAGCCCCACCCCCACGACCGCGCCGGCGACGCGGGCGACCGCGACTCCCTCGGCGGCCGCAACGCCGTGGGACTACTGCGCCGCGATCGGCACGATCGATCGCCCGGACGCGAGGTACCTCGGCGACGGTACGCGCGAGGTGATCCAGGATGCGCTCGCGGTGGCGGAGCGGCTGCCGCAACGGTTCGCTGACCCGGCGGCCAGGCGGGTCGCGATTCCGTGGCGTTGCATGGGCGGCGCGGTCTGGGCCTGCGATCCGGGCGCGAACCTCCCCTGCGGTCCGGCGAACACCAGCCGCGACCCCGACGAGGGCATGCGCACCTACTGCACGGAGCACCCGGACGGCGTGCTCCCCGCGTACGTCACCGGTCACGACACGCTGTACGCGTGGAGCTGCCGGGGGGGCCAGGCGGTGATCGACGGCCAGCCATTCCACGTCGATGAACGCGGCTTCGTCGCGGAGTTCTGGTACCGCCTCGAACGCCCGCGTTAGCGCGCAGGCGCGGCGGCTACACGGCGCCCGGCTTGAACACCATGACGGCAACCACCGCCACGAGGATCACGAGGTCGATGCGCGACGCCGTGAGCATCCGGCTGGTGAGCGCCACCACCTCGGGGTGGGCGGGGCCGTGCTGCTCCAGCAGGGCGCTGATCTGCCTGCCCTTCGGCGTCAGGTAGCCCATCCCGATCCCGGCGCTGGCGAAGATCCCCAGGAACCCCAGGCTCACCCACGGCGCCGCCATCAGGCCACCGATGCCCGCCATCCCCAGTCCCATGAGCAGGACCACCACGGCCAGCGGCGAGAAGAACCGCTTCCCGAACCACTCGAAGCGCCCGAGCAACGCCGTCATCTCCTCCGGCGTGCCGTGGGCGCGCACCTGCTCCGCGAGGATCGTGAGCGTGAGTCCGCCACCGACCCACGCGACGGCCGCCAACACGTGCAAGAACTTCAGGACGGTGTACACGTCGATCAAGGACGCCCCCCGGAGATGCCTCGGCGTGCGATTTCCGCGCGCTCGAATGTGCAAATACGTTCGCCGAGGGGGCAGGGGTGCGTCAAGATGCCGATCCCGGTCAGCGCATCGCCTGGGGCGCGCCGGCGGTGGCGCCGCGCCGGACGACCGTGTCCCCGGTGGCGGGGTCCCGGTCGAGCACGATCAGGTCCTCGATGCGCTCGCGCAGCGCCGGGACGTGGCTGACGATGACCACGAGGCGATCGTCCGACTCCGTGACCAGCCGCTCGATGCCCTCCATCGCCAGGTCAAGGTGCTCCTCGTCGAGGCTGCCGAAGCCCTCGTCGAGGAAGAACGCATCGAGCCGGCCGCCCCCCTGAGTCACCATCTCGGCCAGCGCGAGGGCCAGCGAGAGGGACGCCAGGAACGTCTCCCCGCCGGAGAGCGTCTCGCTGCGGCGCGGGTGCTCGGCGGCGGTCAGGTCGGTGACGTCGAACGATCCGTCGTTCGCGAACCGGTAGCGCCCGCGCGACAGTCGCTCGAACCACTCGCTCCCGATCTCGGCGAGCGAGGTGCGCTCGTCCTCCAGCAGGTAGTTGAGGAACCTCGAGGGCACCAGGTCGGTCGAAAGCCGCTGGTAGATTGCACGGCGCGCCTCGATGGCCGCCGCCCGCTGCTCCGCGTCCGCTCCTTCTGCGACCCGACGCTCATCCTCCGCGATCAGCGCATCGAGCACCGCGATGCCCTGCTTCACCGCCGCCACCGCGCTCTCGAACGACGCGCCGTCAGGGACGCCGCACGCGGCCAGTGCGGCACGGAGACGCCCGGCCGCGGCCTCGGCGCCGTCGATGGCGGCGCGCTCGGTCTCCGTGGCGGCGCTGCGTTCCGACACCCAGCGGGCGCGCACCTCGTCGAGCAGCGCGCGCACGGCGGCCGGCGCTCCGTCGTCGGGGACTGCCACGCCCAGCTTCGCCGCGACGGTGGCCAGGCGGAGGCGGAGCGAGGTGAGCGCCCGCCCGCCCGCCTCCTGTGCATCGGTCGCCCGCGCCTCGGCCTGGTGCGCCGATTGCAGGGCGCCGTCCGCGTCACGCACAGCGGCCTCCGCCTCGGTCAGCGCGGCTTTCAGTGCGGCGAGGATGGCGGCGGGATTGCCCCCGCCGAGGAGGTCGCGCACGCGCGCACCCGCCGTGTCGAGCGCCGCGTCTGCCTCGGCGAGGGCGGTGGCGGCGGCGGTCACCGTTGCGGTATCACGTTCCGCCTGCTGCCCGACCGCGGCCGCGGTCGCTGTGGCCGCGCTGGCGGCGTCCCGCGCCCGCCTCGCGGCGGTGTCGGCACGCTGGTGGGCGGCCTCCGCCGAGGCGCGTTCCGCGTGCGCGCGGTCGAGGTCCGGCGACGCCTCGGCCGGGGGGAGCTTCGCGATCTTGCGTCCGCAAACGGGACAGGGGTCCCCGGCGGCGACCCCGTCGCGCAGGGCGAGCGCGTAATCGAGGCGCTCGGCGGCATGCACGGCGTCGTCGGCGGCGGTCACGGCGCCCTGCGTACTCGCCAGCGCCTGCTCCGCGCGCGCCGCCTCGGCGCCACGTTGCTTCGACGCGGCCGCGGCCGCCGTGGCCTTCGCCTGCGCGGCCGCGAGAGCGGCCTCCGCGGACGCGTGCTGCCGCGCGCGATCGTCGCGCAGCGCGCGCGCGTGCTCCTGCGCCTGCAATGCCGCGCTCGCCTCCTCGATGCGACCCGCGCCGCCGCTCGCCTCCAGCGCGGCATCGCGCGCGGCGCTCGCGGCGGCCAGACCAGCCTCGGCGGTCTCGCGCGCGCTGCGGGCTTCCGCCGTGCGCTGCGCGAGCGACGCGAAGCCGTCGATAGTCTGGTTGCTCTCCTCGGCACGCGGGAGGCCAGCGCGCAGCGCCTCGATCTCGGCGATGCGCAGCTGTGCGAGCGCAGCCTGCGCACGCGCCTCGCCCTCGATGCGCACCTGCTCCTCGATGGCCGGGCGCTGCGCCTCCAGCGTGGCGAGCCGCTGCTGCTGCCCGGCGCGATCGGTGCGCCGCTCTCCCACCCGCACACGCGCCGCCGCGACGTCCTCGATCTGCTTCGCAAGGTCAGCAGCGTCGACCACCGCCTCGTGCAGCCGGTCCTTCGCGACGACCTGCATGGCGCCCACGCGGTCGAGGTTGAACACCCCCTGCAGCACCCTGTCGCGCTCCACCGCCGTGGCGTTCAGGAACTCGGCGAAGCGGTTCTGCGCGAGCAGCACGGAGCGCCGGAAGGCGTCGAAGTCCAGCCCGAGCAGCGCCGTGATGCGGTCGGTCACGGCCTTCTGGCCCGTGATCGCCGCGCCCGTGTCCGCCTCACCGCGCTCATCGTCGTACTTGCAGAGCGAGTGGTTGCCCTGGCCCTTGCTCCGGATCGCGCGCGTCACCTGCCACGCCTGGCCGTCCACGCGGAAGGTCAGCTGCACCTGCGCGACCTGCTGCCGCTGGTGGATCAGCCCCTTCGTGTCGGCGCCGCTGGAGGGCGTGCGCCCGTACAGCGCGAAGGCGATGGCGTCGAGGATGCTCGACTTGCCGCTGCCGATCGGGCCGACCACGCCGACCAGGCGCCGGACCCGCCAGTCGAAGCGCGTCTCCTCGGCGTACGAGCGGAAGCCGTTGACGACGAGCTCAAGGGGTCGCATCCACGACCTCCTCGTGCAGCTCGGCGAAGGCGGCGCGCACCCCGTCCGGGGGCGGCTCGCCGTGCTCGCGCTCGTGGTACTCCCCGTAGAGCTCGTCCCACGATCGCCCGGCGCGCCCCTCCGGGCGGGCGGTGGCGCGCGGGTAGTCGGCGCGCACGCGCACGAGGCGAGCGAAGGTCGTCGCCGCACGCGCCGCGAGGGCGGGATCGGGTCCGGGAGTGCGCACGACGAGATCCAGGTAGGCGTCCGCGAACTCCTCGCGGCGCGCCTCCACCTCGTCCCACGTCCCGCTGGCGCGCACCAGGGGCAGCCGCGAGGGCGTGGTGAGCGCCACCGACTCCACGCGCGCGGGTCCGCGCGGCACAGCCTCCACGATCACCACGCGCTTCTCCTCGCCCGCCTCGCCGAAGTCGAGCGGGAGGAGCGATCCGGCGTACTCCGCGGGGCCGGGCGCGCCAGGGACGCGCTGCGGGGCGTGGATGTGCCCCATCGCGATATACTGCGGACCGGGCGGCAGCCCCGAGCCGTCGATGGTGTACGTCTCGCCCATGTGCAGCTCGCGCTCGCCGCGCCCGTACTCCCGGCCGCGCACGACCGCGCCGTTCACGGTCGCATGCGCCACGAGCACGGTCACCGCCTTGGCGGCCTCGCGGTCGAGGGCCTCGCCCATCAGGCGGAAGATGCCGCTGAGCCGGTCCTTGTACTGGCCGTACCACTCGCCGGACTCCGCCATGAAGTCCACCACGCGGCCCTCGCGCAGGAAGGGGACGCACGCGATCGCGGCGCGACCCGCAGGGGTGTCGAGGCACAGCATGCCGCCCTCGTGCGGGCGCCGGATGCGGCCCACCAGGTGCACGCCCATGGGCAGCACGAGCGGCGCGAGGACCTCGAACAGCTCGCCCGAGTCGTGGTTGCCCGCGATCGCGACGACCGCGCGCCGTCCCCCGTCCGCGAGGCGGATCAGCGCGCCGATGCCGTCGCCCAGCGCGTCCGTGGGCGGCGCGCTGCGATCCCACAGGTCGCCCGATACCACGACGAGATCGACGGCGTGCGCTTCGGCGATCCCCTGCACCTCGTCCAGCGCTTCGCGGAACTCCGCGGCGCGGTCGTAGCGGCCGATGTGCTTGCCGATGTGCCAGTCCGAGGTGTGGAGGATGCGCATGGTGGCTCGCGCCTACAGCCCGCGGAACGGGTCGGCGTCGCCGTCGCGGCGCACCTCGTCGGCTCGCGTGGCCCAGGGGACGCGCGGGAAGTTGAGGACGATTGGCACCGGGACGGCGGGCTGGCCCAGGACCATCGTGCCGGGCTTCAGCAGCCGCGCACGCGCCTTCGTGGAGGGGAGCATCCAGCCGAACTCGGCGCGCTCGGACTCCGCGGCGTCCAGCCGGCCGGTCACGCGGATCGAGGCGTTCTCCAGCACGTCGGGCGCCACGCGCGAGGCGCTCTGCTGCGCGCCGATCATCAGCACGCCCAGCGACCGCCCGCGCTGCGCGATGTCGATCAGCATCTCCTTCAGCGGGCTCTGTCCCTCGCGCGGGGCGTACTTGTTCAACTCGTCGAGGACGATGATCGACAGCGGCAGCCGCTGCCCGCTCTCCTCCTTCTCGCGGAACGTCTCGCGCAGCAGCGCGCCGACGACGAAGCGCTGCGCGAGGTCGTGCAGGTTCTGGATCGCGACGACGCTCACGGTGGCCACGCGGCGGTCGATGCGGTGGCTGTCGCCGTCGCGGACGAGGCGCCCGAGGCGCGTGTCCTGCGCGGCGGCGTGCAGGCGGCGCATGAAGGCGCTCACCGTGCCGCCCTGCACGCGTCCGCTCCACGCGAAGTCCGGCTCGCCGCCCTCCTCGGGCTCGAGGTGCGTGCCGATCTCGTCCGCGAGGTCGCGCAGCGTGCGGATCACGCGCTCGCTGGCGCGGGCGTGCACGGCATGCTGGCCGCCCTCGCGGTCGTTCGTGTCGCGGAGCACCACGGCGCCCGGCGCGCCGAGGACGTCCACGGCCAGGCGCTTCAGCTGCGCGCGTACTCGCTCCTCCACGAACGGGATCTGGTTGCGCGCGTCGTTCGCGTCCGTGAACACGAACTGCAGCAGGTCCTCCTCGATGAACTCGCGGGGCGTCCAGTGGAAGGCGGCGATGCCGTTCGAGCGGCCGCTGACGTCCGGCATCAGCGCATCGCCCGCGTGCGCCCTCGGCGGCGCCCAGTACGCCACCGTCGGTACGCCGGGCGCGGGGGCGGCGGCGCGCGTTCCCGGCGTCGCGAGGGCGAACGCGGTCGGCTCGACGCCCAGCGTGCGCCACGCGGCGGCGTCATCGTCCGCGAACTCGGTGCCGGGGCGGTCCAGCCACAGCAGGTCCTCGCCCTTCACGTTGAAGACGAGGACGCGGGTGTTGGCGGCGGACGGGCCCATCAGCTCGGGGTGCCCGGCGAGCAGGCGCACGAAGAAGAACGCGAACGTCGTCTTCGTCGCGACGCCGGAGACGCCGGCGATCGACATGTGGCCGCCCTTGGTGCCATCGAAGAAGTCGAGGTCCACGTAGACGGGCTCGCCGTCGCGCCCGCGGCCCACGGCCATCTTGCGCTTCATCTCGTCCGCATAAAGCGCACGGTCGCGCTCGATGCCGCGCGCGCGGAAGACCTCTTCGCCGGGGTCCGGGGCGACCCACACCTCGGGGTCCACGCGGGTCACCGCGACCTGCGCGGTGCGCACCTTCGCCGCGGGCTGCAGGCCGCCGCCGGTCGCGTAGTCCCCGGCGATGCGGTGCACGTCGCTCTCGTACGCGGCTCCCTCGTACGTCGCCTCGCTCTCGACCACCACGCCGTACGTGCACAGCGTGCCGATCCCCGGGACGTCCGTGCGCACGACGACGAGATCGTCCACCGCGAGGTACGCGCCCGGGTCGAGGACCACGCGGAACTCCTGCGAGGACGTGTGTCCGATGCCGACCACGCGGCCCACACGCTCGCTGGTCTGCAGATCGCCGCCGGGGTGGTTCATCATGCGGTCGCTCCCGTCGGCGCTCCGTGCACCGCCTCGCGCAGCGCGCGGCGGACGAGGCCCTCGTCGCCCAGCCAGCGCCGCAGCTCCTTCTCGAGCGCCGCGATCGGCACCAGGTTCTGGGGGGCCCGCGCGTCCATGTGCAGGGGCATCGCCGCCAGTGGCAGCAGCGCCGCCGTGCGATCTGCGAGGATGCGCGCGCGCTCGATGCCGATCGCCTCGGGCGCCTCGACGCGCGCGATGCCGGACCACGAGTGCCCGTGCGGCACCTGCGCGATGCGCACGTACCACGAGTAGCGCTGGAACTGCCGCTCGGGGATCAGGAAGATCGGCGTCCGCTCGCCGGCGCGCAGCGCGCCCACCACGCGGCGCTCGGCGGCCTGCAGGTACTGGTGGTGGTGGCTCTTGATATACCCCACCATGTCGTGCGCGCCCAGGTCGTGGATGCGCCCGTCCGCGATGACGAAGCGCTCACCCAGCAGCAGGCGGCGCACCACGTCCGTCTCTGCCTGCCCGCGCCGCGTGTCCAGGCGCGACCGCAGCGACGGCACGTCGTTGCCCTCGGCGGATTCGACCACGTACTCCAGGCCGGGGACGAGGGGCAACTCCGGGAGCGCTGCGTCCCCGAAGACGGCCACGCGGCCCACGGTGATCTCGGCGAAGGTGGAGGCGCGCGCTTCGCGGTCCCAGACGGAGGCACCGACGGCGTACGCGGCGCAGATGCCGGGCACCGGGCCGGTGTCGGGGTCATCGAGGGTGAGGCGGGCCTCCAGGCGCTGCACGCCGTCCACGAAGGCGACATGGCGCACGCCATCGTCGCGGCCGGGGAGGGGTTCCCACGCGCCACGCACCTCGACCGCAGTCTCGACGCTGTCCGCTTCGCTGGGGAGCGAATCCGGGTCGGATTCGAAGGGCGCGCCGTACTCGGGGGACCAGTCCTCCACGTACAGCTTGGCCATCCGCGCGATTCTACCCGCTCCGGGTCTAGAACGCTCGTTCTCCCAGTGCGAAATCCCCGCGGCCCGCACTGGCTTGATTTCGGGGCGCACAATCGCGTAACCATGTGCCCGGCAGCAGGCGGGGGGCGAGATGGGGAACGCCAGGCCAACCGGGACGAGACGCCCCACGCGACCGCGCATGCCGGTGGCGCGGGATCCGCTGGCGGCCGCACGAGCGCTCGCGCCAGTGATCCGCGAGGCCGCACCCGCCATCGAGCGCGACCGCCGTGTGCCCCTGGATCTGATCGACGCCGTGCGTGACGCCGGGCTCTTCCACATGCTCATCCCGCGCAGCCTGGGCGGTGCGGAGGTCGACCCGGTGATCGCCTCGCGGGTGGTGGAGGAGATCGCGACGGCAGACGCCTCCACCGGCTGGGTGGTCATGCTCGCCATGCAGTCGAACGCCTTCGCCGGCTTCATGGAGGAGCGCCACGCCCTCGAGGTGTGGGGGAACGGGGGGATCATCGCCGGCACCGCGCGCCCGATCGGGCGCGCCGTCGCCATGAGCGGTGCCGAGGAGGGCTACATGGTGTCCGGCCGCTGGCCCTTCGCCAGCGGGAGCAGCCACGCCGACTGGTTCCTCGCGGAGTGCGTGGTGTACGAAGGCGAGCAGCCCCGCAAGGACGCCGCGGGCAAGGACGTCACGCGCATGCTCTTCGTCCCGCGCGAGGACGTGACCGTGATCGATACGTGGAACACCACCGGACTGCGGGGGACGGCGAGCAACGACTTCACGGTGCAGGGCTCGTTCGTGCCGCACGGCCGCGGATTCCAGATCATGGTGTCGCTCCCACAGAACGACCACCCGCTGTACCGCACGGAGCCGATCGCCTTCGTGAACCACGGGAGCCACGCCCTGGGCGTGGCACGCACGGCGCTCGATGTGGCGGTCGATCTGATCGGGCAGAAGCGCGGCTGGGGCGACGTTCCGCTGCGCGAGGTGCCCCGGATGCAGGGCATCGTCGCGGAGGCGACGGCGGAGATCGAGGCAGCGCGCGCGTTTCTCTACGCTGCGGCGGGGGAGCTGTGGAGCGCTGCGGTCGCCGGCACCCCGGCGCCGCGCCAGCGATCGCGAGCGCGCCTGGCCGCGAGCCATGCCATGACGGCCTCGCTGCGGACAGTGGATCTGCTGCACCGCGCGCTCGGCACCACCTCGATCATGGCGGGGAGCACGCTCGACCGCTGCTTCCGCGACCTGCACACGGCGGGTGCGCACGTGATGGTCGGTCCGCTCACGTACGAGGCCGCCGGCCGCGTCGAGCTCGGCCTGGACGCGGCGTTCCCGCTCTTCTAGCGCGGCCTCACGCTCCGGGCGTCGGGGGTTCCTTCCACGCGTACTTCATCGCGCTCCACGTCCAGCCGGGCGTGGGGCGGAAGTCGCGGACCCTCCGGCTGGACACGACCGGGAAGTCCGGCGCGGGCCAGTTGAAGGTCCACATGTGCTTTGCCATGCGCCGCTGCATGTCGTTCACCAGCTCGCGCCGGGCGCTCCGGTCCGTCACCAGCCGCTGCTTCTGGGCGATCTCACGGAACGCGGCGTACTCAGCGTCGGACCGCGCGAGCGCTCCCCACACGTCTGCGCCACCCACCGTCGCGCCGCCGAGGCCGGCCTGCGCGAAGGTGTACGACTGGATGTCGGGCCGGGAGACGAAGCTCTGGTAGACGCCACCATCCGGGAACACCTTGCCGCCGGTGTGCGCGGCGTAGTCCACGATCCTCGTCTCCTGCGTGATGCCGACCGCCGCGAGCATGGAGGTCATCAGGTCCGCGTAGCGGAACGTGACGGTGTACTCCGCGTTGTTCGAGGTCTGGAGCTGGAACTTGAACTTCTCCTGGCCGGCCGCCAGCAGAAGCTTCTTCGCCTCGGCGGGGTCGTAGGTGTTCAGGTACTTCCCGTCCTCGCCCATCTTCGCGGGGTCCAGCACCCACGAGGTGAGCCACGGCAGGACCAGCGCGGCGTTGCGTCCGCGCCCCAGCAGAAGGTTCTTGATCCACGACGCACGGTCGATGGCGAGCGCGAACGCCCGCCGCACCCGGACATCGTTGAACGGCGTCCTGCGCATGTCGAAGATCCACGGGCTCCAGGCCAGTGACGGCTGCCAGTCGACCTGCAGCCGATCGGACCGCTGCAGTTCCACACCCTGCGCCACGCTGAACGGCACCAGCGATCCGAACGCATCGAGCTGGTCGGCGAGCAGCGCGGCCGCGGCGTCCGCCGGGTCGGCGATGAAGCGATGCTCGATGCCGTCCAGGTGCGCGAGCTCGGCGTTGTAGTAATTCGGGTTCCGCTTCAGCTTGAAGCCGGATGCGGGGACGTATTCGACCGGGTAGTAGGGCCCGCCGCCCCGGATCTGGTCGATCGCCGTGACCTCGCCCCAGCCGGGCGCGATCTTGCCCGGCTCGGCGCCCTTCCGCGTGATGACGTCGCGGTGCTCCACCGTCCACCAGTGCGAGCCCATCATCGAGAGGAAGTCGGCGTCGGGCTTCGCGAGCTTGAACTGCAGCGTGTGGTCGTCGAGGGCCTTCGCGTTGACCTGCCGGCCGGTGTAGAGGTCGGGCAGGTTGGCCTCGAGCAGGCCGAGCGGCTGGCGCAGCGCGCTGACCTGGCGGTTGAGGCTCCAGATGACGTCGGCAGCGCTCAGCTCGAGCCCCTCCGGCGTCTTGACGCCGCGGCGGAGCTTGAAGGTCCACGTCAGCCCCTGGTCGGGGGTCTCCCATGACTCCGCAAGATCCGGGAGCACGGCCTCGACGGGGCCCGTGCTGTCCGGGCGCTCGTCCCACTGGGTCAGCCGCACGCCCGCCAGGTTCGCGATGGAGCCGAGCGAGGGGCTGCCGAGGCGGTCGTAGTCCAGCCCGATCACGTCGCCCGTCAGCTGGCCGGCGATGTGGAGGGTGCCGCCTCGTTTCGAGGCAAGGGTGCCGGGGGTGGCGCTCGGAGCCGCCGTCTGGGTGGGCGTGGGGCTGTCGGCCGGGGCGAGGCTGCGCTCCCGGGTGCAGCCGGCCAGGACGACGCCCGCGGCGCTCAGGGCTGCCCCCCGCAGCGCGGCTCGACGCGAGAGGCGGCGGACCGGGGGGCTGGCGGGGGAGGTGCCGGGGCGGGTGCTGTCCATACGTTCCTTCTGTGCGGTCGTTCGTCTTGCAGGCAGCGTCCGCCTCGCCGCGCGAAGCGCCGCGCCGAGGCGCCACGCAGCGGGCGGGCGGTCGCGGGATGTCGATCCGCGGGCGCGGACGCGCGTGCGGTTTCCGCGCGGCGCGGCCGTGGTGTGCGCGGACTCGCAATGGATCAACGATATCGCGGCGGCGGCGGATGCTCATCCCGCCGCCGAGGGGCCGGCCTGATGAGGTCAGGCGAGTTCGAATACCGGGAGCCGGAAGGGGCCGGCGTCATCCTCGCAGTCGACGAACGCCACGCGCACCGCCGTGCCACGGGGCATGCCTTCCGCGACGAACCCCGAGGCATTGGAGATGAACAGCGGGCCCTCGTCGAGCTGCACCAGGATCACCTCCCACGGGGGCACGCACTCCTTGTGGTACGGGCGCTCGAAGGTGCAGTACGTCTCAATCGTCCCCTGGCCGGACATCTCGGTCCACGTGAACCGGTCGCCGAGGCACTCGTTGCAGAGGGGCGCGGGGGGCCACTGGATCGCGGCGCATGCGTCGCAGCGCTGCAGCCGGAGCTCGCCGCGGTTGCAGTACGCCCAGAAGGTGTCGTGGTTCGCACCCAGGGTGCGATTCGGGCGTCGCTCGGTCATCGGTCGCCTCGCCGGTACATGATTGAGAACGCCCCGGCCGCGCCGTGGTGCCCGAACATCGAGGTGCGCGCGTCCTCGACCTGGCGCTTCCCCGCGTCGTGGCGGAGCTGGCGGACCGCCTCCACCTGGTGGTTCCAGCCCTGCACGGAGGACTCCGCCAGCATCCCGCCGCCGGTGTTGCACGGCAGCTCCCCGCCGATCGCGATGCGCCCCTCCTGCACGTACGCCAGGCCCTCGCCGGGCCCGCAGAACCCGAATCCCTCCAGGTTCAGCGGCAGGTGGATGCTGAAGGCGTCGTACGTCTGGAAGTGGTCCACGTCGACCGGCGCCATCTCCGCCATCTCGAAGCATTGCGTCCCGGCGGCATGCAGCACGTGCTGGTGCAGGTCGAAGATGCGGTCGCTCAGCGGCGGCGCACCGGTGTTGGAGCTCGAGCGGCCGAAGCCGCTGACCAGCACCGGGGGCTTCGGTAGGTCGGCGGCGCGCTCGCGGGTGGTGAGGATCAGCGCCGCTCCGCCGTCGTTCACCATGCAGTAGTCGTAGATCTTGAGCGGGCGGCAGATGTACCGGGCGTTCTCGTAGTCGCCCTCCGTGATCGGCGTGCGCATGATCGCGTTGTCGTTGAGCGCCGCGTGGTCGCGGATCGTGCGCGAGACGGTGCCGAGCTGCTCCTCGGTGCTGCCGTAGCGGAGCTGGTGGGCCTTGAACATCATGGCGTAGATCGCGCCCTGCGAGGACCAGCCCCACGGGTGGTAGTAGTGCGTGGAGAGCGGCTGGTCCGGGCCGCCCCCGCTGGCGGCACGCGGCCCCGCCCCGCGCTGCTGGTTCCCATAGACCAGCGCCACGGTGGTGCACGCACCCGAGGCGATCGCCTGCGCGGCCTGCGGGATCAACTGGTCCACGGGGCCCTCGGCGCCCCAGATCGGGCTGATGCCCAGGGACTCGCACAGACGCTGATGCGAGATCGGCCCGCCCACCGCGAGGCCGTCGATGTCCGTCTTCGCCAGCGCGCAGTCCGCGAGCGCGCGCTGCAGGGCGATCGCGCCCAGCGCGTACGAGTCGGGGGCGCCGGACTCGTCCTGTCCCGCCTGGCGCGCCTGCCGCGTGGCCTCGTAGTCCCGGGCGTAGTCGGTCTCGCCGATGCCTACCACGGCGACGCGGTCACTGATCCGGCGCAGGCGAGCGAGGTCGTAGCCCATGTCGTCCGCCTATCCCGGCGCGCGCCCCGCGTGGAGCACCGCGCCGCTCGCGGTTATAGCACGGGGCCTCGACCACTGACAGCGGCCGGCGCGGCGATCCCTCGCGCTTTACCGGTCCCTCGCATTGACAGGGCACCGGGCGCGGCCTACCTTCCCGCCCTGCGCGCGGAACGTGCCGGGTTCCGCGCCCACGGGCGCGCCCCGTGCTGCGTCTGGGATGCGCGATGAGATGCGCCAGGATGCGCTGTGAGAGACGAGGATCGATGTACCTCAACGCCTTCGCAAACACGATCGCGCCCCTCGACATGACGAAGACCGAGGAGTTCGCGAGCCTGCTGGAGAGCGCGCGCGATCTGCACATCCCGTACGAGCTCCCCGTGCCGTGCTTCTCGAAGCAGACGATCGTGAACGGAATGCGCTTCCAGTACCTCGAGTGGGGCAGCCCGGAGAACCCGCCGGTGGTGGTCGCGCATGGCGGCAACCAGACCGCGCACTCGTGGGACCTGGTCAGCCTCGTGCTCGCCAGGAAGTTCCACGTGTTCGCCCCCGACCAGCGCGGCCACGGCGACAGCGAATGGCCCCGCGACGGCGAGATGACGCCCTCGCAGATGGCAGAGGACATGCGTGAGCTGATCCGCGCGTGGGGCATCGACCGCCCGATCCTCTTCGGGCACTCCATGGGCGGCATCATGTCCATGTACCTGCTGACGCGGAACCCGAACCTCGTGGAGCGCGTGATCTTCGTCGACATCGGTCCCGAGGTGGCCACGGAGGGGACCGCGCGCATCCGCGAGTTCGTCTCCGAGAACCGCGAGTTCGACACGATGGAGCAGTTCATCGAGAACGTCCGCCAGTACGACCCGTTCCGGTCGGACGAGCACATTCGCCGCACCGCGCGCTACAACCTGCTGCAGCGCGCCGACGGCAAGTTCGCCACGAAGCACGTCAACCGCGGCGAGTCGCCTCGCACCGTGCGCCGGCCCTCGTTCGAGGAGGTGATGCGCATCGGCTGTCCGGCGCTGGTGGTGCGCGGCGGGGAGAGCAGGGTGCTCACGGCGGACGGCGCGGTGAAGTTCGCGGAGGCGCTGCCGCAGGGGCGCACGGTCACCGTCCCTGACTGCGGTCACAACGTGCACTCCCAGAACACGCTGGGCTTCCTGGAGGCCGTGCTGCCGTTCGTCGGGTTCTAGGTATTGGGGCGGTCCGCGCGGCCGCGCGTCACCGCCGCGCCTCGACCTCGGCCCGGGCCTCGACCGGGGCGCGGCGAGGCGCCACGGGGCCCGTCTCCGGCATGAGGTACGCGCACACCGCGAGGATCAGCGCGAGCCCGCACGCGATCGCCAGGCCGAGGGTGAACGAGCCGGTCTGGTCGCGCAGGTAGCCGACCAGCAAGGGCACCACGAACCCGGCGAGGTTTCCCGCGCCCAGCACCACCGCCACGGCGATCCCGACGCGGGAGGCGGTCATTCCGGGGATCTCCATCGGGATCGTGAACACCACGGGCATGAACACCCAGCCGAAGATGCCCAGCAGCACGATGCTCGGGTAGAGGAGCAGCGGCAGGTCCATCCCGATCGCCCCCGCGGCGAACAGGGGAATGCCCAGCCCGCCCGCGATGAGGAATGGTCGCCGCCTCGGCAGGCGCACGGGGAGCGCCGACCCCAGCAGCGCCCCCAGGATGCCGAAGAACGAGAGCAGGCCGCCGATGGACCCCGCCTCCTCCAGCGTGTAGCCCCACTGCAGGTTGTAGAACGTCGGCAGCCACGACTGCAGCGAGATGAACCCGCCCAGGGCGCCCGCCAGCCCGATCGAGAGCAGCACCACGACGCGGTTGCGCAGCACCGCCGGCAGGTCACCCAGCGCGAAGGTGCCGGAGCCGGGCCCCGGACCGCCGTCCCGGCCGAGAATCACCCACAGCCCGGTCGCAGCCACGGTGGCGCCGCCGAACGCCGCCAGCGTGCCGTCCCAGCCCAGCGCCCCCGCGAATCGCGGAGCGAGCAGCATTGAGCTGGTGACGCCCAGGCTCTGGGCCACCACGTTCGCGCCGTTCACCATCGCCAGCTCTTTCGTCGAGAACCAGCGGAGCAGCACGGCGGGCGTGGCGCTGAGGTTGATCGCCGCGCCGAGCGCAAACGAAACGCGGGTGGTCAGCAGCAGCGGGAACGACGAGGCCAGCCAGGTCAGCGCCGTCAGCCCCATCAGCACCCCGCCCAGCACCAGTGACCATCGCGACCCCAGCCGTGCGGCGAGCACGCTCGCCGGAACCAGCGCGAGCGCCACCGTCAGCGACGTCACGCCGACCAGCAGGCTGACGGTGGCGTTGTCCACTCGGAAGGCATCGATGATCAGCGGAAACAGGGGCGCGACCGAGAGGAAGCCCAGGCCCATGCAGAACTGGAGCAGGAGGATGGAGGCTTCGATCACGAACCGGTAGCGCGCGGCGGGGCTGGCGGCGTGGGACTGCGTCACGGGCCTCTACTCTCGCCGCGGGGCCTTACCGCGCCCACGGGGCGCTCCACCTGCATCATACGGCCCGCGCCCGCAGGCCGCCCTCACCCGCATGCGGGAGCCAAACGCGACATGCCGCTACACTGGCCCGCATCGCCATCGCCGAGCCGGAGCGAGGCGCCAGGGCACCGCCGGTGCCCGCACACGCGGATCGGAGCGGCTGATGTCCACGATCATCCCGTTGCTCGTGGCCGTCGCCGTGGGCCTCGGGTCGTCCGCGCAGATCGCGATGATCGGGGGGATGGCGCGGGTGCGCAGTGCCCCCGAGGCGACCTTCACCTCGATGATGGCGACGCTCGCCGGGATCGGGCTGGTGCTCGCGATCCGCGGATTCCGCGGGGACGCACCCCAGTACTTCGCCCCGCTGGACCGCGGCACCACCTTCCTGGTGGTGGCCGCCGTGTCCGTGGTGATGCTGGTGCTATCGATGAAGGGCCTGCACCCCGCCTACGCGATCACCGGCATCTTCGCCACGGCGTTCCTGCTGGGAACGGCGGCGCTGGTGCCGAGGCTCGGCGTGGCGCTCTTCTTCGCGGCGAACACCGCCGGATCGCTCATCGGGGCGCTGATCTTCGACCAGCTCGGGGCGTTCGGTGCCCCGCCCGCGCACCTCAGCCCGCTGCGGATCATCGGCGTGCTCGCGGTGTTCGCCGGCGTCACCCTGGTGCGCATCGCGAAATGACCCACACCCCCCGCTAGACCACCTGGTAGCGGGGCGGCTCCAGCCACTCGGACGTGCTGGGGTTCTCCTGCGCGCGGATCTGGGCGCGGCGCCGGTCCGTCTCGATCTTCCGTGCCTGCTTGATGACGCGGTCCTGGGCACGCGCGTGCTCGCGATCGCGCTCGAGCTTCTTCTTACTGGCGGGACGGCGCGGCGTCCCGGCGAAGCCCCTCACGCGCCCTTCCTCCTCGAGCTGCGCGAGGTGGCTACGCACGTTACCGTCCGCGCTGCGGTGCAGGCGCGGGTTCACGTCGGGGTAGACCTGGAGCATGATCTCCCACGAGGTCAGCGGCTTGCCGCGGGCGAGTGCCTGCAGGATCTGCGCCTCACGCTCGTTGCGGTGGGTGATGTACATCTGGAGGCGCTCGCGGGGGTCGTTCACGATCCGTCCGTGGCCGGGGCAGATCACCTTCAGGTTGGGCAGGGCGAGCAGGCGCTCCAGACTCCGGCGGTACGGTCCGAGGTCCCGGACCGTGGTCGTCGACGATCCGAGCAGCGTGTCGCCCGTGAACAGCACCCCTTCGTCCTCGATGTAGTACGACACGGAGTCCACGCTGTGGCCAGGGGTCGCGATCACCTGCACGCGGACCCCGCCGCCGAGGTCCATGACGTCGCCGTCCTTCACCGTGTTGACCTGCGCCGGGATGCGCCCGCGCAGCAGCGCCCGCCCGTTCTCGGGGACCGTCACCTCGGCGCCCAGCTGCTCCTTGACCCATTTCAGGTTGCCCGAGTGGTCGGCATGGTGATGCGTGATCGTGGCGATGCCGATCTCCGCCTGCTCCACGGCGGCGAGGTAGCCCCGCAGGAACCACTGGTAGCGCTCCATCGCCTCGCCGGAGTCGATCGCGAGCGACTGCCCGCCCTTCCGCCCCACGAGGTAGATCGAGGTGAAGCCGGGATGCTGGGGATTCTCGTCCGGCACCATCGCGGCGCGGACGGACGGAGTGATCTGCATCGGCGGACCTCGGCTCTCCACGAGCCTGCGGGCGTCGTGCCCGGCAGGGCGCTCCCACATCGAGGGTAGCGCGCGGAGCATACCGGATGTCCGCACGCCGCGGCGTGCACGCTGCACCGCGCGGCAGTCTCCCGCGGAAGCATCGGGGCGTGCGGCATCCCGAACGCTGGCGCGAGGCAGATACGAGGAAATCGGTGCGATCGCGGGGCGATTTTCCCCGCAGGCATCTCGCGCTGCGGGGCACATTCAGTTAGGGTGTGTAAGCGGGTGGCGGGGATTCGACGGGGGCCTCATTACGCGGCGCGCCACCGTATATCTTCCTGCCGTCGACGGCCTTCGCGCCCTCGCGATCGCCGCCGTCTTCGTGTACCACGCGCACACCGCGTGGCTCCCCGGCGGCTTCCTCGGCGTCGACCTCTTCTTTGCGATCAGCGGCTTCCTGATCACGCGCGGGCTCCTCGCAGAGCACGAGGCGTTCGGTCGCGTGGACCTGCGCCGCTTCTGGCTTCGCCGCGCGCGCCGCCTCCTGCCCGCCGCGCTGGTGTTCATCTTCGTCCTCATCGCCGCCGCGCAGGCCTTCTTCCCGGACGACGTGCGATCGCTGCGCTGGGTGGCGGTGGCGGCGGTCGGGTACGTGACGAACTGGTACCTCGTGCTCAGCGAGCAGCCGTACTTCGAGACCGTGGGCCGGCCACAGATGCTCCAGCACCTCTGGTCGCTGGCCGTGGAGGAGCAGTTCTACCTGATCTGGCCGCCGGTGCTGCTGCTGGCGCTGCGTATCGCGCCCCGGCGGGTGGTGCTCGCAGCCACGGCGCTGCTGGGGCTCGCCTCGGCCGGACTGATGGCGGCGCTCTACGCGGATGGCGCCGGGGCCTCCCGGCTGTACTACGGCACGGACACCCACGCGGTGGGCCTGCTTCTGGGCGCCGCGCTGGCGTTCCTGGAGCCCGCGTGGCGTGCGCGCGAGGGGCGCCGCTTCACCCTTGCGGCCGACGGCACCGGGCTCGCCGCGCTGATCGCGATGGCGTTCCTGTTCGCATGGCTCGCCGAGTGGCGACCGCTCCTGTACCAGGGCGGATTCGTGATCGCTGCCCTGCTCAGCGTGGCGCTGATCATGTCGGCGGCAGTGCCGGGGCGATTCGCGCGATGCCTCGGCAGCCATCCGTTCCGCTGGATCGGGGTGCGCTCGTACAGCATCTACCTCTGGCACCCGCCGATGCTGGCGCTTGCCGGCGTCGCGCGGCTCGACGTCCCCCCGGCCGTGCTCGCGGCGGTCGCCGCCGCGGCGACCATCCTCGTGGCGGACCTCTCGTACCGGTACGTCGAGACGCCGATCCGCAGTGGCGGCATCCGGAACGCCCTCGACGAGTTCCGGCGGCTGCGGCCGGACACCCGGTGGGCCATCGGCGGCGCGGCGAGTTGCGCCCTGGCCGCGGTGATCGCGGGCGCCGCGCTCGCCCCCGCACCGACGCCGCCCTCGTACCTCGCCGTGGCGCAGATCAGCGGTGTGCTCACCGCGCCCGCCCCCGCCGATCCCGCCACCAGCGCTCCCTCCTGGGTGGTCCCGCGCGACGCCGTCGGTGGGTCCGCGGCGGAGGCGGTCTCGCGGTCGGCCGTCCCGGTGCGCACGCCAACGGCGGGGCTCACGGTGCGCAGCCTCAGCGCCGTGGTCACCGCCACCGTCTCGCCGGCGCCGGCGTCCTCGACCACCCCCGGCGCCGCGCCCGAGGGCACCGTTGAGCCCGCCACCAGCCCGATGCTGATCCCCGAGCCAACGGCGCTGCCGGCCGAACCTCCCGGTGGCCCGTTCCTCGCGATCGGCGATTCCGTCATGCTCGGCGCCGCCAGCGGCCTCGCGCAGGCCTTCGGGACGATCGAGGTGGATGCCGCGATCGGGCGCGATGTCGCGACCACGTTGCGCATCCTGCGCGAGCGGCGGGCGGCCGACCGGCTGCCGTCCACCGTCATCGTCCAGGTCGGCAACAACGGCCCGATCACCCGGCCGCAGATGGACGAGCTGATGCAGACCCTCTCCGGCGTCCGGCGGGTCGTGATCGTCGACCTGCACGTGCCGCAGCCGTGGGAGGCGCCGAACAACACGATGCTCGCGGATGCGGTCGCGCGGCACCCGAACGCGCGCCTCGCCGCGTGGCACGCCGCGAGCAACGCGCGCGCCGATCTGTTCTGGGACGACATGCACCTCCGCCAGCCCGGCGTGGACTCCTACGTGGCCCTGATCGTCCGAGGTGCGGACGGGCCATGAGTCCGCCGGGAACCCTCGGGGTTGTCCCGGTTCGCCGCATGCCCGATCGCGTGCTACGGTGGATGCACGGCCTCGAGGACCGTCGCACGAAGCGATGCCTCGCCTGTCGGCCGCCCAACGCACACCGCCTGCGAGCCCGGAGCCCGGCGGCGCCAGCGACTGCTGGTGATCCAACACGACGTGGACGGTACTGAGCAGCGCTGCTCCCGGTCGATGACCAGCGGCGCGCCCGTTTCACATTCCTCCGCGGCAATCATTCAGCCTGCCGGCGCTCAGCCGGCCCGGCGCATTCCGACTCGGAGACCCACGCTTGCCGTTCTTTTCCCGTATGCGCGCGACCCCCTCGGCCACCGTCGAGGCAGCCGCGTCCCACCCTGCCGTTCATACCGCCGCCCCGCCGGCGCTCGCCGTCGCTGATGCCGCCGTCACGTTCGAGGACCTCGGCGTCGCTCGCGACCTGGTGGACGCCCTGGCCGAACGCGGCATCACCGCCCCGTTCCCGGTGCAGGTGCTGACTATCCCGGACGCCCTCGCAGGCCGCGACGTCAGCGGCAAGGCGAAGACCGGCTCCGGGAAGACGCTCGCCTTCGGCCTGCCGCTGGTGGAGCGTACCCGCACCTCCCGACGTCGGCGCCCGGAGTCCATCGTCCTCGTGCCCACGCGCGAGCTGGCGAACCAGGTCGCGGCCGAGATCGCTCCGCTCGCCGAGGCGCGCGGCCTGTGGATCGCCGCGATTTACGGCGGCGTGTCCATGTCGCGGCAGATCAACGCGCTGCGCCAGGGCGTCGACATCGTGATCGCGACCCCCGGGCGCCTCAATGACCTGCTGGAGCGCGGCGAGATGAGCGTCGCCGACGTGAAGGTCGTGGTCCTGGACGAGGCTGACCAGATGGCCGACATGGGCTTCATGCCGCAGGTCGAGCGCATCCTGAAGCAGATCGAGGGAACGCCGCAGACCCTGCTGTTCTCGGCGACGCTGGACGGCGCCGTCGGGCAACTCGTCCGCAACTACCAGCACGACCCCATCCGCTACGAGGTCGAGTCGGAGACGCAGACGGTGGACAGCCTGGAGCAGCGCTTCATCGGCGTGAGCGCCGAGGATCGCCTCGCGGTGGCCGCGCGGGTCTGCGCGGGTGCATCGCGAGCGCTCGTCTTCGTGCGCACGACGCACGGCGCGGACCGCGTGGCGCGTCAGCTCGCGGACGAGGGCCTGCGCACCGCCGCGATCCACGGCCGCCTGTCACAGGCGAAGCGGGAGCGCGCGCTGGCGGCCTTCTCCGCCGGGCAGACGCCCGTCCTGGTCGCGACCAACGTCGCGGCCCGCGGGCTCCACGTCGACGGCATCGACGTCGTGATCCACTTCGATCCGCCCGAGGATCACAAGACGTACCTGCACCGCTCGGGCCGCACCGCGCGCGCCGGCGAAGACGGCCTCGTGGTGACGCTCGTGCTCCCGGAGCAGATGCGCGACATCGCTGCCATCCAGCGCGACGCGGGCCTCGACCTGGCGATCGTGCCGATGCGCCCCGATGACAGTCGCCTGCTGGACCTGTCGGCGTGGGAAGCGCCCGCGGGCGTCGGATGGCCGGCGCAGCGGGGCGGCGAGCCCCGCGGCCGGGGGCCTCGTGACCGTGCCCCACGCAGCGCCCCGGGGCGTCCGGCGTCCCGCGGCGCGGTCCGCGCGGTACGCCATGGTGACCACGAAGGCGCCGCACGCCCGGCGGTCCGCGCCGGCGAGCGCTCCGAGCCCGCGATCGCGTTCTCGCGCCGCCGCCGCTAGCCCTCGGCCCCCGCTGCGCTGAGCCGCACCCCGGGCACCAGTGCCACACCGCAACGCCGCCCCCCGGGGCGGCGTTGTCGCGTGGTGGAGGGAGCGTGTGCCGTGCCCGGCTAGCGGAGCGCGCCGACGATCGAGACGGCGCTCATGAAGACGAGCAGTCCCATGGAGAGCACGCGGAACCAGAAGGGCGTGAGCCGCGGGCGGATGAAGCGGCCGCCGTACAGGGCGATCGCCACCGCGGGCAGGCCCGCCGCGGAGTGCGCGACCATGTCGAGCGTGAAGATGCCGCTCCCGGCGGCCAGCAGCGTCCCGGTCACTCCGGTCATCGCGAAGAACGCCAGCAGGCGGCGGCGGATGTCCGCCATCGGCGCGCCGCGCCAGTGCTCGTACAGTACCACGGGCGGGCCGCCCATCCCTGTCGCGCCGCGCAGGAGCCCAGAGAGCACGCCCACGCCGAGGACGGCCGGCAGGTTTTGGCGCCGCTCCCCAACCGGGTGGGGACTGACCACCGTCCCGACGACCGAAGCGAGCACGGCGACACCGATCGCGATGCGCAGCACGTGATCCTCGGCGACCGCGAGCACGTAGACGCCCAGCGGCGTCACCACGGTCGCCGCGAGGAACATCGGCAGCACGCTACGCAGGGGGGCCCGCGGCCGGTCGCCGAAGTACACGACTAGCGACAGGCTCATGCTCAGGATCAGCGACAGCGCGATGGCGTCGCGCGCGCCCATCGCCAGCGAGAGCAGGGGGGTGAACACCACGGCGAAGCCGAAGCCGACCGCGGCCTGCATGAGCGCGGCGAACGCGGCGACGAGGAAGACTATCAGCAGTTCCACGCGAGGACACCTCCGTGGCGAGCGTATGGCCCGCGGGGCCTGAGCGACACGCCCAATCGGCGCCGCCAGCGCCCGAGTGGCCAGCCGCCGCCTCGCGAGTCCGGCCGGCCCCAGCCGGATCAGTCCTCGGGCGGCGTCCAGTGGCGCTGGATCATCGCCAGGTACGCGGTGAACCCGATGCCGATCATGCAGCAGGCAGCGATCGCGAAGAATCCGGCGGCGAACGACCCGGTGGCGTCCTTCACCGCGCCGAGCCCCACGGTGGAGGCGAACCCGCCGAGGTTGGCAAACAGGTTGGAGAACCCGCTGGAAATCCCCGCCCGCCGCGCGCCCAGCAGATCGATCGGGACCGCGAACAGTGGGCCGAAGTAGAACTGCACGAAGACCGCGTTCACGCACATGGCCGCGATCAGCATGACGGTGCTGGGCGCCAGCACGATCAGCACGCTGCTCGCTGCGAGCGCCGCCATCGAGAACGCGATCACGCCCAGCGGATTGTGCAGGCGGTCCGAGATGTACCCGCCGAGGAAGTTGGACGGCACGGTGAGCGCCGCACTCAGGGCGATCAGCTGACCCGTGGTGTGCAGCGAGAAGCCCTTGTCCGCCACCAGCAGCGAGGGCAGCCAGAACCCGACCCCCAGCGCCACAAAGAACCGCACGAACTGCATCCCGCCCAGCACCCACATCACCCGGTAGCGGAAGAGGCTCAGCGCCTCGCGCATGCTCGCGGCGCGGCCGGGGGAGCGCGGACGCTCCTTCGCCAGCCGTCCGTATGCCAGCGCGGCGGCGATGCCCAGCGCCGCGAAGATGAGGAACGTGACGCGCCAGCCGAACCACGCCTCCAGCGTCGGTCCGATCAGGTTCAACACGATGTTCGAGGTGAATCCGCCGGCGACGAACAGGCCCATCGCCGTCGCGCGCCGGTTGGGCGGGAACCACGATGCCATCAGCACGAGACCGGGCGCGAAGAGCAGGGATCGGAAGAACCCCGCCGCGCCCTGGTTCACCAGCAGCAGCGGATAGGAATGGATGAGCGCGAAGGAGCATGCCAGCACGCTCGTTCCCAGCGCGCCGATGAAGAAGAGTCGCCGCGGTCCGAACCGGTCGACCAGGTACCCGGCGGGGATCTGCATGAACGCATAGACCAGCGTGGAGACGGAGGAGAGCGATCCGCCCTGGGTGAACGTCAGGTCGAGTTCGGGGCGGATGCGGGGAAGGAAGAGGGCGAGCCCTCCCTGTACCAGGCCCTGGGCTGACTGACAGAGGACGACCAGGCTGATCGTCAGGATCGCCGCCCGCCTGACCTCGGGTGACAGCGGGAAGCCGGAGGCTGCGGGGAGGTTCGGTGAGTGGGGGGCGGTGGCCATGCGGGGCGTGCCTCGTGCTCTGTTGTGGTGTGCGCTGTGGTGTGCGCCCGCGGCGGCCCGCCGAACCTGCGGCATCATATCCGTCGCCCCGGCGTCCAGGTCAACCGCGGACCGTGTACGTGCGCGTCTCGCGAGCCGACGGCTTCCTCGCGCGGCAGCGGCGCCGGTTCCGCCTCTCGGCGCGCCGGACGTGTATCGTGCAGGCATGCGCGAGGCGGGCGACTCGACGGACGCGCGCGCGGGCGCAGGCACGGATGCCGGCGGCGGACTCCACCGCCGGGTGGGCTTTCTCGGCGCCGCCGTGTCGGGCGTGGCGATCGTTCTGGGCGCGGGGATCTACGTCCTCATTGGCGAGGCCGCCGGGATCGCCGGTGACGGGGTGTGGGCCTCGTTCGTGGTCGCGGCGCTGCTCGCCGCGGGTACCGGGCTCTCCTACGCCGAGCTGACCTCGATGTTCCCGGAGGCCGGGGCGGCGGCGGCGTACGCCAAGGAGGCGTTCGGCGCCCGGGTCGCATTCGTCACGGGATGGATGGACATCGCCGTCAACGGCGTCGCTGCGCCCGCGGTCGCGCTGGGCTTCGGCAGCTACCTCGCCGCCATGACCGGCATCGACCGCACGCTGATCGCCGTCGTCGTGCTGCTGGTGTGCGCCGCAATCGTCCTGCTCGGCGTCGTCGAAACGGTGAGCCTCGCCGGTGTCTTCGCGCTGATCGAGGTCGGCGGGCTGCTGTTCGTGATCGCCCTGGGCGCGCCGCACCTGGGCAGCGTGGACCTGCTGTCCGTGCACGGCGGCACAGCGGGACTGCTGGGCGCGGCCGCCCTCGTCTTCTTCGCGTACGAGGGCTTCGAGGAGATCGCGACGCTCTCCGAGGAGGTGTCGAACCCGACACGCACGATCCCGGCGGCCCTCCTGACCGCGGTCGCGGTGACTACGGTGGTGTACGTGGCGGTCGCCTCCGTGGTGGTGTCGGTGGTGCCGTGGGAGGAGCTGGCGGCCTCCGAGGCGCCGCTCGCGGTGGTCGTCGAACGCCTCGCCGGGTCGAGGTATGCCAGCGGGATCACCCTGATCGCGCTCTTCGCCACCTTCAACACGGTCCTCCTGGTGCTGGCGACGGGCGCGCGCGCGGTCTACGGGATGGCTCGGCGGGGGCTGCTGCCCGCCGTGATGGGACGGGTGTGGCCGGCGCGTGGCACGCCGTGGATCGCGATCCTCGCGGGCACGGCGGTCGCCATCGCGTTCGCGCTGACTGGCGACCTGGGGTTTGTTGCGCAGGTCACCAACTTCGCGGTGTTCACGCTCTTCGTGGTGGTGAACGCCTCCGTGATGCGCCTCCGTATCCTGCAGCCCGATCGGGCGCGTCCGTTCCGGGTCCGGCCCGCGATCCTCGGCGTCCCGCTGCCGTCGCTCGCCGGGTTGCTGGGGGCGGTGGGCCTGGCGTGGTACATGGAGCGCAGCGCCATCCTCGTCGGTGGCGGTGCGCTTGCCCTGGGCCTGGTCCTCTCGTTCGCGTTCGTGCGGAGGACGCCGGCGGCTGCCGGCGGTGATCGCATCGAATAGACATAACAATGTCTGAATTCATGTGAATCTGGACGGGCGCTCGGCCGAGATTCGACACTGCTCGTTGTCTCTACCGAAGCTCAACCGTACCGATCCTCGCGCCTCGTGGAACGCGGCGGGGCCGTTCTCTAGCCTGTTGTGTGTGGAGGTGGTGCCGTGCACCACTTCGGCACGCGCGTGCGTGCCTCATGGAGCTGGCTCATATGAATTTCAACACTCCGCACGTCCTCAGGGGGACCGTCACGGTCGCACTGGCGGTCCTGATGCTGGTGCTCGTGACGAGTCCGAGGGCCCACGCCGCGGCGCTTCCGGTGACGGTGTCCGTTCCCGCGACCGCGGGCGACCCGGCCGTCGGTGGCTCGACCGGGTGGTTCGACAGCGGGGTGACGCTTGCCGGCGAGACCGTGACGGTCACCGCCACCGGCACCTGGGCCGCATGCGACGTAGGGTCGAACGCCGGCTGTGCGAGCGGACCGGACGGGACTCCCGCGTTCGGTACCGGGTTCCAGCCGCTCCCCAGCTCCCTTGCGGGCACGCTGATCGCCCGTGTGGGGAGCGGCCCGTGGACGCAGATCGGCGCCGGTCCGACCGCCATCAGCGGCACCGGCCTCCTGCAGTTCGCCGACAACGACGGCGGCTACTACGGGGACAACTCGGGCTCCGTCTCCGTGACGATCGCGGCTGCCTCGTCGGGTACCACCGTGACCGTCCCCGCCACCGCGGGCGACCCGGCCGTCCACGGCTCCACCGGCTGGTTCTCGAGCGGGATCACGCTGAGCGGTGGCTCGGTCACCGTCACCTCCTCGGGCACGTGGGATGCGTGCGGCGGGGGATGCACTACGGACGGCGACGGATCGGTGGCGATCGGCACGGGCTTCTACCCGCTGCCCTCGGCGTACGCGAACGCGCTGGTGGCGCACGTGGGCGATGGCCCGTGGACGCTCGCGGGCGTGGGCCCGACGGTGCTGACGGGCACCGGCCTGCTCGTCTTCGCGAACAACGACGGCGGCGACTACGCCGACAACCTCGGCTCGCTCTCCGTCACGATCACGGGCGGTCCGCCTCCGTCGTCGGTGTCGCTGAGTGCGCCCGCGCCGGTGGGGACGGTGGCGACGGCGTACTCGTCGTCGCTGGTGGCGAGCGGCGGGACGGCGCCGTACACGTACTCGATCGTGTCGGGCGCACTGCCCGCGGGCCTGGTGCTGAACAGCTCGACGGGCGCG
>JBAYVN010000006.1:0-57256 GCA_041674525.1 Dehalococcoidia bacterium | reverse complement strand
GAAGTGTCGGAACTGGCAGACGAGCGTGACTTAGGATCACGTGCCGCAAGGCGTAGGAGTTCGAGTCTCCTCTTCCCCACCAGCCACCGGCTCGCCGGTGGTGGGTGAAACAGCGATGGGACGCGTCCGATGACGCGAGGGGGATCCATGGCGAAGCTGCTCGAAGTCAAGAACCTCCGCACGTACTTCTTCACGGACGAGGGCGTAGTTCGCGCTGTTGACGGCGTGACCTGGGACCTCGACGAGGGCGAGACGCTCGCCCTGGTGGGAGAGTCCGGATGCGGCAAGTCCGTCACGGCGATGTCCATCCTGCGGCTCATTCCGAACCCGCCGGGACGCATCGTCGATGGCGAGATCATGTTCGAGGGCCGGGACCTGATGAAGGTCTCCGACGCCGAGATGCGCGCCATCCGCGGCAACCGCATCGCCATGATCTTCCAGGAGCCGATGACCTCGCTGAACCCGGTGCTCAGCATCGGGCAGCAGATCAAGGAGGCCATCCTCCTGCACCTCGGCCTCGGTGACGAGGAAGCGACCGCACGCGCCATCGAGCTCCTGGGGATGGTCGGCATCCCGGAGGGCGGTCAGCGCCTGAAGGACTACCCGCACCAGTTCTCCGGCGGCATGCGCCAGCGCGTCATGATCGCCATGGCGCTCGCCTGCAACCCGAAGCTGCTCATCGCTGATGAGCCGACGACGGCACTGGACGTGACCATCCAGGCGCAGATCCTGGAGATCATGGCCCGGCTCTCCAAGGAGTTCAACACCGCCGTCCTGGTCATCACCCACAACCTCGGCATCGTCGCACGGTACGCGGACCGCGTGAACGTGATGTACGCCGGGGAGATCGTGGAGAGCGGCTCCGCCACGGACATCTTCAAGCGGCCGGCACACCCGTACACCGTCGGGCTGATGGCGTCCGTGCCTCGGCTGGACGCCACCGAGAAAGTGCGCCTGGCCACGATTGAGGGTCAGCCCCCGCTGCTCATCCAGCAGATCCCGGGCTGCCCGTTCCGGCCGCGCTGCGAGTGGGCGATCGAGAAGTGCGACAAGGAGCACCCGGAGCTCGAGGTGAAGGTGACCGCGCACAGCGCTCGCTGCTGGCGCAACCCGCAGACCGACGCCCGAACCCGAGAGACCGCCAGCATCGCGGCCGCGCGCTAAGGCGAGGGGAGCATCATGACGACAACTGCCGTCGACGAAAAGCGCCGTGTCCGCGAGGGTGAAGTCCTGGTCTCGGTCAGGGACCTGGTCAAGTACTTCCCCGTCACCGCCGGCCTGCTGATTCAGCATAAGATCGCCGATGTCCGCGCCGTGGATGGCCTGAGCTTCGACGTCAAGGGCGGCGAGACGCTGGGCCTGGTGGGCGAGTCCGGGTGCGGCAAGTCCACCACCGGACGGGCCGTGCTCCAGCTGCACCGACCGACCTCCGGCACCGTGAACTTTGCGGGCACCGAGCTGACCACGCTGGGTGGCACGGAGCTCCGCCGCTTCCGGCGGCGGATGCAGATGATCTTCCAGGACCCCTTCTCCAGCCTGAACCCCCGGATGAGCGTGCAGCAGATCATCGGTGAGCCGCTCGCCATCCACGGCCTGTACAAGGGGTCGGAGCGCGCCGATCGCGTCCAGTACATCATGCAGGCCGTGGGCCTGAACCCGGCCTTCTCCCGCCGCTTCCCGCACGAGTTCTCCGGCGGGCAGCGCCAGCGCATCGGCATCGGCCGGGCGCTCGCCGTCGAGCCGGACTTCATCGTGTGTGACGAGCCGGTGTCTGCGCTGGACGTGTCGATCCAGGCGCAGGTGATCAACCTGCTGGACGATCTGCAGGGTGAGTTCGGCCTGACGTACCTGTTCATCGCACACGACCTCGCCGTGGTCCGGCACATTTCGGACCGCGTCGCCGTCATGTACCTGGGCAAGATGATGGAGCTCGCCGAGTCCAACGAGCTCTACGAGAACCCGCTGCACCCGTACACCAAGGCCCTGATGTCGGCCGTGCCGATCACGGACCCCGAGGTGGAGCGCAAGCGCGAGCGGATCATCCTCACCGGCGACGTGCCCTCGCCCCTCCGGCCGCCTCCGGGCTGCGTCTTCAACACGCGCTGCCCGATCGCCGTCGATGAGTGCCGCGAGCGCGTGCCGGAGTGGCGCGAGCACATCCCCGATCACTGGGTGGCCTGCCACCGCGTCTAGCCCGGCGCCACGACGGGTACCGCCCGTCCGGAAGCACCTCATCGATGCCCCGCCGCAAGGCGGGGCATCGTCTTGTCGGGTGCGGACCGGACGGCCCCGCCCACGCGTATCCTCCCTACCGGCTAGGATGGTTGCGTGGAACAATCTCGCATTCGCAACTTCTCGATCATCGCGCACATCGACCACGGCAAGTCGACGCTCGCCGATCGCATGCTCGAGATGACGGGCGCCATCGACTCCCGCGACATGCGCGAGCAGGTGCTCGACTCCATGGATCTGGAGCGCGAGAAGGGGATCACAATCAAGGCGCAGGCCGTGCGCATGCCCTTCACCGCGGCCGACGGCGAGCAGTACGAGATCAACCTGATCGACACCCCCGGCCACGTGGACTTCACGTACGAGGTTTCCCGCGCACTCGCCGCGTGCGAGGGCGCGATCCTCGTGGTGGACGCCACCCAGGGCATCCAGGCGCAGACGCTGGCGAACGTCTACCTCGCGCTGGACCTCGATCTGAAGCTGATCCCCGTCGTGAACAAGATCGACCTGCCATCCGCCGAGCCCGAACGCGTGGCGCAGGAGCTCATCGACGTCATCGGCTTCTCGCCCGAGGAGGTGGTCTTCGCCTCCGGCAAGACCGGCGCAGGGGTCGGCGAGATCCTGCAGGCCGTGGTCGAGCGCGTCCCGGCGCCGGGCGGCGATCGCGATGCACCCCTGCGCGCGCTCGTCTTCGATGCGAAGTACGACGCGTTCAAGGGCGTGCTGGTCTACGTGCGCGTCATGCAGGGCCGGGCGCGCATGGGTGAGCGCATGCGGCTGATGCAGCAGGCCTCGCGCTTCGAGCCCGTCGAGGTCGGCTACTTCCGCCCGGGATTCCAGAAGTGCGACATCCTGGAGGCCGGGGAAGTCGGGTACATCGCGACGGGGCTCAAGGGAGTGTCGCAGAGCCGCGTGGGTGACACCGTCACCACGGACGGTGCCGGCGGCGCCGGGGAGCCCCTGCCCGGGTACCAGCCGGCCAAGGCAATGGTGTTCGCCGGGATCTATCCTACGGACTCGGATGCGTACGGAGACCTGCGCGACGCCCTGGAGCGCCTCACCCTGAACGACGCCTCGCTGCAGTGGGAGCCGGAGAGCAGCGCGGCCCTGGGCTTCGGCTTCCGATGCGGGTTCCTGGGCCTGCTGCACATGGAGATCGTGCAGGAGCGGCTGGAGCGGGAGTTCGACCTCGACCTGGTGGCGACGGCGCCATCGGTGGAGTACCAGCTCACGCGATCCAACGGCGAGGAGATCACGATCGACTCGCCCGCCGAGCTGCCGCCCCCCAACGAGGTCTCGGAGATCCGCGAGCCGTGGGTCCGCGTCTCCATCACCATGCCCGCGCGCTTCATCGGCACGGTGATGCAGCTGGTGGACGAACGCCGCGGCGAGTTCGACCGCGTGGAGTACCTGGACCACGCCGCGGACGAGGGCGAGTCGCGCGTGCTGGCCACGTACCATCTGCCGCTGGCCGAGATCCTCGTGGAGTTCTATGACCATCTGAAGTCCCGCACCTCCGGGTACGCGGCCATGGACTACGCGCTGGAGGGATACCGGCGCGCGAACGTCTCCCGCCTCGACATCCTCGTCAACGGCGACCCCGTGGACGCGCTCTCCGCCATCGTCCCCACCGAGGACGCCGCGCCGCAGGGGCGCAAGCTCGCGCTCGCGCTGAAGGGCCTGATCCCCCGGCAGATGTTCGACGTGCCGATCCAGGCCGCCATCGGTGGGCGCGTGGTGGCGCGCGAGACCGTGAAGGCGATGCGCAAGAACGTCCTCGCGAAGTGCTACGGCGGAGACATCACGCGCAAGCGCAAGTTGCTCGAGAAGCAGAAGAAGGGCAAGAAGCGCATGAAGATGCTCGGCTCCGTCGAGGTGCCGCAGGAGGCGTTCATGGCGGTCCTGAAGGTGCGCGACTGACCGGCGTGCCGCTACCTCGACGGCACGCTGACGGGGCGGGTACCTCGCGACGCCTCTGGCGGCGTGCGCTAGAGTGCAGCGGGGCAACGGTGGTCAGTTCGGGAGCATGCATGTCGCTGCAGGTGGTCGAGCCGCGGATCCGGGGATTCATCTCGCTCACATCCCACCCCGAGGGGTGCGCCGCAAACATCCGGGAACAGGTGGAGGTGGTCCGGCGCGCGGGCATCACCGCGCACATCGGCACCGTGCTGGTGATCGGCTCATCCACCGGCTACGGGCTCGCCAGCGCGCTGGTCGCGTGCTTCGGATACGGCGCGCGGACGCTCGGCGTGTGCCTGGAGAAGGCGCCCGAGGAGACGAAGACCGCCACGGCAGGCTGGTACAACCTCGCCGAGGCACACCGGCTCGCGCGCGCCGAGGGCCGCACCTTCGAGACGATCAACGGCGACGCGTTCTCGGCCGAGGTGAAGCAGCAGACGGTGGACGCGCTCCGCCGGCTGGGGCCCGTGGACCTCGTGATCTATTCGCTGGCCGCGCCGCGGCGTCGGGATACGCACACCGGCGAGATCTGGAACAGCACGCTCAAGCCCATCGGCCGGCGCTACACGGGCAAGGCCTTCGACCTCCGCGGCGAGGCGGTCACGAGCGCCTCGATCGATGCCGCCACCCGGGACGAGATCGAGAATACCGTTCGGGTGATGGGCGGCGAGGACTGGTCCGACTGGATCGAGCTCCTGCTCCACGAGCAGCTCCTTGCCCCCGGCGCGCGGACCATCGCCTACTCGTACATCGGGCCCGAGCTCACCGCGGCGATCTACCGGGACGGGACGATTGGTCACGCCAAGGAGCATCTGGAGGAGACCGGTCACACCCTCGATCGCGTGCTGGGCGGCGCGGTGGGCGGCGGTGCGTGGGTGAGCGTGAACAAGGCCGTGGTGACGCAGGCCTCGGCCGCGATCCCGGCCGTGCCGTTGTACCTCAGCGTGCTGATGAAGCTGATGAAGGAGCGCGGCACGCACGAGGAGGCGATCGAGCAGATCGTGCGCCTCTTCCGCGACTACGCGGCTCCCGGCGTGACGCCTGCGACGGACGCCCACGGCCGCATCCGCCTCGACGACCGGGAGATGGCGCCGGACGTGCAGTCCGAGGTCGCAGCGATCTGGGAGCAACTGTCGACGGAGAACTTCCGCGCACTGTCCGACTACGGCGGCTATCGCCTCGCGTTCCACCGTCTCTTCGGCTTTGACGTCCCGGGGGTCGACTACGGCGCCCCAACCGAGGTCAACCGGAGTCTCGACCAGGTGGGATCGCGCCCAGCGGAGTCGCGCTAGGCGGGATCAGGCGACGCCCCCTCGCCGCTGTCGGCGCCCGGCTCGTGCGCTGTGACCAGGTCATCCAGCGCCACGATGCCGTCCGTGCCGCAGATGCGCTGCCGCACGGCTGCCAGGGTCTCCGGCGACGCGGCCTGCAGCGCCGCGATCGCGGCGGCGAACAGCGCCCGGGCCGGCAGCACCGCGTACCGGGTGGCTTCCGCCGCCACGCGCAGCGAATCCTCGATCTCGCGCTGCCGCTCGGCGGGACTGGCAAGGCACTGGCCGTTCGCGATCACCAGCCCGCGCGGGGCGAACGCACGCTCCGCGATCACGCGGTCCACGTGCTGGCGCAGCCGGTAGTGCGCCGACATCCCGACGGCCTCGGCGGACGCCGCCGCCACCACGTGCACCTGCGCGTCGCCGTCCAGGAGCACCGGGTCGCCCTCGGGCGTGTGGCCGCACTCGAAGCCGATCGCCTCCGCGCACGCGAGCGCGGCGGACAGCAGCGAGGCGTTGCCGCTGGCCCACAAGACGCCGCGGATCGAAGCGCGCGCGGCCGCGGCGGTCGTGGCGGCGTCGAGCTCCGCCTGTGCGGCGTCCCGCGCCGCCTGCGCCCGCTCCACGGCGGCCTCGCGCTCCGCGAGGCCGGGAACATCGATGTCCCGCGCCCAGTAGGGGGTGGTCCCGCTCGCGATGCCCAGCAGCTCGTCGGCGGCCGCGGCCGTCGCCGCGCCCTCGTTCGAGGCGAAGTCGTCGGCGGTATGGCTGAGCGCCGGCATGAAGATCACGCGGCCCGCGAGCACGGGGAACTCCACGCCCACCGGTGCGCCACCGGGTGAGCGGAGGAACACCTTCGCGTAACGCGCGAACCCCGGCGCGCGCTCGTTGAAGTACGCGCGGTACAGCAGGTTGCGTTCGAAGGTCTCGAAGACGCGCACGAACGGGTGATCGTGATCGACCACTACCGCACGCTCGCCCTCTCCGCCGGTGATCGTCGCCGCGTCCCACGCCATGCCGTCCGGCGCGGGGAGATAGAAGTACGTGTCCACGCCCGTGAATCCCGCCACGCCCGCGAAATGCGACGGCGCGCAGGCATACACCACCACCGTCGCGCCGCGCTCCAGTGCGCGTTGCACCTCGTCCCGCCGCCGCTGCAGGAGCGCCGCGAGGCTCGCGGCCCCGTCGATGGGAGCGCCGTTCACCACCGGCACGTCGGCGTGCGTCAGGAACTCGCCCTCGCCGCGCGCCGCAGCCCGCACGCTGTCGAAGACACCCCCGGCATCGATCACGATCGCGTCGTAGTCGAACAGCGTCGGCGCGTTGAACAGGGAGTGATTGTCGATCTCGATGCCGGGCATGCGGTGACTGATGGACAGGACGCGCACAGGGCCTCCTCGTGGCTCGCGGTGCAGCCGGGATGCAGGCGACGCGCCGGCAGCGCGGGACGAGACGGGATTGTATCGCGCGGCGCCGGGGGCGCGCCCCTATGCCCCGCCGAGGGCCGCTGATACGCTGGAAATGGTCGTGCTAGGCGGGGAGTTAGCGGTGCCCTGTACCCGCAATCCGCTTCAGCGGGGCTGAATGCCCGTCCGAGATTGACGTCTGAAGGGACTGCGAGCGCCAGGCGGCGTTGAGAGCCTGGTCCTGTGCGGCGACGCCCGGCTAACCCCGCCAGGGCCGGAAGGCAGCAACGGTACGTCGAACGCGTCGGGTGCCACAGGGTCGCCGGGTTTGAGCAGGCCAGCGGGAGCAAGCCGGCAGCGTCGAACGATGGCGGGGCACGGCCACCTGCGCCGGGATCGGGCCGTGCCGAGGATGCGGGGGGAGCGATGAGCCCCAGACGACCCGGACCTCGGCCGGCCCGCCGGCCGTCCTCGCGCGCTCGCAGGCTCGGCCTGCCGAAGCGCAAGCCCGCCCCACCGCAACCGGACGACATGCCCGACTACCTGCGCCACCTGGGCGTGACGCCGAGGAAGGCGCTCGGCCAGCACTTCCTCGTGGACGAGCTGATCCTGAGCGACATCGCCGACGCGGCGGCGCTCACGCCTGACGACGTGGTGCTCGAGATCGGCGCAGGCCCCGGCGGTCTCACCGAGGAGCTCGCGAAGCGCGGCGCGACCGTGGTGGCGGTGGAGATCGACGAAGAGCTCGCCGCCTCGACGCGCGCGCGGCTCGGCGCGTACGACCGGCTGCACGTGCTCGCGGCGGACATCCTGGACTTCGCGCCCGGCGAGCTGCTGGTGGAAGCGGGCGTACAGCCGCCGTACATCGCCGTGGGCAACCTGCCCTACTACATCACGCAGCCGATCGTGCGGCGCCTGCTGGAGTCCGAGCCCGCGCCGGCGCGCATCGTGGTGCTTGTGCAGCGCGAGGTGGCGCAGCGCATGGTCGGGGGGCCTGGCCACGAGTCGTTGCTGTCGCTGTCCGTGAAGGTGTACGGCGTGCCGCGTCTGCTCTTCGACGTCCCGGCAACGGCGTTCTGGCCGCCGCCGAAGGTGCAGTCCGCCGTCGTCGAGATCACGCGCCTCGACCACCCGGCCGTGGACCTGCCGCCGGAGGAGCTCGCCGTCTTCTTTCACGTGCTGCGTGCCGGCTTCGCGCAGCCGCGGAAGCAGATCCACAACGTCTTCCCGGAGGAGCTGGGGCTGGAGCCCGCGCAGGTGCGCGACGTCATCGAGTCCGCGGGGATCGACCCCGGGGCGCGCGCGCAGCACCTGGACCTCCGGGACTGGGAGCGCCTCTACCATGCCTTCCGCGAGCGCTACCCGGACGCCCTTGATGTCAACTGAGGCACGCGCTGCCGGCCCCGCAGGTACGGGGGTGCGGCTGATCGCACCCGCCAAGATCAATCTCGCGCTCGAGGTGATCCGGCGCCGCCCGGACGGCTACCACGAGATCGACACGGTGATGACCACCCTCGACCTCGCCGATCGGATCTTGATCACGGCACGCCCGCCCGGCGCGGGGCTGGAGGTCGTGCTGACCGGGGCGTACTCGGGCGGGATCGACCCCGAGGATGACCTCGCCGGGCGCGCCGCGCGCCTGCTCGCCGAGGAGGTCGCCCGGACGACCGACGTGCGCATCGCGATCGAGAAGCGCATTCCCTCGCCCGCGGGCCTGGGCGGAGGGTCGTCCGATGCAGCAGCGGTGCTGCGCGGGCTCAACGCCCTCTGGTCGCTCGGGCTCGGCACGGATCGACTCGCCTCGATCGGCGCGCGCATCGGATCGGACGTGGCGTTCTTCGTGCATGGCGGCACGGCCCGCTGCACCGGCCGCGGCGAGCGCGTCGAGGCGCTGCGCGACATGCGCCCGCTGCGCATGCTGATCCTTGTCCCCCCGGTGCCGGGCGGGGAGGCGAAGACCGCGCGCCGGTACGCAGCGCTCGTGCCGCAGGACTTCAGCCACGGCCACATCGCGGAGCGCCTGGCGCATCGCATTGCGCGCAACGCGCCGCCGCCGACGAACGACCTCGTCAACGTCTTCGAGCGCGTCATCGAGCGCACGCAGCCGGAGCTGGTCGCGCACTACGCCGCCTACAGCGCCGCGGGCGCGCCCCGGCTGCACCTGTGCGGCGCGGGCCCCGCCGTCTTCCTGCTGGTGACCGAGGGCGCGCGCGTCGCCGAGCTCCGGCGCGACTTTGGCTCCACCGGCGCGACGGTGATCGAGGCCCACACCCTGCCGCGCGCGGCCGCCTTGCGGGTGGAGGCGGTGGCCGCGGAGTCGCCGGGTGCGGGAGCATGAACCTGGCCCCGCTCCTCAACCCCGAGATCGCGCGTCACCTGCTCGCAGGATGGGTCACGGGAGCACTCGTCGGGCTGATCGACACGGCGCTGCTCGTGATCGCTGTTGGGCGGTCGCCCCGGTGGCCGCAGCAGCTGTCGGCGCTGCGAGTGAGCCTGCCGGCGCTCACCATCGCCGCCGTCAACGGCATGCTCATCGGCTGGACGTTGATCGGGCTGCTGCTGGGCGCGGTCTCCATCTCCGTGCCGATGCCGAGGTTCTCGATCCTCGTCTGCCTCGTGGCGCTGGGGGCTGCCGGACTGTACGCGTTCGTACGGGGTCTTGGGAATCGCGGCGAGATGCTGGTGGTGATGGGCTGCGGCCTGGTCGCGACCGTCGCCTTCGCGGGGATGCTCCCCGCGCTCGCCGCGTGGGAGTAAGCGCCAGCCACCCGGCGACGGTCGCTGGTCCGTGGGCGGCGGCGCCTCGTATCCTGCTTCGACTCGGGACCGGCGCGACCCCTCGCCGACGGTGAGCGCACGAGGGCGTACGCTCGCCGGACACCGTGGGAGGCGATCGCCGGAAGGGCGGCCCCGTTGCTGGATGCCTTCGTCTCGCTCGACCTGGAGACCACCGGGCTCAACATGGACAGCGACCAGATCATCGAGGTCGGCGCGACGCGGTTCGACCGCACGGGCTCCTTCGAGAACTTCGCCACGTTCATCGACCCCGGTCGCGGCATCCCGCGCGAGGTCCGCGAGCTCACCGGCATCGCGGATGCCGACCTGAAGGGCGCCCCCCGGTTCGGCGATGTGCGCGAGGCGCTCCGCGAGTTCATCGGCGATCGTGCGATCGTCGGGCAGAACATCGCGTTCGACCTCGCGTTCCTGCGCGCCGAGCAGATCCTCCCGCCGGGGCCCGCGTTCGACACGTGGGAGCTGGCCTCCGTGCTGCTGCCCACGGCCACGCGGCTGAACCTCGGATCGCTCGCGGTCGCGGTGGGGGTGCACATGCCGGTCGCGCACCGCGCGCTCGCCGATGCCGAGGCGACGCGGGACATCTTCCTCGCGCTGCTCGCGAAGCTGGAGGCGCTCCCACGCTCCCTGCTGCTTGAGCTGCGCGCGTTCGCCGCGCGCGCGGACTGGGCGTTCGCGTCGCTGATCGACGACGCGCTCGCGAAGAGCGGCGGACTCGATGCCCTCGATGGCGCGGCGGCGCGCACGATCATGTCAGCGCTCCCGCTGCCGCCCGCGCGCGTGCACCTGGCCCCGCTGGTGCCGCGCGACCCGGCGCTGCCGGCGCTCCCCGAGGAGATCGCGGCGCTCTTCACCCTCGCTGCCGCGCGCACGGACCTGCTCCCCGCGTACGAGCGGCGCGCCGGTCAGGAGACGATGGCGCAGGCGGTGGCGCGTCATCTGCACACCGGCGGCGCACTCGCGGTGGAGGCCGGCACGGGGACGGGGAAGTCGCTGGCGTACCTGTTGCCCGCACTGCTGCACGCCCTGCGCAACGACGACCGCGTGGTGATCTCCACGCACACCCTGAACCTGCAAGATCAGCTCGCGAACAAGGACCTGCCGGTCGCCTCGGCGCTCGTCGAGGAGATCGCCGGGTTCGAGCCGGGGAGCCTCCGCGCCACCGTGCTGAAGGGGCGCACCAACTACCTCTGCCGGGAGCGCTGGGCACAGGTGCGCATGGATCCCTCGCCGCGCAGCGAGCCGGAGGTGCGCCTCTTCGGGCGGGTGGCGGCGTGGCTCCCCGGCACTGAGACCGGCGACCTGACCGAGCTCTACATGACCTCGCAGGAGCGTCCGGCGTGGGAGCAGATCAACGCCGACGGCACGGACTGCCTGCAGCGCCGCTGCGCGTACGTCCGCGACGGATCGTGCTTCCTGCTGCGGGCGAGGGCTCGTGCCGCCTCGGCGCACGCCGTCGTGGTCAACCACGCGCTGCTCCTGGCGAACGCCGCGCGCGCCGACCAGGTGCTGCCGCCCTACCGCCACCTCGTGATCGACGAGGCGCACCGCCTGGAGGACGTCGCGACGCAGCATTACGGCGCGTCGTTTTCCGCGCGCGACGTGCGCGACCTGATCGACCGCCTGGGGCAGCTCGATCGCCACGGCGAGGCGGGCTTCGTGCGCCGCCTGCAGGGGATCGGGCAGGGCAGTGAACTCGCGCTGTCCCCCCTCGCCAGCCTCGCGCCGCTCGCGGACCGTCTCGAGATCGCCGTCGCCGCAGCGCGCGAGCACGTGCGCCCGTTCGCCGACGCCTTGCGCGCCTTCGCCGACGAGCACGCCGAGGAGAATGGCGGTCCGCGCCGCGAGATCTCGCTCACCGCCGCGCGCCGTGCGCAGCCCGCGTGGGAGGAGGCCGCCGAGGCCGCGATGCAGCTCGACCTCGCGATGCAGATCGTCGCGGAGCGCGTGATCCAGGTGCGCGACGCCGCCGGCGCGCTGCCGGAGGGCGCCAGCGTGCTGGCGGAGGCCCTGCGCGGCGAGGCGACGCAGGCGGCCGAAGCGCTGGGCGCCGCGCGCGACACGCTGCGGCGGACCGCGCTCCAGCCGCGCCGCGACGACATCGCCTGGCTGGCGATCGGGGAAGGGGATCAGCGCCTGCACCTTGCGCCGCTCGAGGTGGCGGAGCGCCTGGAGCATGACCTGTACCGCGACCGGGCGTCGATCCTGCTGACCAGCGCGACGCTCACAGCCGCCGGATCGTTCGACTTCACGCTCGACCGGCTCGGGCTGCGTGAGGCGGACACCCTGGAGGTGCCATCGCCCTTCGACTACCGGCGCGCGGTGCTCGCGTTGCTCGTCGAGGACCTGCCGGAGCCGGGCATGCCCGGCTACGACCGCGCGCTGCACGAGACGCTGGCCGGAGCGGCGCGCGCCGCCGGGGGGCGCACCCTGGCGCTGTTCACCTCGCACGCCGCCGTGCGCGCTGCCTCGAACGCCCTGCGCGATCTCCTCGCGCGCGACGACATCGTGGTGCTGGCGCAGGGCATCGACGGGTCTCCCGGGCGCTTGCTGCGGCTGCTGGTGGAGCGCCCGCGCACGATCCTGCTCGGCACGGCGGCGTTCTGGGAGGGCATCGACGTGCAAGGGGACGCGCTCTCGCAGATCCTGATCACGCGCCTGCCGTTCCCCGTCCCCAACGAGCCGATCTACGCCGGCCGCGCAGAGCAGTTCGCGGATCCCTTCGCGGAGTTCGCGGTGCCGCAGTCCGTGTTGCGGTTTCGGCAGGGGTTCGGGCGGCTGATCCGCGGGACCACCGATCGCGGGGTGTTCGCGGTGCTGGACAGCCGCATCGTACGCCGCAGCTACGGCGAGATCTTCGTGGACGCGCTCCCGGACTGCGAGGTGAGACGCCTGCGCGCGGACGCGCTGCCGCGCGCGGTGGAGCAGTGGCTCGAGTGAGCGCGGCCACGCACCGCCCGGCCGCCCGAGGGCCGTGGGCGCGCGGCCTCGGCATCTCGCTGGTGGCTGCCGATCCGGCGGCGGTGCTCGCGGATCCCGCGCTGCGCGGCGCGCTCGCCGACGGCATCGAGCACGGTCATGAGGGACCGCTGCACGAGTTCCCGGACCGGGCGGACTGGTATCTCGTGCGCGAGGGTGGCGAGGACGTCGGTGTCGCAGTGGTCCAGCGCGACTACCCGGCGCCCGGCGAGGCCGCGCTCTTCGCGGTCGCGATCGCACCCGGGCAACGGGGCCGCGCGATCGGCACGAAGGCGATGCTCGTGATGGAGCGCCGATTGCGGCGCGACGGCATCAGGCGGGTCGTGGCGCGCGTGCCGCGGACAAACGGGCGCGGCCTGTACTTCATGCTGCGCGCCGGGTACACGCCGCTGCCGCCGGAGTCGACGCCGGTGGGCGAGACCGGCGATGTGACGTGGTTCGCGCGGGGCGGGCGTAGCTAGGCTCGCGACTGCGGGTCCTCGAGGTCCCTCGCGGCTTCCGGCCCCGCGGGGGGCGCCGCCGGCGTCGCGGTTCGCCGCGCGCGCCGCGCACGGTCGCGGCGGCGCTCCTCGATGGTGCGGCGCACGAAGCGCCGGTAGGCCAGGGCGACGCCGAGTGCGATGCCGGCGTAGATCGCGAGGTCGAACGCGCTGGCGAAGAATGGCGGCAGGAGTCCCGCGGCGAGCTTCGCCGCGAGCGCGCCGAGGCAGAAGAAGAAGACCGGCCCGAACGACCGCGGTCTGCCGGCGCCGCCATCCGCCGGCGCCCCGCGCGTCATCGGTCAATCCGCCGGAAGCGGCGCCGGGGCGGGGACCCTGCGGTTGCCGGCCGCTCCGGGGGCTGCACCGGCTTGCGGATCCCCGCGAAGAACGCCTTGAATTCCCTGTCGATCTCGTCCAGACAGGGCGCGCAGTAGTAGAACAGGCCTTCCTCGGGGCCGAGGACCGCGTCTCCACAGTCGATCCCGTCCACATTCGAGTACGGGTTCAGGTGGTACTTCGCGTCACAGCGGAAGCAGGCGTGCAGGAGCACGGGCTCCGCCTCCACTCCGCACACGTCGCAGCGTCCGTCAGCCATCTCACCTCACCAGTTCAACTCGCGGCGCCGCCGCGCGCGGCGATCGTGCGCCGTACCTCCCGCCGTGCCTCGGCGGCCGTCTCCAGCGTGCCGAGATACCGCGCACGGCGCAACATGTCCAGCGTCCGGCCCAGCGCGGGCCCGCGCGGCACGCCGAGCCGCACGAGGGCTTCGGGGGTGAGCAGGGGCCGCGTGCGCCCCCACCGCACGAGATCGCGCTGGAGCGCACCCTGGGCCGCCGGGTCGAGCCAGCGGGCGGCGGTGCGCGCCGCCGTGCCGGTGCTCTCAAGCGGCGCGACCTCATCGGGCGTCGCGCGGCGCGGCGTCCCTGCGCCCGCGACGTGGCGCCCTGCCGCCAGCAGGCGCGCGGCATCGCGGGCGGCGGTGCCGAGGGCGCGCGAGGCCGCCAGCCGGCGCAGGATCGCCTCGCGGTGCGCAATCGGGGCGAGCAGGAGCGCGACGAAGATCTCGACGGGGATCGCGCCGGGCCGGTGGCGCAGCGCCCGTCCGGTGGACGCGTCCAGGCGCAGCGCGGGGTGCGTCCCGTGCAGCACGCCCCACTCCTCGGCCAGCGCCAGCGTGCGCCCCGAGCGCCCGCGCTGCGCGGTGAACGCGATCTCGGCCATGATCCGCTCGCCCGAGATCGTATCGAGCCAGCGCGTGCCCCCGGCGATCAGGCGCGCGGTCTCCGCATCGGGACGAAGATCGAAGACGGCCGCCGTGCGCGCCCCCCGCCACAGGCGCGTCGCGTCGTCGATGAACGACCGGGGATGCAGCACGCGCAAGCGGCGGGCGTCCAGGTCGCGCAGGCCGCCGAGCGGGTCGACGAGGACGTTCGCCTGCGCCCCGGCGACGCCGAGCGCCATGGCGTTGACGGTGAAATCCCGGCGCCCCAGGTCCTCCTCGATGGCGTCGACGAAGGTGACTTCCGGGAGCGCGCCCGGGCGGGCGTAGCGCTCGCAGCGCAGGCGGGCGAGGTCGAGGCGCGCGGCCCCGAAGCGCAGCATGGTGGTGCCGAAGCGTGTCTCGTGCTCGACGGTGGCCGCGCCGGGGACGCTCGCGTTCAGCCGGGTGGCCACCGCCGTGGCGAGGGCGCCGGCGTCGCCCCGGGTCGCGAGGTCGAGGTCGTGCACCGGCCGGGCGAGGGCGAGATCGCGCACCGCACCGCCTACGAGCCAGAGATCGAGTCCGTGCACTTCGGCCTGGGCGCGGGTGGCCTCCAGCAGCGTGCGATCCGCGACCGTCAACAGGCCCTGCAGCTGTGGAAGGCTAGGTCGCATATGCGCATCAGCCTTTCTTGACACTGTTGAGGGCTCTCCCTACGATCTCCGGACCCGGCTGACTCTCCCCAAGTGTCATGCCGTCGGGCTGGGCGTTGCACATCGTACGCGCGGGTGGGGCACGTGCGATGGGAAGGGCTCAGGCGTGGTCGTTGTGTCTGCACACCCCGCCGCCACTCCGCTAGGGCCGAACGATCTCACCGCGCTCCAGGCGCGCGTGGGGGTCACCTTCCGCGACATTGCGCTGTTGCGCGCCGCGCTCACCCATCCCTCGCACGCCAACGAGCACCCGGACGACCCGACGTCCACGAACGAGCGCCTGGAGTTCCTCGGCGACGCCGCGCTCGGCCTGATCGTTGCGGAGAGCCTGTTTGCGCGTTTCCCGGACGTTCAGGAGGGACGGCTCACCGAGTGGCGCTCGCAACTCGTGTGCGGGCCCACGCTGTCACGCATCGCCGTCGAGGTGCTCGACCTCGGGCCGTGGCTGCGCCTCGGACGTGGCGAGGAGCAGACGGGGGGCCGCGAGCGCGAAGGCAACCTGGAGCGCGCGTACGAGGCGATCGTCGGCGCCGTCTATCTCGATCAGGGACTGGAGGCCGTGCGCGGCTTCGTCACGCGCACCCTCGCCGACGACCTCGAGGCGCTCACGCGCGACCCCGACGTGCTGAACCCGAAGGGTGCGCTGCAGCAGATCGCGCAGGATCGCTTCGGACGCCCGGAGTACGTGCTGCTCGCGGCCGAGGGGCCGGAGCACGAGCGCCACTTCGAGGTGGAGGTGCGCATCGGCGGCGCGGCGCTGGGCCGCGGCAGCGGAACGAGCAAACAGGAGGCGGAGAAGGCCGCAGCGCGCGAGGCGCTGCCAGCGCTCCGCGCACGCCTTGCCGCCGTCGCGGCATCCGCGGGCGACGCGCCACCCCATGATGGTCGACCGGAAGGCGAGGCATAGGTGTACCTGAGGCGACTCGAGGTTCACGGCTTCAAGGCGTTCGCGGACCGGCAGCGGTTCGAGTTCGGGCCGGGCATGACCGTGATCGCCGGTCCCAACGGCTCGGGCAAGTCCAACGTCGCCGATGCCCTGCGCTGGGCGCTGGGCGAGCAGTCGGCGAAGCAGATCCGAGCGCGCAAGACAGAGGACGTGATCTTCTCCGGATCCGACAAGCGCCGCCAGATGGGCATGGCCGAGGTCACGCTGTACCTGGACAACTCGGACGGATGGATGCCGATCGAGTTCGCTGAGGTCGCCGTCACGCGCCGCGCGCACCGCTCAGGCGACAACGAGTATCTGATCAACAACCAGCAGGTGCGCCTGTCCGACGTGCTGGATCTCTTTCGCCGCGCGCAGGTGGGCCAGAACTCGTACGCCCACATGTCGCAGGGCCTCGTCGACGAGGTGCTGGCGCTGCGCCCGCAGGAGCGCCGCGGGCTGATCGAGGAGGCGGCGGACGTCCGGCGTCACCGCCACCAGCTGACGCTCTCGGAGCGGCGGCTGGTGGAGACGCGCGACAACCTGGGCCACGTCCGCATGCTGATCCGCGAGGTGGAGCCGCGGCTGCGCGCCCTCGCCCGGCAGTCGCGCCGCGCCGCACGCTACCAGGAACTGGCCGCCGATCTGTCGGATGCGCTGCAGGTAGTGCTGGAGGTCGAGCTGCGCGAGTCGCTGGAGGTGCAGACAGCCGCGCAGGCGGCGCACGATCAGCAGTCCCAGTCCTTTGCCGCCGCGCGCGGTGAGCTCCAGAAGACCGAGGCGCGTCTGCAGGAAGTGGAGCGCACGCTCGCGACCCGCCGCGCCGCGCTGGAAGTGGCCCAGTCCCGCGAGCGCGAGCTCGCCGAGGAGGGACTGCGCCTGGAGCAGGCGGTCGCGCTCGCCGCGCAACGACTGGAGTTGCTTGCCGTGCGGCGCGTCGACCTCGAGGCCTCGATCTCCGCCGAGGACATCCCGGCGGACGACGCGTCGGCGATCGACGCGATGATCGCGGAGTTCGACGGTGCGGTGACCGCCGCGCAGACAGAGCTCGCGCGCCAGCGGGAGGCACTGACCTCAGCGGACGAGGCGACGCGCGCGGTGCTGCGCGATCTGAACGAGGCCGAGGCGCGTCGCGCCCGCCTGGAGATGGAGATCGAGGACGGCGAGCGACGCATCCGCGAGGAGCACGCGCGCGCCGAGGCCGATGCCCGTGCCCGCGAGGGAGCCGCCGCGCAGCGCATCGACCTGCTGCGCCTGGTCGAGGGGCAGGACGCAGCCGCCGCCGAGCACGCCGCCGCCGGGGCCGCGCTGGCCGAGGCATCGCGCATGGCGCGCGAGCGCCGCGAGTCCGCGGAGCGCCGCCTGGAAGAAGAGTCGCGCGCCGAGCAGGCCACCACCGAGGCGCTACGCGCCGCGCACCAGCAGGTGAAACAACTCGAGGAGCGCCAGTCGCTGATCGAGATGCTGCGCGACTCCGTGCCCGCCGGGAACGCCGGTGCGCAGGCCCTGGTGGAGGCGAGCAAGCAGCAGCCCGCGGAGGGCGAGGAGCCGCTCACCGGCATCGTGGACGCGGTCAGCCGCCTGATCCACGTCCCGGACGGCCTCGAGGTCGCGATCGAGGCGGCGCTCGCCGAGCACCTCTCGGCGGTCGTCGTGGAGCACCGCGAGGAGGCCCTTGCCGCGCTCGCGTACCTCCGCGAGCAGGGCACGGGCACCGTCACCATCTACCCGCTCGACGCCATCGAGCACCGCTACCCGCTCAACCTCTTCAACGAGCGCGGTGTGGTGGGGATCGCCGCGCGCCTCGTGCGCTGCGATCAGAAATACCGCCCGCTAGTGGACACGCTCCTCGGGCGCGTGATCGTCGTCGAGGACCTGCGGGTCGCCGAGCAGATGGTCACGCGCGGACTGGGCTCCGTGGTCACGCGGGACGGCACGCTGCTTCGCCCGGGCGGGTCGCTCTACGGCGGCCGGTCTGGCGGTGGGGCCGAGCAATTCTCGTTGCAGCGCGAGCTCGAGGACCTGCCCACCCAGATCGCGACCGCGCGCGAGGCGATCGCACCGGCGCTGGCGCGCGCGGAGCGTGCGCAGGCGATCGTCGCGGACGCGCGCGACACCGTGACGGTGGCGCGCAAGGCTGTCGACGAGGCCGAGGAGCACCGCCGCAGCCACGAGGGCGCCCGCACGGCCATCGAACGCCGCCACGCCGAGCTGGCCGCGGAGCTGCGCGCCGTCGAGCGCCGCCTGGAGGCCGCGCATGTCGATGCCGGCGCCGCGGGCGCGGAGTGGCGTGCGCGCGTTGAGACCGCGCACGCCGCGATCGGCGAGGTCACGCAGCGCATCGGTGTGCTGCGCGACCGTTCGGTCGCGGTCGGCGGCGAGCGCGACGCCGCAGCCGAGCAGGTGTCGCACGCGACCCAGCGGCACGCCGCCGCGGAGGCCGAGCGGCGCGCGCTGATCGCGCAGCGAGACGAACGGGTGTCGGCACGCCGGGCCGCACTCGAACGGCTGGAAGGACAGCGGGCACAGCTCGCGGCCCTCGTGCGCGAGCAGGAGGACCTGGACCTCACCCTGCGCGACCGGCGCGAGCACCTGGCGAACAACCGCACAGCGCGCGCGGAGGCGCAGGCCGCCGTGGGTCCCGCGCACGCCGCCACCGCGGACCTCTCCGCCGAGGAACGCGAGCTCGCGGCGACCCGCGGAGACGTGCAGCGTGCGCTCCTCGCCGCCGAGCGCGAAATGCTGGAAAGCCAGAACCGCCTGCGACAGGCGGCGGAGCGCGTGCAGCGTCTGCACGAGGAGATCGCGGAGAACGGGATGATCGTGCACCACGACGGTGCGGTGCGTCCCGAGCAACCGGTCATCCGCCCCATGGCGGGGCTCGCGCAGAGCGAGTTCGACGATCCCGATGGTGAGTTCGCGGGCGCGAGCGAGCTGCCGGCGCCGGTGCGCGGCGGCGCGGAGATCGACGTGCCGGAGCTCCGCCAGCGCATCACCGATCTGCGCGCCCAGATCCGCGCGCTCGGCCCGGTCAACGTCGAGGCGATGGAGGACCTCACCGCCGAGCAGCAGCGCCATGACTTCCTCGTCTCGCAGGTCGCGGACCTGGAGGCGGCGGAGGCGGAGCTGCGCGACGCGATCCGCGACCTGAAGAAGCTCATCCGCACGCGCTTCGTGGAGACGTTCCACGTGGTGAACGAGCGCTTCGGCGAGTACTTCTCGCGCTTCTTCGGCGGTGGGCAGGCGGAGCTGCGGCTCGTGGAGCCGGACGAGGCGGACGAGGATGCGGAGGCCGGCGTCGACATCTTCGCGCAGCCGCCGGGGAAGCGGATCAGCAATCTCACCGTGCTCTCTGGCGGTGAGCGCTCCATGACCTCGGTCGCGCTGCTCTTCGCGCTGCTCTCCGTGAACCCCGCGCCGGTTGTCGTGCTGGACGAGGTCGACGCCGCGCTGGACGAGGCGAACGTTAACCGCTTCGTCAGCACCCTGCTGGAGCTGCGCGAGCGGTCGCAGTTCGTCGTGATCTCGCACAACCGACGCACCATCGAGGCCGCTGACGCCATCTACGGCGTGTCGATGGGCGACGACTCCGCGAGCCGCGTGCTCTCGCTCAAGCTCGCCGACCTCCCGCACGCCTCGTAGCCGGGGACGCGCATGGGCGGCTGCTCCGGTACCATCGATCGGAGACGGCGCCGGTCGATCGACGGGGCGCGGGTCCGTCACCGGGCGAGCGCGCCCGGCGGGAGTGGGGAGACGCGTGAGGCTGTTCGGCGGCCGGAGCAAGGAGAGCGAGGCGGCGACCGACCAGGCGCTGGAACGCACGCGGCGCTCGTTCTTCGGACGGGTCGCGGGGCTGTTCACCTCCTCGGACATCACCGAGGAGACCTGGGAATCGCTGGAGGAGGTGCTGATCGGCGCCGACGCCGGCGTCCAGACCGCCCTCGAGGTCCTCGACCGGGTGCGCGCGCGGCGTCCGCGCCGCTCCGATGAGCTGCGAACGATGCTTGCCGAGGAGCTGACGGCGATCCTGCAGGCGGCGAGCGCGCCGCGCGGGCGGCTGTGGGGACTCCCGGCGGACGCTCCGGAGCCCGAGCGCCCGCTCATCGTCCTCGTCGTCGGGGTCAACGGCAGCGGCAAGACCACGGCCATCGGGCGGCTGGCGCACGCGTACCAGCAGGAGGGGCGGCGCGTCATGGCCGCCGCCGGCGACACCTTCCGCGCCGCCGCCATCGACCAGCTCCAGGAGTGGGGACGGCGCCTCGACTTCGATGTCGTGGCGCAGGGCCCGGGCGCGGACCCCGCGGCGGTCGCCTACGACGCGATCGAAGCCGCGCGCGCGCGCGGTCATGACGTGGTGCTGATCGACACAGCGGGGCGGCTGCAGAACAAGCAGAACCTGATGGACGAGCTGTCGAAGGTGCGCCGCGTGATCGAGCGCCACGTTGACCGCGGTCCGGACGAGGTGCTTCTGGTCCTCGATGCGTCCACCGGGCAGAACGGGCTGTCGCAGGCGCAGGCCTTCGCCGAGTCCGCGCAGGTGACCAGCGTGATGCTGACCAAGCTCGACGGCACGGCGAAGGGGGGCATCGTCTTCGCGATCGCGCGCGAGTTCGGACTGCCGGTGCGCTTCGTCGGCACGGGCCAGCGCGAGGGCGACCTCGCCCCGTTCGACCCGGACACGTTCGTGCAATCGCTGCTCGGCGACCCGGCCGCCACCGAGGCGTAGCATCGGCGGCGCATGACAGACGCCGCACTGCACCTCCTTGCCTGGTACGCAGCGCTGGCGCTCATCGGCGCCGGCGGACTGCTGCCCGCCGCACTGATCTGCGACCGCCTGCACACCCGCGGCGTGCTCTACGCGCGCCCGCTGGGACTCGCGATCGTGGCGCTCACCGCCTGGCTCCTGGCGTGGGCCGGGTGGATGCCGTACGGCACGCCGCTCGTCATCGCTGCCGTGCTCGCGCTCGCGGCGTGGAACGTGCGGATCGCGCGGCGCCACCCCGAGGCCTGGCGCGCTGTCCTCGCGCGCCGCACGACGATCCTCGTCGGCGAGGCGCTCTGGGTCGTCGTATTCGCGCTGGTGGTCCTCGCCCGCGCGCAGGTGCCTGAGGCCACCGGCACGGAGAAGCCGATGGACCTGATGGTGCTCACGGCGGTGCACCGCGCCACCACGTTCCCCCCGCCCGACCCGTGGCTCGCGGGCTTCTCGCTGTCGTACTACCACCTCGGGCACCTCGGCGCGGACGTCCTGGCGCGGCTCTCGGGGACCTCCACCGGCGTCGCCTTCAACCTGGCGACGGCGACTGCGGGCGCCGGAGCGGCGGCCGCGCTGGCGGGGCTGGTCGTGGACGTGATCGCGCTCGGCCGGGTCGACCGCCCGCGGGCGATCCCGGCGGGGCGCGAGGAGGTCCGCGGGCAGGCGAAGGACCGCCCGGTCGGGCGCGGCGCGCTGGCGACCGGCGCGTCGATTGGGCTTGTGACGCTGTTGCTGGTCACACCGCTGGTGGGAATCGTCAACCTCGCCGGCGCGAACGGCATCGGCGATGCGGGGTGGTGGGCGATGCTCGGCGTGCCCGGTGTGCCGCCCGAGCCGGGGGCGGCGCACGGCGTCCCCACGGCGTTCTGGTGGTGGTGGAGCAGCACGCGCATCCTCCCGGGGACGATCACGGAATTCCCCGCGTTCACGCTCCTGCTCGGCGACCCGCACGCGCACCTGCTGGCGCTCCCGATCGACCTCGTGGCCGCGGCGCTCGCCGTCGCGACGTTCGAGGGCGGCGCCCCGCTGACGTGGCGGCGGTGGGTGCAGCACCCGGACCGCCTGCTGATCACGGCGGCCGTGTTCGCGGCGCTGTTCATGACCAACTCGTGGGACGTGCTCGTGTACGGCGGGCTCTGGGGCGCGGCGGGCACCGCCGCCTTTCGACGTGCCGGGTGGTCGTGGATGCCGGCGCTGGTCGGCGCGGTGCGCTGGGCGATGCTCCCCGCCGGACTCGCGATGCTGCTGGCGTTCGGCTTCCTGCGGTCCATCGATGCGCCGTCGCTGGGGATCGCGCCGGTGATCGGCGAGCGATCCGACCTCCCGCGCTGGCTGCTGGTGTGGCTGCCGCCGCTGCTGCCCGTCGCCGCGGCGCTGGCGCTTCTGCGCCCCGCGGCGCGCCGGGGCACGGCCGCTCGCGCCCTGGCCGTGGTGCTGGTGGCAGTCGCGTGCTGGGGCGCGATCGTGATCGCCGAGGGCGTCCCCGGCGAGTTCCTCGCGCGCGGCAGCGGCTGGATCGTGCTCGGCGGGCTGGCGCTCGCGATCGCGGGCCTCGTCGCCGCCGCAGCCGATGCCGATGGACGCTCCGACCGCGCGCTCGCCGCGGCACTGGCCGTGCTGGCGGCGGCGCTCGGCGTGCTGTTCGCGACGGAGCTGTTCCGCATCGCCGATGCGTTCCCGGGGCGGCTGAACACGATCTTCAAGCTCTGGTTCAACGCCTGGGCGCTGATCGCGGTGGCGGCCGGGGCGCTCTTCGGGCTGGCGTGGGATCGCGGGCGCGCCGCGCATGCCGCCGCCCACCTCGGCGTCGGGGGGGCGCTCCTCGTGGCGCTGGCGACGGCGGCGTTCGTCCCGGCGATGGCGGTGAGCCGCGCCCGCGAAGGCCAGGCGCGCGGCCTGGACGCCGAGGCCTACTTCGCGCAGACCGACCCCGGGCTGGCGGCGGCGGTCGAGTGGTCGCGCGAACACCTCGATCCGCGCCACGCTGTCGTGGTGCAGGCGATCGGCGAGAGCTACGAGACGGTGAACGTGCTCTCGGTGGAGACGGGCGTGCCCACGCTGCTGTCGTGGGCGAACCACGAGCGCCAGTGGCGGCGGAACGTCCCCGAAGGGGAGCGGCGGGCCGCGGTGGATGCGATCTACGAGCAGGGCGCCGTCCCCGCCAGCGCCGAGATTGCGCGTCGCTTCGGCGCGACGTACGTGTATGTGGGCCGGGCGGAGCGTGCCCGGTACGGCCCGGGCGTGCCGGCGCGCTTCGCGGCCTGGCCCAGCGTGGTGGACACGGACGGAGCGTTGCTGGTGAAGATCCCATGAGCGCGCCCGCCGATCCCTGGAGCCCGGAGGGCGCACCGCCGCTCCGCGACCGCCTGCGCGCCGTCGATGGCGTGACCTGGGGCGTGATCGCGATCGCCGCGATCTCGCTCGCGCTGCACCTGTGGAACGTCGGGCCGCGGGCCTACCACCACGACGAGTCCCAGCACGCCGCGTTCTCCTACTACTTCGCGACCGGCGGCGGATACCGGCACGATCCGCTGCTCCACGGCCCGCTGCAGTTCCACGTGATCGCGCTGATCTTCCGCGTCTTCGGCGACAGCGACTTCACGGCGCGCGTCTTCGCGGGTGCGATGGGGTCCGTCCTCGTGCTGACGCCGTTGCTGCTGCGGCGGACGCTGGGCAACACCGGCACGCTGATCACGGCGCTCCTCCTCGTGATCTCGCCGTCCCTGCTCTACTACTCGAGGTTCGCGCGGGGCGACCTGCCCGTGGCGGTGTTCACGGTGATGATGTTCACGGGGGCGTGGCAGTATCGCTTCGACCGCCGCCTGCGCTGGCTGCTGGTGCTGTCCGCCGGGCTCGCGCTCTCGTTCGCGACGAAGGAGACGACGTACATTTCCGGCGCGGTGCTGTTGCTCTACCTCAACGCCGCGCTGGCGCACGCGCTGTTCGAGCAACGCCGAGGCCCCGGCGCCCCGTTGGCACAGCGCCTCGTGGATGGGCTGTGGCTCTTCCCTGCGGCGTGGATGCTGGCCGCGCTCTGGCAGCCGCTGACTCCGCTGCGCCGCCGCCTTGGCCTCGTCGAGCGCCCGCCCGAGGGCGACGCGCTGGTGGTCACCGGCACGCTGATCCTCGCCGAGCTGTCCGCGCTCGCGCGCATCCCGCTCCATCGCCTCGGCATCGAGGCCGAGCCCGATCAGCCCGGGGCGGCGATGCTGGTGATCGGGGTGCTCCTGCTCGGCGCGCTCCTGGTGGGGTGGCTCTGGCGTGCGGACTGGTGGCTGGCCTGCGCCGCCGTCTTCTTCGCGATCACCGTGCCGCTCTACATGTCGATGGGCACGAACCCCGGCGGGATTGGCGGGCTGTTCTGGAACTCGCTCAGCTACTGGCTCGACCAGCAGGGAGTGCAGCGCGGGGCGCAGCCGTGGTTCTACTACCTGATGATGGTGCCGTTGTACGAACAGCTGGCGCTGATCCCCGCACTGTTGGGGGGCGCATGGCTCCTGGTCACGCGTCGCGATCACTTCGTCGCCATGATGCTGTGGTGGTTCGCGGGAACGCTGCTGGCGCTCTCCGTCGCCGGCGAGAAGATGCCGTGGCTGACCATCCACCTCGCGCTGCCGGTGGTCATCCTCGCGGGGTACGTGCTCGGGAAGGCGGTCCCGGGGGCGGCGCGCGCCGTGAGGGAGGGGACCGGATCGGTGCTCTCGTGGGGCGCGACGGGCATCGTGATCGCCACGCTGGGCACCGCTCTGCTGATCACGGTGCGCACCGACATCGGGCTCAACGCCGGGCACCCGGACACGCCCGTCGAGCCGATGATCTACACCCAGAGCACGCCGGACATCCCGGTCCTCGCCGCCGAGATGCGCCGCCGGATCGCCGAGGGGCGCGCGAGCTCCGTGATCCTCGACGACTCCGAGGGCACGGGGATCACGTGGCCGTGGGCCTGGTACCTGCGGCACGAGGGGATCACGTACTTCGGCGCGGACGAGGTCGCGCGCGACCTCGACCCGCGGGCGATCGTGATCCGCGTGCGGGGGAGCACCCCCGCGGCGGCCGCGCTCGTGCAGCGCCCGGGGCACGTCGAGGTCTATCGCCACCGCTGGTGGTTCCCCGAGGAGGGCTACCGGGCCACCTCGTGGGCGACCCTGCTCCACCCGGCGACGTACGCGGCGTGGGCGCGGTTCGCGTGGGACCGCGGCGACCCGGCGGAGATCGGCTCGCTGGATGGCGAGGTCTACTTCCCGCAATAGTCCTTCCCGCAGGGGGCCATGTTCGCAACGCGTTCGCACGCCCCGTATGGGTACGCTGGCCGGAACCGCCGGAGAGCGTGCAGACTGGAACGGCACGCGCCGGCAGGCGCCGGCACGACGGGGAGCGTCCATGCGCCAGTTCCGCATCTGGATCGGCACCGCGGTCAGCATGGCCTTCCTCGTGCTCCTGCTGCGGAGGGTCGACGGCGCGGAGGTGCTGCAATCGCTTCGCGGGGTGCACCTGCCCTGGCTCCTGCTCGCGGGTGCGGCGTTCGCGTGCTCGCTCGGCGTGCGCGTGCAGCGCTGGCGCACGATCCTCGACCGCGTGCTGCCGATCCCGGCGTCCGATGCCGCGGAGCTCCTGGTGATCGGGTGCGCGGCGAACAACATCCTCCCCGCGCGCACCGGCGAGGTGGTGCGTGCCGCGCTCCTGCAGCGCCGGCACGGGGGGTCGATGGTGACGGCGCTGGGCACGATCGTCGTGGAGCGCGTGTTCGACGGCCTGATCCTCGCGCTGATGCTCGCGCTCACGCTTGCCTTCCTGGGGAGCAACGCGGTGCTGCGCGGGCTCGCGCTGATCGCGGGGGCCGCATTCGGCGCCGTCGCGCTGATGCTGCTGCTGCTCGCGCTGCGCCCCCGCCTCGCGCGCGGGGTGATCGATGCCGTGCTCTCGTTGCCTCCGGCGCGCATCGGCGATCGCCTGCGGGCGCTCGCGGCGCGCTTTCTCGACGGGCTCACGCTGCTCGGCGGTCCGCGCACGTGGGGCGCGGTCGCCGCAACCTCGGCGGCGACGTGGGTGCTGGAGGCGGTCACCTACTGGCTGGTGGGGATCGCCTTCGGGCTCCCGCTCTCGCCGCTGGTGTACCTCGCCGTCTGCGGCGCCGCGAACCTCACGGTCGCCGCCCCCAGCACCTCGGGTGGCATCGGGCCGTACGAGTTCTTCGCGCGCGAGGTAGTGGTCTCCTTCGGGGTGGGCGCCGCGGCGGGTACCGCGTATGCGATCGCGCTGCACGCCTTCGTGCTGCTGCCCGTGACCCTCGTGGGCGTGCTCCTGCTCTGGCGGCGCGATCTCGGCCTTGGCGACCTCGCGCAGGCCGGGCGGACCGGGAGAGCGCGGGCGGCAACGGAGGCGAGCCGATGAACGTGGTGGTGATCGGTGCGGGTGTGGCCGGCCTCGCCGCCGCGTACGACCTGACGAAGCGCGGGCACCGCGTCGCCGTGTACGAGGCGAGCGATCGACCGGGCGGCCAGGTGCGCACGTTCGAGGTCGGTGGCGGCCGCGTCGAGATCTTCTATCACCACCTCTTCCGTTCCGACACGGACATCACCGCGCTGATCGACGAGCTTGGGCTGGGCGCGGACCTGCGCTGGATCGACTCGAACGTCGGTCTGCACGCCGGAGGCCGGAACTACCCGTTCGTGGGCCCGGTGGACCTGCTGCGCTTCGATCGCGTCTCACTGGTGACGCGCGTGCGTCTCGGGCTTGGCGCGCTCTACCTGCGCCGCTATCGCAACTGGCACCACTTCGAGGGCAAGCGCGCCGCCGGGTGGATCCGCCGCTGGGTCGGACACGAGGGCTACGACGCCGTGTGGGGGCCGCTGCTGCGTGCGAAGTTCCGCGCCCACGCGGAGGACGTCTCGCTCGTCTGGTTCTGGGGCAAGCTCCATCTCCGCTTCGCCTCGCGGCAGGGCGGGCTCTTCGCGAAGGAGCAGCTCGGCTACCTGCGCGGGTCGTTCGGGCGCCTCGTCGATGCCCTGGTCGCCGTCATCGAGGCGCGCGACGGCACGATCGAGACCGGCGCGCCCGTGGAGCGCGTGCTCGTCGAGCACGGCCACGCCATCGGCATCCGCCTGCGCGATGGCCGCGAGGTGCGCGCGGACGCGGTGCTGGCGACGGTGCCCTCGGAGTGGCTCGCGCGCATGGCGCCGGAGATCGCCGAGCGCGGCCCGCACTACGCCGCGATGCTCGCCGCCGTGCAGTACCAGTGGGCGACCGTGCTCGCGATCACCCTCGACCGCCCGCTGTCGCCGATCTACTGGCTCACCATGACGGAGGACGAGGCCCCGTTCGTGGTCGCCGTGGAGCAGACGAACTTCATGCCCGCGTCCGACTACGGCGGAGAGCACCTGGTCTACCTGTCCAACTACGTCGACCCCGGGGACCCGACCGTGCAGCAGACGGCCGACGAGGTCTTCGAACGCTACGAGCCGTGGCTGCGGCGGATCAACCCCGCCTTCGACCGCTCCTGGGTGCACGAGAAGTGGCTGTTCACGGACCGCGCGGGGCAGCCCGTGGTCCACTTCCGCTACCACGAGACGATCCCTCCGCACCGCACCCCGGTGCCCGGGCTCTACCTGGCGAACACCTCGCAGATCTACCCGGAGGACCGGGGGCAGAACTACTCGATCCGCCTCGGCGTGCGGGTGGCGCGGCTGCTGGAGGCGGACCACGCCGCGGCGGCGCGAGGCCAGCCCGCCACGCCTTGAGCACCCTTCCGGGCGCCCGTATAGTTGCCCGGTGAAGCCGTGCGTGCATCCGGCGCCCCCGCGTGGCGTGCCGTACCGAAGGGCGAGCCATGCCGCTCGAAACTGAGTCCCGGGCGCAGATCCGGGCGCTGGTCTCCGAGTTCCGCCCCAATCACGGCGACCTCCTCGCCGCCCTCCACCGGGTGCAGCACGAGTACGGCTACATCTCCCGCGAGGCGATGGAGGTGGTCGCCGAGCAGTTGCACCTCTTCGCCGCACAGGTCTACGGCGCCGTCTCCTACTACGAGGAATTCCGTTTCGAGCCGCCCGCCGCGGTCGACATCCGCTGGTGCTCCGGCCCCGCGTGCCGCGGTCGCAACGGCGGCGGCATCCGGGATGCCATCCTCGCCACGCTGGGCGTGGAGATGGACGGACAGACGGAGGACGGTCGCGTGGGCGTGCGCCTCGGCCAGTGCATCGGCACCTGCGAGCTCGCCCCCCAGGTCTGGATCGAGGAGCGCGCCACGCACACCAACGAGATCATCGGCGACCTGAACGCCGCGAAGGCCGTGAAGATCGCGCGCGCCCTGCGCGACGGCGCCAGCGCCGCGGAGGTGCTCCGTGGCTAGCCCCCTGGAACGGTACGAAGTCCTGCGTGCCGAGGCCGACGCGGTCTACGCCGCGTGGCGCACGCCGGAGCGCCCCCGCATCGACGTAGCCATCGACACCTCGTCGTTGGCGAACGGGGCGCGGGAGACGCGGGCCGCCATCGCCGCGCTGGTCGAGCAACGCAACGACGCCGTGGACCTCGGACAGACGCACGGCTACGGCATGCAGTGGTGCCACCCGCTGGTGACCGTCACGTTCACGGACGGCGCGTCCATGGTGTACGGCCCCGTCACGGCGGACCAGGCCGGCCTGATCGTGGACATCGCCACCGGCCGCGCGCCTGCGGTCTCCGCACTCGCCATCGGCATGCTCGTGGGCGAGCGGCCCGGCATCCCCAGCCTGCGCGACCACCCGTTCTTCGCGCTCGAGCCGCGCGAGCGCCGGGTGGCGAAGCGCATCGGCCTGATCGACCCGGAGAACATCCAGCACGCGATCGCCACCGGTGCGTACCACGCCGCCGCGCGCATGCTGGATCGCCACCAGACGCCGGAGCAGGTGCGCCAGGAGCTCATCGGCTCCGCGCTCGGCGGCCGCGGCGGCGGCAACTTCCCGGCCGGCACCAAGTGGAACTTCCTGGCCACCGCGCCGGGTGACGAGCACTACGTCATCTGCAACGCGGACGAGGGTGACCCCGGCGCGTGGGTGAACCGCGTGATCATGGAGGGCGACCCGCATCTGCTGCTGGAGGGCCTGCTGATCGCAGCCGCTGCCACGGGGTCGAAGGGCGGGTTCATCTACATCCGAGACGAGTACCCGCTGGCGATCGCGCGCATGGAACAGGCTGTGCGCGACGCGGAGGCCGCGGGCTTCCTCGGCGACGGCCTGATGGGCACGGCACTGGACCTGGAGCTGCGGGTGATCCGCGGCGCGGGCGCGTACGTCTGCGGCGAGGAGACCGGTCTCATCAACTCGATCCAGGACAGCCGCGGCATGCCGCGCGTGAAGCCGCCGTTCCCGGCGGGTTCCGGCGTGTTCTGGAAGCCCTCCAACGTGAACAACGTGGAGACCTACGCCAACGCCCCGCTGGTCGTGGAGCACGGCTCGGACTGGTACATCCAGTACGGCACGGAGCGCATGCGCGGCACGCGCCTGTTCTCGTTCTCCGGCGACATCCAGCGCGTCGGCTTCATGGAGATCCCCTTCGGCGTCCCGTTGGCCGGGGTCATCGAGGCGTGCGGCGGGATGCTGCCGGGCCTCGAACTGAAGGCGATCCAGTCGGGCGGCCCGCTCGGCTCGATGCTCCCCGCGAGTGAGGTGCCGAACCTGACCATGGAGAACGCCCCGTTCGCGGCACTGGATGCGCTGATGGGGGGCGGCGGCATCGTCTTCTTCTCCAACCGCGTCTGCACCATTCACATGGCGGAGATGTTCGCCCAGTTCGTCGAGGAGGAGTCGTGCGGCCGCTGCACGACCTGCCACGGTGGCAACCAGCGCCAGACCGAGATCTTCCGCCGCACGATCGCGGGAGACGGTCGTCGCGAGGACCGGCACAACCTCGCGCTGGTCGATCGGACGCTGCAGTTCTCGAACTGCGTGCACGGCCAGTTCAGCCCGAAGATCGTGCGCAACACGCTGCGCTTCTTCTCGGAAGAGTACGACCGCCACGCCTCCGGCCGGACCTGCGACGCCCTGGAGTGCGAGGGCCTGATCCGCTTCCGCATCACGAACCAGGACGACCCGCTCCTGGCCGAGGCGCAGGACATCTGTCCCGTGGCGGCGATCACCGGCACGCCGGGCAACCGCGCCCTGAACGAGGCGACGTGCATTCGCTGCGGCGCCTGCACGGACGTCGCTCCGAACGCCATCGTCCGGGAGGCGAAGCCCGCGGCCCCGCGCGTGCTCGCCCTCAGCTAGGCGCGTCCCGAGGGCACTCGCAGGGCGTTCGCTCCGGGGACGCCCGAGTACGCCGGCGCGCCCGGCGCGGTGACGCGAAGAGCGGCCTAGCCGCGCAATCCTCATGGGGGACGGGACCCCACTGGCACCGGATGGCGCCCGCCGCCTTGAGTCGCGTCCGCGCGGGCGCGTAGACTCAACGGGATCGAGATTCGCGATCCACCCCGCGTCTCCCCGCGGAAGCGCAGCATCACCCTGGCGACCCCCGCCCGGCAGCAATACCTCGACCTGAAGGCCCAGCACCCGGACGCGCTGCTGCTCGTCCGCATGGGGGACTTCTACGAGACGTTCGACGAGGACGCCGAGGTCGCCGCGCGCGTCCTCGGGATCGTGTTGACCTCGCGGCCGATGGGGGGCGACGAGGGGCGCATCCCGCTCGCCGGCATCCCCTACCACCAGCTCGACCGCTACCTCGACCAGCTGGTGGCCGCGGGGTACCGCGTCGCGATCGCCGATCAGACCAGCGTGCCGCCCTCGCGCGGCGGCGCACCGGGGCTGGTCGAGCGCCGCATCTCGCGCGTCGTCACCCCCGGCACGGTGGACCGCGGCGAGCTGCTCTCCGAGCGCGGGAACAACTGGCTCGCGGCCGTGGCGCGCGCGCCCGGGACGGCGATCCCCGGCGCGGGGGATGAGCGCTGGGGCCTCGCGGCCTGCGACGTCACCACCGGCGAGATGGAGCTGCAGATCGTGCCGGGCGACGCGATCGCCGGGGAGTGGGCACGGCTCCAGCCGCGCGAGGTGCTGGTGCCCGAGGACGGCCCGGAGCCTGGGCTCCCCGGCACGACCCTGCGGAGCCCCCGTCCAACCCGCGACTTCCGCCCCGAGCGCGCGCGCGACCTGCTGGCCGAGCGGCTGGGCGTGGCCAGCCTCGACGGGTACGGGCTGGAGGGGTTCGACGCCGCGGTGGGCGCCGCGGGGGCGGTGGTCGCCTACCTCGCCTCGCAGTGGCCGCAGGCGCTGGCGCATCTCCGTCCGCCGCGTGCCGTGCGCTCGACAGACGTCGTCTACCTCGACCCCCAGACGCGGCGGAGCCTCGAGATCTTCGCCGGGGCGCAGGTCGGCACGCCGGGCGGCGCGCCGGGCGGGGCGAACGAGGGGTCGTTGATCGCGACGCTCGACCGCACGCAGACGGCGATGGGCGCGCGGCTGCTGCGGCAGCGCTTCGGGCAGCCGCTGCGCCACGCGAGCGCCGCGAACGCGTGCCTGGACGAGGTGGAGGCGTTCGCGAACGCCTCGCGCCCGCGAGAGGCCCTCAGGAACGCGCTGCGCGGCCTACCCGACCTCGAGCGGCTGCTGGGCCGCGTGCGCGCGGGAACAGCCGGCGCGCGCCACCTGCTGCAGCTCCGCCGCGGCATCGAGGCCCTGCCCGCCGTGCGCTCGCGGGCGGCGGAGGCCGGGGAGGTGGCCGCCGGCATGGCAGGCGGCCTCACCGGCGCGGAGGAAGCGGGAGCCGTGATCGCGGCGGCGCTGACGGACGACCCCCCGGCGGAGGTCGGAGGTGACGGCGACACCGTGCGCCCGGGCTTCGACGCCGAGGTGGACCGGCTGCGCGCGCTGGCCACGGGTGCCCGGGACGCGCTCGCAGACCTCGAGGCGCGCGAGCGTGAGCGCACCGGGATTGCGTCGCTGAAGGTCGGCTACCACCGGGTCTTCGGGTACTACCTCGAATGCACGCGCACCCAGGCCGACCGCGCCCCCGCCGACTACGAGCCGCGCCAGACGCTGGCCACCGCGCAGCGCTTCCGCTTCCCGCCGCTGGCCGCGCTGGAGACCGAGATCCTCGGCGCGAAGGAGGCGCTGCTGGACGCCGAGCGCGCGATCCTCGACCGCGTCCGCGCGCAGGTCGCCGCCGGCGGCGCCACGCTCGAGCGCGCCGCCGAGGCCGTCGCACGGTTGGACGTGGCCGCCGCGTTGGCCTCGGTGGCGGCGGACCACGGCTACGTGCGCCCGGAGCTCGCCGAGGGGGGCGCCCTCGAGATCGAGCACGGCCGGCACCCCGTGGTGGAGCGGCGGCTGCCCACGGGGGAGTTCGTGCCGAACGACGTCCACCTCGGCGGCGGGAACGCGGACATCGTAGTGCTCACCGGCCCGAACATGGCCGGGAAGTCGACCTACCTGCGGCAGACCGCGCTGATCGTGCTGCTCGCGCAGTGTGGGTCGTTCGTCCCGGCCTCGCGCGCACGGATCGCGGTCGCGGACCGCATCTTCTCGCGCGTCGGCGCGCAGGACGACATCGCCGCGGGGCAGTCGACGTTCATGGTGGAGATGCTCGAGACCGCCGCCATCTTACATAACGCTACACAACGGTCGCTGGTGATCCTCGACGAGGTCGGACGGGGGACCTCCACGTACGACGGGCTGGCGATCGCGCGGGCGATCGTGGAGCACCTCCACCACCGCGCGGCGGGATCGCCGCGGACGCTCTTCGCCACGCACTACCACGAGCTCACCGCGCTCGCGGGCACGCTCCCGCGCGTGGCGAATCGCAGCGTCGCAGTGCGCGAGGAGGGGCACGACGTCGTGTTCCTCCACCGCATCGTGGACGGGGGCGCGGACCGCTCGTACGGGGTGCACGTCGCGGCGCTGGCGGGACTGCCGCCCGCGGTGGTGGCGCGGGCGCGCGAGCTGCTGAGCGAGCTCGAGGCGCAGGCCGCCGCTCCGCGCGTCGCGGGCGTCACGCGCGACGCCGGTGCGCAGCTGCCGCTGCTCGCGTCGCCCGAGGAGGCGCTGCTCCGCGAGTTGGCGGAGGTCGACCCGGACGGGCTCACGCCCCTCGCGGCATTGCAGCGGCTCTACGAGCTGCGCAGCGCCGCGCGCCGCCGCCTGGCGATCGAGGGCTGAGGTGGACGGGGGCGCACTCCGCGTGCGGCTATCTGCCGCCCGGGCCGACCGCCGGGCCTCGGGGCGGGCCGTCACCGGCGCGACTCGTGCCGGGCGCCCCGTTGCTGTAGATCGGCCAGTCGACGGCCGCGCCGATGTCCAGCAGGCCGGGGTCGGCGGCCAGCGTGCCGGGCTGGCGGCTCCCGAGGAGGATCGAACGCAGGAGTGCGGGGGAGAGATCCGGGAAGCGCGCTCGCAGCAGCGCCACGGCGCCCGCGACGATCGGCGTGGCGAACGAGGACCCGCTGGCGGAGGCGTACGGCCCGTCGATGCACGTCCAGCCCCGCGTCCCGCAGGCAGCCTCCGGCACCGTGCTCACCACCCCGACGCCCGGTGCCATCACGTCGACCCCGCCGAAGTTGGTGAACAGCGCGAGCGAGCGGTAGTCCACACCCTCCGCGCCGATGCGCCCGCTGGCCGCGACGGAGACGACGCCCGGGTAGGCCGCCGGGTACGTGATCGCGCGCTGCGACTCGTTGCCGGCGGAGGCTACGATCATCGATCCACGCGCCTGCGCTTCCTCGACCGCCTCCCGCAGCACCAGCGAGTCCGCGGTCGCGCCGAAGGAGACGTTGATCACCTGCGCGCCCATGCGCGCGGCATAGCGGATCCCGGCTGCGGCGTCGGCGATGCGTCCGGTGGCGGTGCAATCCAGGACCTTCACCGGCAGGATGCGCGCGTTCCACGCGATGCCCGTGATCCCGGCGCCGTTGTCGCCGGCGGCCGCGGCGAGACCGGCGACGAACGTGCCGTGGCCCTCGTCGTCGCTGGTGCGCCAGTTGGGCGGGGCCGCCGTGTACTCACAGGAGGGGTCCGCGGTCGCGAGGCTCACGAAGTTGCAGCCGACGATGTCTGCCGGGCAGCCGTTCCCGTCCGCGTCCACGGCGCTCAGGGGCGCCTCGCGGGTGTTGTAGAAGAGACGATCGCGGAGATCCGGCTGATCCCACGCGACGCCGCTGTCCACGATCGCGATCAGCACCTCGGCGCCGCCCGTGGTGCTGTCCCAGGCGCGCGCCGCGTGGATGACGTCCAGGTAGCCCTGCTCCTGCCGGTAGAGCGGATCGTTGGGCTCGCGCTGGGCGCGCACCACCCCGTCAGCCTCCACGTTGCGCGCCGGGACGCGCTGCGCGAGTTCGGCCGCGAGCCGGGCGGCGTCCGTGCCCGGCGGCACGCGCACGGCAGCGAAGGCATCCATACCCACACCGGGGTCGACATCGAAGCCCCGCGCCGTGAGGGTGGCGCGCAGGGACACGACGCTCGTGCCCTCCAGGGGCGTCACGAGGATGCGGTCGGTGCGTTCGGCCCTCGCCGCGATCGGTGCGGGGCTGGAGGGCACGGAATGGGGGGGCGTGGTGCGCGCGCTATCCGCTCCGGCGATCACGCCGAGCGCGGCGAGGGCGGCAACGCGGATCCAGATGTGTTGCAGAGGAACATCCCTGTCGCGCCCTGTTGGGCATTCATGCTAGCCAGCCTCCGATCGCGGGGCAACCGCCAGGGGAGGACTGCATGAGCGACGGCGATCGCCCACGTATCAGTGTGCTCCCCCCGGAGGTCGCTGCGCGCATTGCCGCCGGCGAGGTGATTGAGCGCCCCGCGAGCGTGGTGAAAGAGCTGGTGGAGAACGCGCTCGACGCGGGGGCCGGGCACATCGAGGTCGAGATCGAGGGCGGTGGCGTCGATCGCATCCGCGTGCACGACGACGGATTCGGCATCCCGCCGGACCAGGTCGCCGACGCCTTCGAGCGGCACGCCACCTCCAAGCTGCGGAACGAGCAGGACCTCTTCGCCGTGCGCACCCTGGGCTTCCGCGGCGAGGCGCTGGCCTCGATCGCGGCTGCGGCGGACGTCGATCTCACGTCGCGCCCGGCGCGCGAGCAGGCCGCGGCGGTGGCGCGCCTGCGCGATGGCCGCCTGGAGCGGCTCGGGAGCGCCGCTGCGGCCCCGGGGACCACGGTCGAGGCGCGCGACCTCTTCGCGGCGCTGCCCGCGCGTCGCCGCTTCCTGCACACCGCCCGCGCCGAGACGCGAGCCGTCGCCGACGTCATCGCGGCGCTCGCGCTGGCCTACCCGGAGGTGGCGTTCCGGCTGGTCGCGGACGGCCGCGTCGTGCTGGCCTCTCCCGGCACCGGGGATCCGCGCGACGCGATCGCCGCGGTGCACGGCGCGGAGGTCGCCTCGGCGCTCGTGCCGGTCGCAGCCGCCCGCCGGGACGAGGAGACGGGCGCGGCGGCGGAGGTGACCGGCCTCGCCGGACCGCCTTCGCTCCACCGGGGGAGCCGCGCGTACCTCCACCTGGTCGCCAACGGACGGACGATCACGTCACGAACGCTGGCGTACGCGATCGAGCAGGGGTACGCGGGATTGATCCCCGCCGGGCGGCACCCCGTGGCGCTGGTGCGGATCACGGTGCCGCCCGACCAGGTCGACGTGAACGTGCACCCGACCAAGGCCGAGGTTCGCTTCCGCCACGAGCGCCTGGTCTATGCCACGGTCGCCGATGCCATCCGCCAGGCGCTGGCCGGATCGGGTGTGCCGCTGGCCCCGCTGCCGTTGACCGCCTCGTGGCCGGGCGGGGGGTGGAGCGAGTCGGCGAGCGCGAACGACGCGCCGGCCCCCGGAGGCCACGCTGTGATCGCCGGTGCACGGCCCGCGTCCATGCTCGACGCGGCGAGCGTGCCCGCCCCCGGCGTGCCTGCGGGCGCCACTGCGGATACCGCGGCGCCGGGGCAGCCCGGACTCGGCATCGGCGCGCGACTGCCCATGCTGCGCCCGCTGGGACAGGTCGATGCCACATACCTCGTCGCCGAGGCTCCCGACGGGCTGTATCTCGTCGACCAGCACGCCGCGCACGAGCGCGTGCTCTACGAGGCGGTGCTCGCGGCCCGCGTGGCGGGCCGCCCGGCGTCCCAGCCGCTGCTGCAGGCCGTGGTCACGCCGCTGCCCGCGCCCCACGCGGCGCTGGCGCTGGCTGAGGCGGACGCGCTCGCGGAGCTGGGATGGGTGATCGACCCCACGGACGGCGCGGCCGTGATCCTGCGTGCCGTGCCTGCGGCGCTTGCCGGACGCGACGCTCGCGGCGCGCTGCGCGACTACCTCGACCGCATGGAGGCGGAGGAGCGGCTCACCGGTCCGGACCGTGCCGCCGCCTCCCTGGCATGCCGCGCGGCGGTGATGGCGGGGGATCGTATCGACGCGGAGCAGCAGCGCGCCCTGCTGCAGGCCCTCGAGGCCTGCGAGACGCCGCACACGTGCCCGCACGGGCGGCCGACGATGCTGCACCTGAGCCGCGCGGCGCTCGATCGCTCGTTCGGCCGCCGCTAGCCGCCGAAGATCGCCCGCGCCGCCGCCTCGAGCGAGGCGGGCGGGACCGGCGGCTGCTCCCCCGCTGCCGTCGCGCGGGCCGCGGCGACCAGCCACTCCTCCTCGGGGCCGTCCGGAGTGACCTCGCCCGCCGCGAGACGGGCCGCGCGCACCGTTCCGGCCTCCTCGACCGGCAGGATGAGGGCAGTCGCGCCGGCGCCCACCGCCGCGGCGGCGTAGACCGCGCGCAGTGCAGGGGCCAGCACGCGCGGCGCCCCGAAGCCCACGTTCCCGACCGCGACCAGCGGCTCCGCGCCGCCGGCTTCGCGCCACGCGCGCAGCGTCCCGAGGGCGCGCGCGCAGCGAGCCGGGTCGACGGACGGCGGGAAGGCGAGCGCATCGAGGTAGATCGCGCCGGTGATGCCCTCCGCGCGAGCGCGTTCGGCGGCCATCCGGCCGGCCGCGATCACCCGTTCGGCGCTCGACGCCGGTGCCACGGCCAGATCGTCCGCGAGTCGCGGCGAAACGACGATGCCCGCGCCGGTTCGCGCGGCGACGCGCAGCGCCAGCCGGGCGTCCTCGGGGAACGCGCCCCCGTCGCCCGCGGGGAGCGAGTTGGCGACGAGCGTGCCGGTGGCAGGCGCCCCGGCGCGATGGCACGCGTCCAGGACCTCGGCGAGCAGCAGCGTGGCCGCGGTGTCGATGAGGAGCGTCACCCCCGGCAGCGCGCCGCCGAGCACGCGCGCGCACCACGCCAGGTCCACGTGGTCGGCCGCAGCCCCACCGTTGATGTCGATGCCCCCCGCGCCCGATGCGACCTGCGCGTGCGCGTGGCCGACGACGGCGCCCGAGTCCTCGGCGCGCACCGCCGCCAGCAGGGCGGGGCGGACCAGCTCGAGCGATTGCCCGATCAGCAGCATGGGACTCCTCGCTGACCCACTCGCCCGGGCGCGTCCGAGCGCGCGATCGCCAGAACACGTCCGCCAGAACACGATCGCTAGAAGATGTCCGGCAGCCCCTCGCGCTGGGCGCGCCAATCGCGGATCCGTGCGATCGCGCGCGCCGCGCGCGCCACGCTCGGGTAGACGGCCACGCCGCGACGGTACGCCTCCAGCAGGAACTCCTCCCCGCCGGGGCCGGGCGCGCCGCGGTCGCGCGTGACGGCCACCATCGCGGTGCCCGTCTCTTCCTGCACCCGCGCGAGCAGCTCCGCGCTCTGCCGGGCGGCCTCCGCGGCGCGCCGCTCCACCTCCTCGCGGGGCAGCGTGCCGGTCGGCTGGCCGAACGTCGGATTCACGAAGGCAGCGTCGATGACCTCGGAGCGGCCGACCGCGCGGATCATGCGCTCGAGGTCCGCGGGGGCGCGGACGAACGTATCCACTGGGTTGTTCACGCTGGTCCCGGGGACCGCGAACTCGCGCAGCTCCTCCTGCGTGGCCTCCGAGAGCTCCGGCACGTCCAGTCCCTCGAGGGCGATCGCGTCCGAAGCCAGGACGCCGTAGCCGCCGCCGATGCCCACGACGGCGATGCCCGTGCCGCGGACGTGGCGCACCGAGGTGTTCACGGCGATCACCAGGTCGTGGAGCTCCTCCATGTTCTCGGCGCGCATCGCGCCGGCCTGCCGGCACATGGCGTCGAAGACCTGGATCGAGCCGGCCAGCGACCCGGTATGGGAGCGCGCCGCGCGAGCGCCCACGCTGGAGAGCCCGCCCTTGAGCAGGATCACCGGCTTGACGGCGGCGCAGTGCTTCACCGCCTCGAAGAAGCGCCGGCCGTCCTGCACGCCCTCGATGTACGCGGTCACCACCTCGGTCTGGTCGTCCTCCGCGGCGTAGTTGAAGAAGTCGTACGAGCGGAGGTCGATGCCGTTGCCGAAGGAGATTCCCTTCGAGAAGCGCACCCCGCGCCGGGCGAGGTTGAAGATCACGTCACCGGCATTCGCGCCTGACTGCGAGACCACCATCACGTTGCCGGGCTCGCGAGGGAAGCCGTTCATGAACGCGAGCCCGGCCTCCGGCACGTATAGCCCGAGCGAGTTCGGGCCGATCACGCGCACCCCCGCCGCGCGCAGCTTCGCGACCATCGCCGCCTCCACCTGCGCGAGCGCCGGGTCGCCGGTTTCCGAGAAGCCGGCGGTGTAGAAGTGCACCGAGCGCACGTGCTTCTGGAGCACCTGCTCCACGAGCGCGGGCGCGGCGCTGGCGGGGACCAGCGAGATCACGTGATCCACCGGGTCCGGCGTGTCGAGGAGCGAGGGGTAGCATGTCAGTCCCTCGACCTCCGTCATCTTCGGGTTGACCGGGTAGAGCGGATGGCGCTCCTGAAACTTCTGATCGAGCAGGGAGGTGAGGAACCCCCACCCGGGCCCGCCCGCAGCGCCGTTCGACGGCACGCCTACGAGCGCCACGGCGCGCGGGTGGAAGATGAGATCGAGCGGGTGTTCGGTCATGGCTCCCCCCCACCGGTCACGCGATTCCGGGCCGCCGCATCGCGCGGCGCCGCCGGGCGGCCCGGGCGATTGTAGCGGCGAGCGCCACGTACAGGCCTCTACGCCTCCGGGCCGGTCGCGACGCGGTACTGCTCCGGGACGCCCCCGGCGGCCGCAACGCGCGCCACGAGCTCCGCCGTGCGGTCAACCTCGGCCTCGGTGTTGTAGACGTGCAGTGAGAGCCGCACGGAGCCCATCTGGCGCACCGAGCGGCAGACGATCTGCCCCTCCTCCTGGAGGTACGCCGCGAGGTGGGCGGGGTCCACGCCGGACAGCGCGAAGAGGAAGAGCCCCGAGCGCGTGGCATCCGTGTGCGCACCCGTCACCTGCACGCCCGGGATGGCGCCGAGGCAGTGCTCGGCGTAGCGGTTGAGGGCCCGCGTGCGGTCCCAGACCGCTGCCGCGCCCGACGCCAGGTACTGCTCCACTGCGACCAGCGTCCCCGCGATCACCGGCGTGGAGTTCGTGGAGACCTCGAACTTCGTCACGTGCTCCCGCTCGGCTTCGAAGGCGCCCGCGAAGTCGTACGAGGCCGCCGCGCGCCCGCCGACCTTCACCGGGTCCAGGTCGGGGATGCGGTCCCGCCGGACGTAGAGCATGCCCAGGCCGTCCGGGCCGCAGAGCCACTTGTGCGACGGCACCGCGTAGGCGTCGATGCCCAGCGCATGCACATCGATCGGGATGTGGCCGGCGGTTTGGGCCCCGTCCACCACCACGGTCGCGCCGCGCGCGTGCGCGAGGCGGGTGATCTCCGCGAGCGGCAGCACCTGCCCGGTGGCATACGAGATCTCCGAGAGGATCACCAGCTTCGGTACGTCCCCCAGCGCCTGGTCGAAGCGCTCGATGACCTCGCCGGACCCGCTGCTCGCCTCGATCGGGACGACCAATACGTCCGCACCGGCGCGGCGACGCGTCCAGTAGGCGGGGATCAGCCCACCGACGTGCTCGATGCTGGTGGTCACCACCCGGTCGCCCGGTTGCAGCGCCACGCCGTTGACGGCGATGTTCACGCCCTCGGTGGTGTTGCCGGTGATCGCGATCTCGTCGGCGTCCGCACCCAGCATCGTCGCCGTCGCGGCTCGCAGCCGCGTGGCGAGCTCCATGCGGTCCTCGGTGACCGCGCGCGTGGTGGGCCCATACACGAGCTCGAGCTCGATGCGCTGGCGCATCGCCTCCGCGACGCCAATGGATAGCGGTCCTGACCAGCCCGCGTTGAGGTACGCGTACCGCCGGGTGACCGGTGTCTGCTCGCGCATCCATGCCCAGCGCGCCGCCTGATCCTCCGCCATCGTCGACCTCCCGCCGCTCGTGATCCTAGGCATCCTATACCCGCCTTCCCGGTGGGATTACCCTGAGCCGGCTCGCGCGACCCTCGGGGTCCGGCGCCGGGCAAGAGCGCGACGGCAATCGGCAGGAGCACGCAGCATGGTCGAGCAGTCGGTGAGTCGCGGCAGCGGGTGGCAGCCGGGCCAGTACGGCCGGTTCCACGACGAGCGCAGCCTCCCCTTCTACGACCTCGCGGGAATGGTGCAGCCCGAGGCGGGCATGCGGGTCGCCGACCTGGGCTGCGGCACCGGGGAGCTGACCGCGTGGCTGCACGCGCAGCTGCAGGCCCGCGAGACCGTCGGCATCGACTCCTCGCCCGTGATGCTGGCCGAGACCGCGCAGCACACGCTCCCCGGGATGCGCTACGAACAGATCGACATCCTCGACGCCGCGCAGCGCTACCACGAGGAGTTTGACCTGGTGTTCTCGAACGCCGCGCTGCAGTGGATCCTGGGACACGACACGCTGTTCCCCAAGATCGCGGGGATGGTGAAGCCCGGCGGCCAGCTGGCTGTACAGATGCCGGCGAACGGCTGGCACGTGGGGCACCAGCTGCCGGCGCAGATCGCGCGCGAGGAGCCGTTCGCGACCGCCCTCGGCGGCTGGACCCGCGAGGATCCCGTGCGCGAGCCGGAGTTCTACATGGACATGCTGCACGAGCAGCTGCACTTCCGGCCGCAGCGCGTGCGCATGGAGATCTACACCCACGAGCTGGAGTCCACGCGCGGCATCGTGGAGTGGGTCAAGGGATCGGTGCTGAGCGCCTACCGCGAGCGCCTCCCCGCCGAGCTCTACCCGCAATTCGTGGAGGAGTACGAGCGCCGCCTGATCGACGCGATCGGCGATCGGTCCCCGTACCTCTACCCGTTCAAGCGCATCCTGTTCTGGGGGCGCAAGCCGCTCTAGCGCGGTCGCGTGCTTCCCGGCCCGGTTGCCCGAAGAGCCGGGTACTCGAGGAGCCCGGCTACTCGAAGAGCCAGCGCCTGCGCCGGTGGCGGCGGTGCGCGTACGTGAGCCCGAAGCGGTTCAACGCCGCCTCGCGGATCAGCGAGACGGCCTCCTCCGTGGAGTCCGTGACGGTGATCCGCTCCAGGTCCTCGGGCCGGATCTTCTCGCCTTCCAGGAGCGAGCGCTGCATGAAGTCCACCAGCGGCGCCCAGAAGTCCTTGCCCATCAACACCACGGGGAAGTCGCGGATCTTGCCGGTCTGGATCAGCGTCGCCGTCTCGAACACCTCGTCGAGGGTGCCGAACCCGCCCGGCAGCACCACGAACGCGTACGAGTACTTCACGAGCATGACCTTGCGCACGAAGAAGTAGTGGAACTGCACGAAGGTATCCACGTACCGGTTCGGCTTCTGCTCCTCGGGCAGGTCGATGTTGCAGCCGATGCTCGGACCGCCGGCCTCGCGAGCGCCGCGGTTGGCGGCCTCCATCACGCCCGGCCCGCCGCCGGTCATCACCGCGAACCCCGCGCGTGCCAGCCCCGCGCCGACGCTCCGCGCGAGCTCGTAGTGCGGATGTCCCTCCGGCACGCGTGCGGAGCCGAAGACGGTGACGCACGGGCCCAGGAAGTGCAGCCGCCGGAAGCCACGCAGGAACTCGAGCCCGATGCGCAGGATGCGCCAGAGCTCCCACCAGCGTTCCTGCGGCCCCTCGAGGAAGACTCGCTCGGAGTCACTCGGCTCCGTGGCCTGTGGCCGCCAGTCCTGCTGCGTCACGGCTGTTGCATCCTTCCGCACGTCCGGCCCGCCCTGTAGCGTGATGCCCCGCGAGGGATGGGACAACCGGCAGGAGCGATCCGCATGTCCGTGATGCCACTGGCGGTGCTCGGCGCGGTGATCGCGCTGATCGCGGTGCGGCAGGTGGGCAGCGTGCGCCTCCAGATCTGGCAGGCGATGGTGCTCGGGGCCGCCGCGATGGTCCTGACCGGCGCGATCACCCCGGCCGCCGCCCTGCGCGCGCTCGATGCGGACGTCCTGCTGTTCCTGTTCGGGATGTTCGCGCTCGGGCGGGCGCTGGAGGAGAGCGGGCTGCTCGCGGACCTCACGTACCGCGCCGTGCGCCGTGCCGGCAGCGCCGATGCGCTGCTCGCGGTGTTCCTGCTCGCCGTCGGGATCGCGAGCGCGGGGCTCATGAACGACACGCTGGCCGTGGTCGGCACACCGGTTGCGATCCACCTCGCGCGGTCGCACGGCATGCCGCCCCGGCTGCTGCTCTTCGCGCTGGCCTTCGCGGTGACCACCGGGAGCGTCGCGAGCCCGATCGGGAACCCCCAGAACCTGCTGATCGCCCTCCACGCCCACCTCGCCAGCCCGTTCGGGGCCTTCCTCGGCGGGCTCGCCCTGCCGACGCTCGCGGCGCTCGGGCTGGTGTACGCCGTGCTGCGCGTCGCGTTCCGCCGGGACTTCCATGCCCGCCCGCTGGTGCACGAGCCGGGGGCGATCGTGGATGCCGCGCTCGCCCGGCTCTCCGCGGTCGCGCTGGCGGTGCTGCTGGCGCTGATCGCCCTGAAGGTCGCGTGGATCTCCGCCGGCGCCGGCGAAGGGCCACGGCTCACGCTCATCGCGCTCGTGCCGGCCGCGCTCGTGCTGATCGTCAGCCCGCGACGCGTCGAGATCGCGCGCGGGGTGGACTGGCAGACGCTGGGCTTCTTCGCCAGCCTCTTCGTGGTCGTCGCAGGTGTCGAGCGTTCGGGCGCCGTGGAGTGGGTGGTGCAGGCGCTGGGCGAGGGGGTGGCGCACCCTCCCGTCATCGTGGCCGCCTCCACGCTGCTCAGCCAGGTGGTGTCGAATGTCCCGCTCGTCGCGCTCTACCTGCCGGTGTTGGAGGGTGCGCATGCGCCCGCGGGGGCGTTCCTCGCGCTGGCGGCGGGAAGCACGATCGCTGGCAACCTGGCGGTGCTCGGCGCCGCGAGCAATGTCATCGTGATCGACGTCGCCGAGCGGCGTTACGGCGAGCGCATCGGCTTCGGGGAGTTCCTCCGCCTCGGCCTGCCGCTCACGGCGGCGCAGCTCGTGGTGTACGCCGTCTTCCTGCGCTAGCGTCCCCGTCGGCGGCGGCCCGCCTACACCGGCGCGAGGCGCGCGGCGGTGCGGATCACCTGCCGCAGATCGGCCTCGTGCGCCTCCACCACGAGCGCCTCGTCCACGGTCGCCAGCGTGCGTTCGTCGAGGCTCGCCGTGGCCTGCGCCTCCGCCAGCCGCGAGGCGGCGTGGCGCAGCGTGAGCGCGGCCATCGCCACGGGCACGAGGTCAGCGTCCTGCTCCGAGAGCGGAGGGTCGGCGTGAGCGGAATACCCGGCGATCCAGCGGATGATCCGCCAGCCCACGCTCCGCGTGTCCGCGAGGATGCTCGCCGCGATATCCACGGCGCGGATGTCTGGACGCGCCTCGTCGAACTCGATCAGCCCGGTGACGTTGTCACCCTCGAAGAGCACGTGATCGGCAGTGCAGGCGCCCCACAGCGGCAGCGCGGGCAGCCGTGCGTAGCCGTACGCCGCGAGTTGCTCGTCGACGCGCGCGCGCAGGACGGCGAGCGCGTTCGCGCGCCGCGCGTCGACGGCGTGCACGCGCGCGAGCAGCGCCTCGAACGAGGCCAGTCCGTGCGCCCGCACGGCGGCATCGAAGTCGTCGACGCGGCTGAACGGGTGGTGGTGCCCCGCGCGATCCCACGCGGCGAGATCGGCGTGCACCAGGGCGAGCAGCGCGCCCCGCCGTTGCAGGAAGATCGACTCGTCCGGCGGCGGAGCGCCCGGCAGCAGGGGAAAGAGCGCCCAGCGCGCGCCGGCAGCGTCGACCACGGTGTCCCCGTCACCCGAGCGGCCTCCCGAGCTGTCACCCGGGCTGGCGGCGGCCGCGAGGGGCACCGGGACCGGCCACGAGCGCTCAGCGAGGAACGCGAGCAGGTCGTGCTCGTACGCGATGGCGTCCGCGAGGCGAGCGGCGGGGTAGCGGCGGAGCAGCAGCGGCGCGGCGCCGCTCTCCACGCGCCAGCGGTCCTCCGCACCCTCGACGGGGACGACGGTGGCGGAGCCGAGGCCCCACGCTGCCAGCACGTCGCGCGGGGTGGATGTGGACGGCATGCGCTCCTCGTACTCCTCGTACGCGCCGGTGGCGGCTGACGGGCGATCTGCGACGAACCGCTGATCCGAGGGTACCCCCACGCGCTGCTCATGTGATCGCGCCAGGCGTCCGCCCCGTGTCGCGCCGCGCTGTGGCGCGGCGTGCGCTATCGTGCGACCGGGCGGGCGGGATGCGACGAAAGCCGGGACCGCGAACCGAGGGGGCAGGCGATGCAGGCGTACCGGATGACGAAGGGCGGCGGAGTCGAGGGCCTCGCATGCGTCGAGCTGCCGGAGCCGCGGCCCGCAACGGGCGAGGTGCTGATCCGCGTGCGCGCCACATCACTCAACTACCGCGACCTGATGATCGCTCGCGCCGCGCGCGATGCGATCATCCCGCTGTCGGATGGGGCCGGCGAGGTGGTCGCGACCGGCGACGGCGTGACGCGCTTCGCCGTGGGCGACCGCGTGATCGGATGCTTCTTCCCGAACTGGGTGGATGGCAACGTGACGCCGGAGTACGTGGGCGCGGCCCTCGGCGGGGGCACGGTCGACGGCATGCTCGCGCAGCTCGTCGCGCTCCCGGAGCGCGCCGTGGTCGCCACCCCCGCGCACCTGACCGACGAGGAGGCCGCCACGCTGCCCTGCGCGGCGCTCACCGCGTGGAACGCGCTCTTCGAGCAGGTCCGGGTGCGGCCCGGGCAGACGGTGCTGCTGCTGGGCACGGGCGGGGTCTCGATTGCCGGCCTGCAGCTCGCGCGGATGGCGGGGCTGCGCTCGATCATCACCTCCAGCAGCGACGAGAAGCTGGCGCGGGCGCGTGCCCTCGGCGCGGACGAGACGATCAACTACCGAGCGCAGCCGGACTGGGACCGCGCGGTGCTGGACCTCACGGACGGCCGCGGCGTGGATCTCGTGTTGGAGGTCGGCGGCGAGGGTACCTTCGCGAAGTCGAACGCCGCGGCGCGCATGGGCGGCGCCATCGTGATCATCGGCGGGCTCGCCCGCGATGCCGCGCCCGTGCCGCTGGTCGCGCGCAGCGTGCACGCCACGCGCATCTACGTGGGCAGCCGCCGCATGTTCGAGGACATGAACCGCGCGCTCTCGCTGCGCAAGGTGCACCCGGTGGTCGACCGCGTCTTCGACTTCGCCGACGCGGTCGCCGCCTACGAGTGTCTGGCCTCGCAGGTGCACATGGGCAAGGTGGTGATCCGCGTGTGAGCCCGGGCCTACGGCGCCTTCAGCGTGCGCAGGTAGTTCACGACGCTCCAGATCTGTTGCTCCGTCAGGCCGCCCCGGAACGCTGGCATCGCGCTGCCCGGGAAGCCACCCTCGATGAATGCGTAGATGTCCCCGTCCGGGTGCAGGGGCATGTGCAGGGGCAGGCTGGCGGGCGGTGGGTTCATTCCGGCCGCCAGCGGGCCGTCGCCCAGCCCGCCCGGCCCGTGGCACGTGATGCAGTGCTGCGTGTAGAGCGCCCGGCCCGCGGCGATCGACTCCTCGGAGTTCGCGATCGGATTCACGCGGGCGCCGACCGCGGGCGGGCTGCCCTGGTGGAAATGCCCGATGCCGTACACCATGAAGATGCCCGCGACCACCAGCGCGGTGCCCGTCCAGTTCGCGACCTTCCCCGTCCGCGTGCTCTTCCAGAACGCCTCGGCGACCACCAGCACCAGCAGCGCCAGCACCACCACCTGCCACCCGGCGGCCAGCAGCGCCGTCGCCTCCGCGGGCAGCGCGATCCCCGTGACCCCCGCCGCCGCGATCGGGAGGCGGACCGAGGCAGTGCGGTCGAACGAGCCTGCGCTGCTCACACCGGCGTCGAACTGCCATGGCCCGACGAGGCTCAGCACGATGCCCTCGGCGACGTAGACGCCGGAGGCGTCGCGGGTCAGCGGCACCTCGCGCGCGCCCAGGTCCGCGCCCGCGTATTGCACGCGCAGCGTGACGTTCCCGCTGTCCGGGAGGGGACGGCCGCGATCGGTCACGTGCAGTTCGATGCGGTTCGCGCCCAGGCTGCCCGGCGAGACCTCGACGGCGACGCGGAGCGACCCGGAGATGGCCTCCGCGCGGCGGCCGCCCTGGCCCGCGGCCTCGCGCGCCGGCTCCAGGCTGGTGAGGAAGCCGGCGGCCAGCAGCGCCGCGAACACCAGCGCGACCTCGGCGGCGACGGTGACCGTGAGCGCCGGCGCTGCCCCCGGGACCGCGCGCAGCCGGCGGTTCACCCAGAGCAGGTTGACGGCCGCGATCACGATCAGCAGGACGTACGCGGCAGCCTTCGCGATCACCGCCCAGCCGTACGGGGTCGCGAACGCGGCCCACGCCGCGACCTGCAGCCACGTCGCATAGAGCCCGGTGAGGAGCAGCGCGCCCGTCGCGATCATCGCGATCGGGGAGAAGCGCCTCGCCAGCGCGTGCAGCACCGCGCGCCGGCGAGCGTCCGCCAGGGCGCGAGCGCGTAGCGCGGTGGCGAGCAGCGCGACGAGCCCGCCCGTCCAGACCGCCGCCGCGAGGGTATGCACGAGGTCGTTGCCGACGGCGGTGACCGCGAGCCCACGCACGGCGGCGGCGTGGCTCGCGAACGCGAGCGTGCCGGACGAGGCGGCCAGCAGCGCCACCGTGGCCAGCACCGCGCGGCGGTCCCCGCCTCCTCGCCACCACGCGAGCCCGGCGATGCCGAGCAGCGCGGTGCGCAGCAGCCACATCGCTCCCCAGCGCCCCTCCGTCAGCACCACTGCCAGGTCGGGGCCGGCCCGCGCCGCCAGCGCCAGCTGAGCCAGCGATCCCGCCAGCGCGACGGCGAGGGCGACGCCCGTGATCCGCCGATCCAGGTCGAGATCCGCCCCGCGGGCCTCGCGCAGGTCGAGCACGGGCGCGAGCACGAGCAGTCCGAACACCTCGGCGCCGAGCGCCACCAGCAGGCCGCCCAGCACGGCCCAGCGCACGAACGGGTCGACCGCGGGAACGGCGCTCACGGCGACGGCCCGCGGCGCCGAGGGCGCTGTCCCGGCGGCGCCCACCATGAACGCGTACGTGCCGCGCAGCGGATGCCCGTCCGCGCTCGAGGTGTTGCGCCATGCCACCGTGTACGTGCCGTCCGTCAGCGCCGCGATCGTGACGGTCATCAGCGCCGGGTCCGCGAGGTCAACGCGGCTGTCGTGGTGATCGACTCGTCGCCCGGTGCTGTCGTAGACCTCGATCCCGGAGGCGCTCGCCACCACCGGCTCGGTGAACCAGATGCGCACGGTGGCCGGGGACGTCGCGACCGTGCTGTCCGGCGCCGGCTCGGCACGATCAAGGTTCGCGTGCGCGCTCGCCACCGCGGGCAGGACGAGCGCGACGGACACCGCCGCCACGGCCAGGAGCGCGCCGCACATGCCGCGCCGTGTCCGCCTGGACGCGGGGCGGCATGCGGGGATCAGCTGGGGAATGAGCCGGGGGCTCGGCAGGGGATTGTCACCCGCTCGCGCGGCGCGGCCGGGGCTGCCACCGCGCGAGCGGGTCACGGCTACCTCTGCCCCCGGCGCGCGAGCGCGAGCGCACCCGTCCCGGCCGCCAGGCCGAGCGCGCCGAGCGCTACGCCCGCGATCGCGAGGACGTGGGCCGCCGAGGCGGCGTCTGCCGCCGCCTTCGCGTCGTCCGCCGCTCCTCGCAGCGCCCCTTCGAGCTCGCGGGGCTGCGCGGCGGCCACGGGGAACTGCACATCGCGCGCTGATTCCACGTCGTTGAAGGTACCCGGCCCGGACTCGAACGTCGCGTCGATGTTCTGGCCCTCGATGGTCCCGGTGAAGCGGAACCGGTACTGGCCGGCCAGGGTGGGCATCACCGATCCGGTGTAGCTCCCCGGGGTGTTGAAGACCGCCCGCAGGGGGATGGCCTTCGACGCCTTGCTCTGGACGTGCGTGACCTCCCACTTCAGCGTCTTCTCCACGTTTGCCACCGGCTTGCCGTCCTTCGCGATGCGAAGCGACAGGCCGTTCATCTGGCCCTCGAGCGCCGGCTCGACGGCGAACCCGACGACGAAGTCGTAGCCGCTGACGGTGCGGCGCTCGTGGGCAAGCGCGGCCGAGGGTGCGACGAGGGCGCACGCGAGCAGCGCCAGCATGCCCGCGACGAGCACGCGGTGCGCCCCGGCGAGCCGGGGCATGCGAATGGACAACGAGATCAACTGGTCCTCCTCAGGACATAACACACAGGCGATTCGACCATGCGGGTGACCCGCGGCGGTCTAGGCCTGCGGCGGAGGGACCAGCGGCGCGGGGATCCGGCCGAACGCGGCGATCCGCAGGGCCTCGAGCGTGTGCGTCCGCCACGCGACGGCGGGCAGCAGCACGTGCGCGGGCAGCGCGACGGTCGCGACGGCGCTCAGCGTGCCGAGGTCGCTGACGGTGAACACGAGCCCGCTGCCTGCGGACGGCACCTCGGAATCACCGGACGCGGTACCGGCGTGGGCGGGGTGCGTGTCCCAGGGGTGTGCGTGCGGGCGGGCGGCGGCGGCGCTGCTGAGGAAGATGTGGCCGTGCTCCGGGAACCACGCCGCGCCATCCGGGCCGGCGTATGCCGCCGCGGATGGCGCGATCAGCCCAACGACGGCGAGTGCGACGAGCAGCCGGGGGAGGATCCCCCGGTCCATGCGGGCAGCGAGCCGTGTGAGGGTGCGCGTCATGGTGCGATGGTACCGGATATCGCAGTTCCGGAAATCGCGGCACTGGGGATCGGGCACCAGATCTCGAGGGAGCGCGGGGACGTCGCGCCGGGGAGTGCCCGGTGACCGCCCGCGGCTTCCTCCATCAGCCAGCGAGATTCGCCCACGACACAGACTGCTACATCAGCAGGTAGGGTCGCGCGAGGAGCTCCGCCACCCGCCCGAGGAAGCGCGCGGCGGGCGAGCCGTCCAGCACGCGATGGTCGAACGTGAGGCTCAGCGCGGCGACGCGCCCGATGCGCACTGCGCCGTCCTCGATCACCGCGACCTCGCGCACCCGGCCGAGGCCGAGGATCGCGGCCTGCGGCGGGTTGATCACCGGCGTGAACGCGTCCACCACGGTGCCGTCCAGCGCCGTCACCGTGAACGTCGCGCCCTCCAGCTCGTCTGGCGAGACGCGGTGCTCCTTCGTGCGGTCCACGAGGTCCGCGACGGCGCGCGCCGTCTCCTGCAGCGACAGCCGGTCGGCGTGTCGCACCACGGGCACCACCAGCCCCGCGGGATCATCCACCGCGAGCCCGAGGTGCACCTCGTCCATCAGCACCACCGCGTCGCCCTCGATGCGCGCGTTCAGGCGCGGGTGATCGCGGAGGGCGATCGCGGAGGCGCGCAGCACGAGCACGGAGAGCGTGACGGCGACGCGCTGCGCGCGCCACTCGCGGTTGAGGCCGTGCAGCATCTCCATGGCGGCATCGACGCGCGTCTCCGAGGAGAGCGTGAGTTGGGCCATGGACTGCAGGCTGGCGTGCATCCGCTCGCCGATCATCCGGCGGCGCCCGGAGTACGCCTCCCGCGTGCCCCCGGCAGCGGCGACGGCGGGCGATGCGGGTGCGGACCCCGCGACCGGCGCCGCGAGGTCGGCTGCAGCCGCACGGATATCCGCCTCGACGACCCGGCCGCCGGGGCCGGTGCCGCGGACACGATCGAGGTCGACGCCGAGCTCGCGCGCGAGCCGCCTCGCGGCCGGGCTCGCGGCGGCGCGCCCGCTCGGGTCGCCGGGAGTGGTCGTCGCCGCGACGGGCGCCGGGGCGGAAGGGTTGGCGGTCCCGGCGGCGGTCCCGACGCCTCCGGCCATCGCGCGGATCTCAGCGGGCACCTCGGTCTCGCCCGCCGCGAGCAGCGCACCCACGACGGCGCCCGGGGGCAGCGTGACGCCCTCGGCGGCAAGACGGCGCAGCGTGCCCTCGCCGTCCGCCTCCACCTCCACGATCGCCTTCGCCGTCTCCAGCTCGAAGACCGGCTGGCCCGGGGCCACGGCGGCGCCCTCCGCCACCAGCCAGCGCACGAGGGTGCCCTCCTCCATGGTCATGCCGATCTTGGGGAGGTAGATCGCCTTCGCCATACGTTAGCCCTCGACCAGCGAGACGACGGCGTCATGGATGCGCTCGGCGTTCACCAGCCACTCGCGCTCCAGCACCGGGCTGTACGGCACGGGGCTGAATGGCGCGCCCAGCCGCAGGGGTGGGGCGTCCAGGTAGTCGAACGCGTGCTGGGCGATCTGCGCCGTGATCTCGCCGCCGAAGCCGCCGAACTCCACCGCCTCCTGCACCGTCAGCACGCGGTGCGTCTTCTGCACGGACGCGACCAGCGTCTGCGTGTCCAACGGCGACAGCGAGCGCGGGTCCACGATCTCGATCTCGATGCCGCGCGCGGCGAGGCGCTCGGCGGCGCGCAGCGCCTCGTGCACCATGTACGCCGTGGCGATCACCGTGGCGTCGCGCCCCTCGCGGACCACGGTCGCCTTGCCCAGCGGCACCACGTACTCGCCCTCGGGCACGGCGCCCGCGAGGCGTGCGCAGCGCTTGTGCAGCACCACGAACACCGGGTTGTCGTCGCGCATGGCCGCGGTCATCAGGCCCTTCGCATCGTCCGCCATGCTCGGCATCACGACCTTCAGCCCTGGGATGTGGCACAGCAGCGCCTCCAGCGACTGGGAGTGCTGGGCGGCCATGCTCGACCCGGCGCCGGCGTTGACGAGCACCGTCAGCGGCAGGCTCACCTTGCCGCCGAACATGTACTTCATCTTCGCCATCTGGTTCAGGATCTGGTCGTAGCAGACGCCGATGAAATCCATGAACATCAGCGACACCACGGGACGCAGCCCGCGCGCCGCCGCGCCGATCGCCAGCCCGGCGATCGCGTTCTCCGAGATCGGCGTGTCGATGATGCGGTCCGGCCCGAACCGCGGCAGGATGCCCGCCGTCGTGCCGAACACGTCGCCCCGCGCCGCGAGGTCGATGCCGGCGATGAACACGCGTGGGTCGCGCTCCATCTCCAGCATGATCGCCTCGTTGATCGCGCGCAGGTAGGTGAGCTCGCGGGTGCCAGTGGGGGTGGCGGTCGTCATGGTCGGACTCCTTCGGAGCGAGGGGGCACGCGGTGCAGCGTGCGCTAGACGGTGTAGACGTCCGTGAGCAGGTCGGCGGGATCGGGCTCGGGCGAGGACTCCGCGAAGCGCACGGCCTCCTCGATCTCGCGGCGGACCTCCTCCACCACCCGGTCGGCGCCGGCGCCGGAGAGGATCGCGCGCTGCTCCAGCACACCGCGCACGATCGCCAGCGGATCGCGAGCACGCCAGCGCTCGCGCTCCTCGCGCGGTCGCGGGTCGCCCTCGCTCATTCCGGTGTGGTTGTAGAAGCGGTACGTGTCGCACTCGATGAGCGAGGGCCCCTCGCCGCGCCGCGCGCGGTCGACCGCCTCGCGGGCAGCGGCGTGCACCGCGACCACGTCTTGCCCGTCCACCGTCACGCCGGGCATGCCGTACGAGGCCGCGCGCAACGAGAGCTGCGCGATCGCGCCCTGCGCCTCCTGCCGCGTGAACTCCCCCCAGTGGTTGTTCTCCACGACGAAGATCGCCGGGAGCTTGAAGAGTGCCGCGAAGTTCATCGCCTCGTGCCACGTGCCCTCGTTCGTCGATCCGTCGCCGGAGAAGCAGACGGCCACGCCGCCCTGCTTCTGGTACTTCGCCGCGAACGCCGCGCCGATGGCGATCGGCGGGCCCCCGCCGACGATCCCGTTCGCGCCGAGGATGCCGATCTCCACGTCCGCGATGTGCATGGAGCCACCCTTGCCGTGGTTGTACCCCGTCGCCTTGCCCAGCAGCTCCGCGAACATCAGGCGCACATCGCCGCCCTTCGCGATGCAGTGGCCGTGGCCGCGGTGGGTGCTGGTGATGGCGTCCGAGGCCTCCAGCGCGCTGCAGACGCCCACGGCGACGGCCTCCTCGCCGGCGTACAGGTGGACGGCGCCGGGGATCCGCGCCTGCTCGGCGAGGCGGCCCGCCGCCTCCTCGAACTCGCGGATGGTCACCATCCTGCGGAACATGTACAGCAACTGCTCGCTGTCGAGCGTCTCCGCGGCCCCGGTCGTCATGCGTCACCCCTCCTTGCGATCGGCGCCGGCCCGTCCCGCGGGGAGGCGTGCGGCGCACCCGCATCATAGCGACGGCGCGCTCGCCGTGATCGCCGCGCGGCCGAGCGGGGGAGGGCGCCCCGGGGGGAAGCTAGGTGAGCAGCAGCCAGACGCCCATGAACAGGCCCCAGACCACGATCATCGCGCGGAGCACGTTGGAGTTGATCCGGCGGGCGACGCTGACCCCGCCGTAGCCGCCGAGGATCGCGCCCACTGCCATCACGGCGGCGGGCAGCCACTCGACGAGCCCGGAGACGGCGAAGACGACCACCGCGGTGAAGTTGATCAGCAGCCCCAGCAGGCCCTTCACGGCGTTCGAGTGCTGCAGATCGTCCGGCGCGAGGATGCTGATCGCCGCGAGCATCAGGATGCCGATGCCCGCCCCGAAGTAGCCCCCGTAGACCCCCACCAGGAACATCACGATGTACATGCCGGCCGGGACGTGCGCGCCATGCTCGGAGGCGAGTCCGTGCCGCACCGCCAGCCGGGACAGCCGCGAATTCGCCGCGAGCACCAGGCTGGCGAAGATGATCAGGAACGGCACCACCGAGTTGAAGACGCGGTCCGTGGATACCCAGAGCAGGACCGACCCCAGCAGGGCGCCCGCCACGCTCGGCAGGCTGAGGCGCTGCAGGCGGGGCACCCGCTCCGAGATCTCCCGCCGGTAGGCAAGCGACCCGCCGACGGTTCCCGGCCAGATGGCGACGGTGCTCGTCATGTTCGCCACCTTCGCCGTGAGCCCGGCGGCGAGCAGCGAGGGGAAGGAGATCAGCGTCCCGCCCCCGGCGACGGCGTTCACGGCGCCGGCCAGACCCGCGGCCAGCCCCAGCCCAACCAGTTGGATCGCGTCCACGGCGTGCCCCTCCAGGCGCCGGGTCGCGGACGCCGCGCTCATTCAATCACACCGCCGCCATGCGGGCTGCGCCGCCTCCTGCGGCCGCAAGCGGCTGAGTCGGCGATCGAGTATCGTTCCGTGAATTCGAGCCTCCCGGGACCGGGACCCGCAGGCGGAGCGGAGAGCGAGCACGATGGGCCTCACGCGGCTGGCCATCCAGCGTCCGCTCACGGTCCTCATGGTGATCCTGGGGATCGCGCTGATGGGCGCGATCTCGTACACCCACCTCCGTGTCGACCGCCTGCCGCCGATCGACGTCCCGTTCCTCGGGATCAACGTCTCGTATCCGCAGGCATCCGCGCAGGACGTCGAGCTGCTGGTGACGCAGCCCCTCGAGAACGCGGTGTCCGGCCTCTCGGGCGTGACCTCCGTCTCGTCGAGCTCCAGCGAGGGGCGCGCGTCCGTCACGATCAGCTTCGCGAACGGCACGAACATCGATGCCGCCGCGCTCGAGGTCGGCCGGCGCGTCGCGGCGGTGCGCCGCCAGCTCCCGGCTGATGCGACCGACCCCACGATCTTCAAGGCCGACCCGAACGCGAGTCCGATCCTGAACATCGCGCTCAGCGGGGCGCCGCTCGAGCAACTCTTCGATCTCGCGAACACCAGCCTGCAGCCCGCGCTCCAGTCCGTTCCCGGCGTCGCGAGCGTCTCGATCTCCGGCGGCCTCCAGCGCGAGATCCAGGTGCAGGTCGACTACGCGAGGCTGGCCGCGTACGGCGTGACGATCCAGCAGATCTCCACGGCGCTGACTGCGGCGAACGTCACCGCGCCGGTCGGATCGCTGGACACCGGCGCGAAGACCCTGAACATGCGCTCCGTGGGGGCCATCGACCAGGTTCCCGCGCTGGAGCAGCTCGTCGTGCTGCAATCCGCCACCGGCGGACCGGTGCTGCTCCGCGACGTCGCCACCATCGTGGAGACGAACAAGGTGCAGCGTCAGCTGCAGCGGATGAACGGCGTGGAGGCCGTGGGTCTGACCGTGGTGAAGCAGTCCGACGCCAACGAGCTGCAGGTGGCCACGGACGTCAAGGCGAAGCTCGCACAGCTGCAGGAGCTCCTCCCGCAGGACACGCAGCTGCAGATCACGAACGACAACTCGATCTTCACACGCTCGTCGCTGGATGCGATCCAGCGCGACCTGGTGATCGCGATCGCACTGGTGGGCTTCGTCATGCTGCTGTTCCTGCACCAGTGGCGGAACACGTTGATCGTGCTCTTCGCGATCCCGATCGTGCTCGTGAGCACGTTCCTGTTCATGTTCGCGCTGGGCTTCACGCTGAACATCATGACGCTGATGGCCCTGGCGCTGATGATCGGCATCCTCGTGGACGACTCGATCGTCGTGCTCGAGAACATCCACCGTCACCTCGAGCTCGGCGAGTCGCCGATCCACGCGGCCCTCAACGGCCGCAGCGAGATCGGCCTGGCCGCGATCGCCATCACGCTGGCCGACATCATCGTCTACGCCCCCATCGCCTTCGTGTCGGGCACCGTGGGGCAGCTGTTCCGCCAGTACGGCCTCACCATCGTGATCGCGACCCTGCTCTCGCTGATCATCTCGTTCACGCTCACGCCGATGGTCGCCTCGCGCTGGATGCGGCACGAGCCTCGCTCGGACGGACCGCTGGGGCGCTTCGGGCAGTGGTGGGATCGCGGCTTCCTGCGGCTGGGCAACCTGGTGGCGGGGTCCGTGCCGGTCATGGTACGCGTGCGCTGGCTGGTGACCGCGGGCGCGGTGAGCATGATCGCCGTCTGCGCGCTGCTGGTCCGCTTCGGCGCCATCAGCACTGAGTACGCCCCGCAGGAGGACGACGGCAACCTGCGCGTGGGCGTCAGCATGCCCGCCGGCACCTCGCTCGCCACCGTGGATGGCGCTGCCCGGGAGATGGAGGCCGCGCTCCGCCGGATCCCCGAGGTGCGCAACATCTTCACCTCCGTCAGCGGCGGCGGCGGGAGCGGCGGCGGATCGGCGAACCTGGCCGTGGAGATAGGCCCGAAGCGCGAGCGCACCCGCTCGGCCGCGGTGATCGCCGATCAGATCCGCGCGCTCGGCCGCGAGATTCCCGGCGCGCAGGTCTCCGCCTCGATCAGCAGTCCGCTCGGCGGGGGCGGCGGCACCAACTCCATCGGCGTCCAGATCAGCGGCCCCGACCTGAACACCCTGATGCAGATCGCGACGCAGGTGCAGGCGGTGGGAGCTACCGTCCCCTCGCTCAGCGCGCTCCAGAGCAGCAGCCTGCAGGCATCGCCCGAGCTGCACATCCAGCTCGACCGCGTGCGCATGGCGCAACTGGGTGTCACCTCGCAGTCCGTCGCCACGATCCTCCGCACGAGCCTGACGGGGAGCACGGTCACCGCGCTCCGGCGCCCGGGGCAGCCACAGGAGGACATCACGATCATCGGCACGGCGGAGAACCGCGCGAGCCTGGATGACCTGATGGCGATCCCCGTCGCCGGCGGGTCCACGGGCACCGCCGCCACATCCGGCGGGATCGTCACGCTCGCTCAGATCGCGCGGGTGGTGCCCGGCACCGGACCGGTGCAGATCCAGCGCACGGATCGCAACCGCACGCTCCAGCTGCGAGGCGTCGCCAGCGGACGCTCCCTGGGCCCGGTCGCCGCGGACCTGAAGGCCGCGATCGCGACGCTCGAGTTGCCGCCCGGGTACGCAGTCACCCTCGGCGGGCAGGTGCAGGCGTTGAACCAGGCCCTGGCGTCGCTGTCGCAGGCGCTGATCCTGGCCATCGTGCTGGAGTACATGCTGCTGGTGGCGCTGTACCAGTCGTGGTTCTACCCCATGGTGCGCATGATGGCCGTGCCCCTGGGCCTGGTCGGAGCGCTGGTGGCACTGATCGTCACCGGCAACACCCTCAACATCTTCTCGATCATCGGACTCGTGATGGCCGAGGGCCTCGTCGCCAAGTCGAGCATCCTGCTCATCGACTACACCAACACCCTGCGCGAGCAGGGCATGGGACGCACGGAGGCCCTGGCCGAGGCGGCCCGCACCCGCCTGCGCCCGATCCTCATGACCTCCGCGACCATGGTCTTCGGCATGTTCCCGCTGGCGCTCAAGCTCGAGGAGGGCGCCGAGTCGCGCGCGCCGATCGCGGTGGTCGTGATCGGCGCGCTCGTGTCGTCGACGGTCCTCACGCTGATCGTCGTGCCCGCGCTCTACACGCTCTTCGACGACCTGTCCGTCTGGGCGGGCAACCTCGGACGGGCGAAGCACACACCGCCCGGCGAGCGCCGCCAACTGGAGCGCACGGCTCCGCTGATCCACGATGACGCGAACGGGCCCGAGGGTGCACCCACGCTCCTCGGCGAGCCGGTGACCAGTGCGGGGACCGGCGGCGGCTCCTAGCGCGTCCCGCCGCAGGCTCGGTGCCCGGCAGTGTGAACGCCGGCCGGACGCGCTCCCAGTTCGCAGCGAATGACGAGGAGCCGCGTGCAGACAGCGAACGAGCCCGCAGCATCGCCGTACAGATGGGTGATGCTGGCGCTGATCTGCCTGGCGTACGGCTCGTTCGGCATGGTGCAGACGGCGATCGCCCCGCTGATCACGCCCATCCTCCACGACACCGGCATGACCCGGAGCCAGATGGGCGTCGCCCTGGGGTCGTGGCAGTTCGTCTACCTCTTCGCCGCCATCCCGGCCGGCGCGATCATGGACCGCTTCGGACTCCGTCGTGCGATCTTCGCCGGGATCGCGTTCGTCGCCATCTCGCAGGTCTGCCGGGCGCTCGCCGTGAACCAGGCGTCGATGCTGCTGGCGGTCATGGTCTTCGGCCTCGGCGGTCCGTTCATCTCGATCGGCGCCCCCAAACTCGTGGCGACGTGGTTCGCGGAGCGCGAGGTCGGCCTGGCGCTGGGCATCTACACCGTCTCCCAGTCGATCGGCAGCCTGCTGTCGATGTCGGCGGCCAACAGCGTGGTCATGCCTGCCACCGGCCAGTCGTGGCGCGCGACGCTCCTCGTCTTCGCCGCGATCGCCGCCGCCGCCGCCGCCACCTGGCTGGTGCTGGCGCGCGAGCCTCGAGGCGTCGGGGCGGGTGAGCAGGCGACGGCGCCGGACGCCATGCTCGCGTCCTTCCGGCGGCTGCTGCATGTCCCGCTGGTGCGCGTGGTGCTGGTGATGGCCGTGGGCGCGTTCGTCTTCAACCACTCGATCAACAATTGGCTGCCCGAGATGCTGCG
>JBAYVN010000005.1:0-68973 GCA_041674525.1 Dehalococcoidia bacterium | reverse complement strand
CCCTGCGCGCCGTGATGAAGCAGGACTTCGCGCAGATCCCGGCTCTGCTGAGCAACGCACCAGGAGCACCCCGATGACGACCGATACGCTCCCGCTGCGCGTGATCCCCCTGGGCGGCCTGGGTGAGATCGGCCGCAACATGATGCTGTACGAGTACGGCGAGGACATGATCGCCGTCGATGTCGGTGTGATGTTCCCGGACGTCGAGCACCTGGGCGTGGACCTCATCATCCCGGACATCACCTACGTCAAGGCGAACGCCCACCGCCTGCGCGCGATCTTCCTCACCCACGGCCACGAGGACCACATCGGCGGGGTGCCGTTCCTGCTGCACGAGGTCTCCGCGCCGATCTATTGCCTGCAGCTCACGCGCGGCCTGGTGCAGGTGAAGCTGAAAGAGCACCACCTGTCCGATGTCGCGGAGATCCACGTGGTGGAGCCCGGCGACGTGGTGGACGCCGGCGTCTTCAGCGTGGAGTTCTTCTCCGTGTCGCACTCCATCCCCGACTCCGCGGGACTGATCATCGACACGCCGCTGGGCGCGGTGGTGCACACCGGGGACTTCAAGATCGATCACACGCCGGTGATGGGCCAGCACACGGACCTCGCGCGCCTCGCGGACGTCGGCGAGGACGGCGCGCTGCTGCTCTGTGCCGACTCCACGTACGCGGAGATCGAGGGCTACACGCCCTCCGAGCAGCGCGTCTCGGAGACCCTGGACCGCGCCATCGGTGATGCCACGGGGCGCGTGATCGTGACCACGTTCGCCTCGCTGATCTCGCGCATCCAGGCGGTGATCGACGCGGCCGTGAAGCACAACCGGCGGGTGTTCATCACCGGGCGGTCGATGGTGAACAACGTGAACATGGCGCGCGACCTCGGCTACCTGAAGGTGCCGGGGAACATCCTGATGACCGTCAACCAGATGCGCGACCACCCGCCGCACCGGACGATCATCATCTGCACCGGATCGCAGGGCGAGCCGACCTCGGCGCTGACGCGGATGGCGTCCGGATCGCACCAGCAGATCGCGATCCAGGAGGACGACACGGTGATCCTGTCGTCCAACCCGGTGCCGGGCAACGAGAAGTTCGTGTACAAGAACATCGACCTGCTGATGGAGGCCGGGGCGAAGGTGATCTACAACCGCCTCGCGGATGTCCACGTGCGCGGGCACGCGGCGCGCGAGGAGCTCAAGATCATCCACCGCCTCGTCCGCCCACGGTACTTTGTGCCCATGCACGGCGAGTACCGGCACCTGGTCCTGCACCGTGAACTGGCGCTGGTCCTCGGCATGCCCGACGAGGACGCCTTCGTGATGACGGACGGCGACGTGCTCGAGATCACCGAGGACGGCGCCGAGCTGGTGGATCCGGTGCCCGCCGACTACGTGTACGTGGACGGGCTCGGCATCGGCGACGTGGACGACTTCGTGCTGCGCGACCGCCAGCACCTGGCGAACGACGGCATGCTCGTCTTCGTCGCCGCGATCGACCGGCACACGGGCAAGCTCGCCCGCCCCCCGGAGGTCATGTCGCACGGCTTCGTCGGCCCCGAGGAGGAGCCGGCCCTGCTGGAGGGCGTCGGCGCCATGGTCAGCCTGGCGCTGGGCGGCGCCGAGCGCGCCCTCGACTGGCGTGCCCTCCACGAATCGCTGAAGGGCGAGGTCGCGGAGTACCTGCACCGCAAGACGCACCGGCGGCCGCTGGTGATTCCTGTCATGCTGGAGGTGTGATCGAGAGCACTCGACAGCGACAACGGTCGTCTAGCCCGATACGTCGGTCGCACCTGCTGGCGGGGAGGTGCGGTCGAAGGAGTAGAGCGCCATGGCTCGAGCAAAGTCCCGCCGTCCTCGAGGAGCCGCCCGCGGTTCCGCCCCCGTCTTCCCCGACCTGGTGTCGGTGGGCCGCGTCGTCGCTCGCCCCGAGGTCGTGGGCACGGCGCTCGTGGTGCTCGCCGCCGCCGCCATCCCCTACCTCCTGCCCCTGACCGGCGTCTTCGGCGCCGCACGCGATTCGCTCGTCGCTCTGTTCGGCCTCCATGTCTTCACCGTGATCGGAGTGCTCGCGGGCTTCGGCGTGCTGCTCGCGCTACACCGCGAGTACCTGCTGAGGCGCCACCGCCGGCACGTCGCGGGATTCGCTGTCTTCCTCGTCTTCCTCGCGGGGCTCATGGGGCTGTGGCATCCGGCGACCCGCGTCGGCGAGGTGAACCTCCTGCAAGCGTCCGCCGGCGGAGCCCTCGGCGCCAGCATGACCTCCACGTGGTGGAGCACGCTGCTCTGGCTGGCGATGGTGCCCGTGGGCTACGCGCTGCTGTGGCCGCGCACCGCGTTGCGGCTCGTGCGCGAGGTACCGCCCGCGATGTGGCACGCGCTTGCCTGGCTGTGGCACCTCGGACTGCACCGGCTCGCCGCGCGCGGCGCGCTCCACCTGCTGCGCCGCGCTCGCGGCGCGACGCCCACACCGGCGGAGCCCACCCCCGTGGCGACGGCGATCGAGACCCGTCGGCGCCGGGCGCGGGAGGCGGAGCTGGCCGCGGCCGTGGAGCAACTGGTGCCGCTCCCGGACCCCGTGCTGCCCGGCCCCACCGACCTGGACGGGAAGCCCGTGGCGCAGCTGCCGATGGACCTCGACACGCCGGTGCAGGAATGGCGGCACGCGGCGGACGGCTGGCAGCTCCCGCCACTCAAGCTCCTGAAGAAGGTCGAGGCGCGCGTCAAGTCAGGGCCGGACAACCAGCGCCGCGGGGAGCTGATCACGCAGACGCTCGCCTCCTTCGGCGTCGACGCCACGGTCGTCGAGATCAACGAGGGGCCGACGGTCACGCAGTTCGGCGTGGAGCCGGGCTGGGACGTGAAAACGCGCCTCGTCACGGAGCGCGACTCCACCGGCCGGGCGATCCTGGACACGACCGGGAACGCGCGCCAGAACGAGGTCGAGGTCGCCCGCACGCGCATCCGCGTCAACCGCATCACCGCGTTGCAGAACGACCTGGCGCTCGCGCTCGCCGCGCCCGCGCTGCGCATCGAAGCGCCGGTGCCCGGCAAGCCGATGGTGGGCATCGAGGTGCCGAATGGCAGCACCTCGATCGTTTCGCTGCGCAGCGTGATGGAGTCCGAGCCGTACCAGAAGTTCGCGCAGAAGGCCGCGCTCCCGATCGCCCTCGGACAGGGGGTATCCGGCGATCCGGTGACCGCCGATCTCGCGCGGATGCCGCACCTGCTGATCGCCGGCGCCACGGGCTCCGGCAAGTCGGTGTGCCTGAACACGATCATCACCGGCCTGCTGATGAACTACTCGCCGGAGCAGCTGCGCTTCGTCATGGTCGACCCCAAGCGCGTCGAGCTCACGGCGTTCGGCGCCATCCCCCACCTGGCCTTCTCCGAGATCGTCGTCGAGATGGACCGGGTCGTCGGCACGCTGCAGGCCGTGATCAACGAGATGGAGAACCGCTACCGGCGCTTCGCGCAGGCAGGCGTACGCAACATCGAGAAGTACAACGAACACCCGGCGCACGGCCGCGCGCTGCCGTACTGGGTGGTGGTGATCGATGAGCTCGCGGACCTGATGCTCGCTGCGCCGTACCAGGTGGAGCAGCAGCTCGTGCGCCTCGCACAGCTGGCACGCGCGACGGGCATCCACCTCGTCGTGGCGACGCAGCGCCCGTCCGTCGATGTCATCACCGGGCTCATCAAGGCCAACTTCCCGACCCGCATCGCCTTCGCCGTGTCGTCGCAGATCGATTCACGAACCATCCTCGACCAGGGCGGCGCGGAGAAGCTACTCGGCAAGGGCGACATGCTCTACGTCCCGCCCGACGCGCAGAAGCCGAAGCGCGTGCAGGGCGTCTTCGTCTCCGACGAGGAGATCGAGGCGGTCGTGCACTTCTGGACCGCGGACCGCTTCAAGAAGCTCCGCCCCGAGAAGTACGACCACGAGCTCGATCGCGCGCTCGAACAGGCAGAGGCCACGCCTGACGCACCCGGCGGCGACGACCCGATGCTGGAGAAGGCGATCGACGTGGCGAAGGACAGCCACACGCTGTCCACCTCCATGCTGCAGCGCAAGCTCGGCATCGGCTACCCCCGCGCCGCGCGCATCATGGATCTGCTGGAGGATCGCGGCGTCGTGGGACCGGGCGAGTCCGGCGGCAAGCCGCGCAACGTGCTCATCGACCGCGATGGGGCCGTGGGCGGCATCGACGCGGCGGAGTCCAGCCTCGCGGCGCACGCGGCGGCCTTCGTCCCGCGCACCGCGCCGCCGCAGCCCTTCGACGCGGACGAGCGGTAACAGCACCGACTCGCCGGACACCCCGCGAGGGAATCGCGGGAGTCGCGCAGATCTCCCCGGTGATCACCAAATGCGTACGACGATCGTGCGCGGATGACGGATGTTCGCCGGAGCCGCCGAGCTATCATTGCAGTCAGGGAAGGGCGAGAGCAGAACCCCGGCACCCGGCCGGTACATCCTGGATGACGGAGGCCGCCCTTGGAGACAAATGCCCGAGCCAGCGCTTGCGGCCGAACTCCCACCGCGCCATCCCGCTGAGAGCGCCAGAGGTTCCGCCCCGGTGACTGGGTCCCGGATGACCCGCGGACGCGCCATGTGACGACCATCCGCAAGCGTGAACGCCCCGGCCAGCAACCGGGGCGTTTCTGTGTCCTCGACACGCTCGACGTTCCCGGCGTGACCCGCGGCGCTGTTCGCGCTAGTTGTGACCGCGGCGCATGCGGCCGCCGCGCTGGGCGCGCTTGTCGGGGCGGCGCGTCTGCTGCGAGAGCGATTGCAGCGCCTCGGGGACACCGTTGCCCTGCTGCTCGCGGCGCAGCTCGACGACCTGGTCGCGGAGCAGCGCCGCGCGCTCGAAGTCGAGCTCCTTCGCCGCCTGCTTCATCTGGCGCTCGATCTCTACGATCATGCGCGCGATCTCCTCCTTCGGGAGGTCCGCCGCGGTCGTGTACGTCGCAGGCTCCTCGGCGACCTGCCGCAGGCGATCGCCGATGTCGCGGATCGTCTTCTGGATGCCCAGCGGCGTGATCCCGTGCTCCTCGTTGTAGGCGCGCTGGATGGCACGCCGGCGCTCTGTCTCGCTCAAGGCGTAGCGCATGGAATCGGTGACCCGGTCGGCATACATGATCACCCGCCCCAGGGGATGACGCGCCGCGCGGCCCATCGTCTGGATCAGCGACCCGCCCGACCGCAGATAGCCCTCCTTGTCGGCGTCGAGGATGCACACCAGCGAGACCTCCGGCAGGTCGAGGCCCTCGCGCAGGAGGTTGATGCCCACGACCACGTCGTACACGCCGAGCCGCAGGTCGCGCAGGATGTCGATGCGCTCGAGCGTGTCGATCTCAGAGTGCAGGTACATAGACTTCACGCCCATCTCCTGCAGGTAGTCGTTCAGATCCTCCGCCATCTTCTTGGTCAGCGTGGTCACCAGGGTGCGCTCGTTGCGCGCCGTCCGCGCCTGCACCTCTGCGAGCAGGTCGTCGATCTGGCCCTTCGTCGGACGGACCTCGACCTCCGGGTCGAGGATGCCGGTGGGGCGGATCACCTGCTGCACGACCTGCGTCGAGACGTCCAACTCGTACGGGCCCGGGGTCGCCGAGAAGAAGATCACCTGGTTGATGTGGCGCTCGATCTCGGCGAAGTTCAGCGGCCGGTTGTCCATTGCGCTCGGCAGGCGGAAGCCGTAGTCGACCAGGGTCTGCTTGCGCGCGCGGTCGCCCTCGAACATGCCCCGCGCCTGCGGCACGGCGATGTGCGACTCGTCGATGAACAGCAGCCAGTCGTCCGCGAAGTAGTCGAGGAGGGTCCACGGCGTGGAGCCCGGCGTGCGCCCCGCCAGGTGACGGGAGTAGTTCTCAATGCCGGAGCAGTATCCGACCTCGCGCATCGTCTCCAGGTCGTACTTCGTGCGCTCCTCCAGGCGCGCCGCCTCCAGGATCTTGCCCTCGCGGCGGAACTGCGCGAGGCGCTCCTCGAGCTCCTCCTGGATCGACGTGATCGCGCGCTCCATGTGGTCCTCGGACGTCACGAAGTGCTTCGCGGGGTAGACCGCGACCTGCTCCGCCTCGCCGAGGATCTCGCCGGTGAGCGGGTCCAGCGTCGCGATGCGCTCCACCTCGTCGCCGAAGAAGTCCACCCGCACCGCCAGGTCCTCGTACGCCGGGAAGATCGTGATCGAGTCGCCGCGCACGCGGAACGTGCCGCGCACCAGGTTGAGGTCGTTGCGCGCGTACTGCATCGCAACCAGCTGGCGCACCAGCGAGTTGCGGTTGACGTGCCGCCCCCGGTACAGGTACGCGACGAAGGACTGGTACTCCCCCGGCTCGCCGAGGCCGTAGATGCACGAGATCGACGCGACGATGATCGTGTCGCGGCGCTCGAACAGCGCCTTCGTCGCGGCGTGCCGCAGCTTGTCGATCTCGTCGTTGATGTCCGCGTCCTTGGCGATGTAGGTGTCGCTGCGCGGGATGTACGCCTCGGGCTGGTAGTAGTCGTAGTACGAGACGAAGTACTCGACGGCGTTGCGGGGGAAGAACTCGCGGAACTCCTGCGCCAGCTGCGCCGCGAGCGTGCGGTTGGGCGCGAGCACCAGCGTGGGTCGCTGGTACTGCGCGACGATGTTCGCCATCGCGAACGTCTTGCCCGTCCCCGTCGCGCCGAGGAGCGTCTGGGCACGCTCGCCGCGCTGCAGGCCGGCCAGGAGCGCTGCGACCGCCTGCGGCTGGTCGCCCGTCATCTGGAAGTCCGAGACCAGCTCGAAGGGCCGCGCCTGCGCGGCTGGACGTTCTGCGGGCGGACGGTCGATCGCGGTCACCGGGGCTCCCTGCTGCCCGTCCAGTGTAGCGCGATCGAACCCGGATAGCACACATGTGCTGCTCGAAGCCACGCCGGCGCGGCGGCTACGACGAAGTTTGCGGAACCTCGATGGAGCCGGTCGCGACCCAGCGGTGCGCGCGGTTCTTGCCCGCAGCCTTTGCCGCGTAGAGCGCCGCGTCGGCGCGCCGCACCAGTTCCGTCTCGTCCTGCTCGGGCAGCACCGGCCCGCACGAGAGGCCCGCGGAGAGCGTCACCCGGTACGGGGGCGCGCCCGCAGCGGGGTACTCCGGCGAGCGGTATTCGAGGGCCTCGATGGCGCGCAGCAGCTTCTCGGCGACCGCCGCCGCTCCCGCCTCGTCGGTCTCTGGGAGCATGAGCACGAACTCCTCGCCGCCGTAGCGTGCGACCACGTCCGACTCGCGCGTGTTGCGCGCGATCACCTCGGCCGTTCGGCGCAGGACATGGTCACCGAAGAGGTGCCCGCCCTCGTCGTTTGCGCGCTTGAAGTCGTCGATGTCGATCATGACCACGGAGAGGTCGCGCCCGTAGCGTTGCGCGCGCCGGAACTCCGTACCGAGCGCCTCCGCAAACGCGCGCCGGTTCCGCACGCCGGTCAGCGGGTCGATGGTCGCGAGGCGCTCCAGCTGGGCCGTGGCGACGCGCAGGTCGGCGGCGGTAGCCACCAGCCTCCGCTCGCGGATGATCCCCGTGTGGCTCTGGAGCAGTACCTGCCCGCCGAGCCCCGCGATCGCCGCCAGTGCCGCGAGCGCCAGCGCGAGCGGGAACGCCGCGCCCAACACCGGCAGCGCCGCGAGGATCAGTGCACCGCCACCGATCCCCGTCAGCAGCGGCCAGTTCCGGCGCACCTGGTAGCGCATGGCTACGCCTGAGACCGCTGCTCGAGCACGACGCGGATCAGATCCTCCAGCGCGTCTATGCCGGGATGAGCGCGCATCGCCTCCATGACGCCGCGCTCCGCCTCGCGGCGCGTGTACTGCAACGCGACGAGCGCCTCGATGGCATCCTCGCGCACGCCGGAGCGGTCTCCGGCGCCCGCCGCGCGACCGCTGCCCGCCGCCGGGGCGAGTGCGTCCAGCGTCAGCTTCCCGGCGAGCTGCGCGACGATCGTTTGCGACAGCCGCTGCCCGATGCCGGGCAGCTGCTGGATCGCCTTCACGTCCTCGGCCTCGATCCAGCGGGCGATCTCGGATACCGGGAACGTCAGCGCACGCACCGCCTTCACCGGGCCGACGTCCGGCACCTCGATGAACTTGCGGAAGAAGTCGCGTGCGGCCAGGTCCGGGAAGCCGATGATTAGCGGCTGCGGGTTCCGCTCCGAGACGTGGTAGTAGGTGAAGATGCGCGTCTCCGGCTCGTCGCGCACGGACTCGATCCACTCCGCGGCGAACGCGGGGATGCGCACCTCGTAGGTGACGCCCTGCACCTCGATCCACGCGGTCGAGGTGGCGTCGTCCCAGTGCGTCACCGTGCCGCGCAGCGCCGCGATCACCGGCGCGCCATCGCGATCTCCATCCGCGCGTCGGCGATCCGCGCCAGCGCGACGGCGATGGCGTCCGTGACGTCCGTGGTCCCGGCCACCTCGCTCAGCCCGAGGTGGACCAGGACCATCTGCGCCACCTGCGTCTTTGGCGCTCCGCCCCAGCCGGTGACCGCCTCCTTCACCGAGGTGGGCGGGAACTCGAAGACCGGGAGTCCGGAGACGGAGGCGGCGATCATCGCGGCGGCGCGCGCCTCGCCCACGACCATGGCACTGCGCACGTTCTCGTTCACGAACTGCTGCTCGATGGCGACCTCGTGCGGGGCGAACTCGGCGATCAGCGCGCGCGTGGCGTCGAAGATACGACCCAGCCGATCCGCGCGCGGCATCTTCGAGGTGGACTTCACGGTGCCGCTGGTGACCAGCGTCCCGCCCGATCCGCGCTCGTCCACGACGGCGTAGCCGGTGACCGCGAGACCGGGGTCGATGCCGAGCACCCGGAGGGGCAGTGCCGCCGATCGCGGTTCGGGCATCTCGCCTCCCCAAACCCTGGTTCCGGGCGAGCCGCCAGTCGGGGCAGCGGGCTAACCGGCTGCCGCCTCCAGCACCTCGTCGTCGATCTCGGCGTTGGAGAACACGCGCGACACGTCGTCGAGGTCCTCGAGCCAGTCGAAGAGCTTCAATGCGGTCAGCGCGTGCTTCTCGTCCAGGTGCACCTTGTTCTGCGGCACCTTCGCGACCTCGGCGTTCTCGATGACGATGCCCGCCTGCTCCAGCGCCTCGCGGACCGGGTGCAGCTCGCCGGGCTCCGTGTAGACCTCCACCAGGCCCTCCGACACGTCGACGTCGAGCGCGCCGGCCTCGATCGCGGCGAGCTGGACCTCATCGGCATCGGCCTTCGTGGTGTCGATGGTGATCACGCCACGGTTGTCGAACTGCCAGGCGACGGCGCCATTGTCGGCCAGCGTGCCGCCGTTGCGGGAGAACGCCATGCGCAGGTCCGCCACGGTGCGGTTCCGGTTGTCCGTGACCACCTCGACCATGACCGCAGTGCCGCCGGGGCCGTAGCCCTCGTACGTGATCTCCTGCAGCAGGTCGGCATCGCCGGCGCCGGTCGCGCGCTTGATCGCCCGGTCGATGTTGTCGTTCGGCATGTTCGCCTGCTTCGCCTTCTGGATGGCGAGGCGCAGCGACGGGTTCATCTCCGGGTTGGCGTCGCCGTGGCGCGCGGCCATGGTGATGTCACGGGCGATCTTGGTGAAGATCTGCCCCTTCTTGGCGTCGGTCGCCGCCTTCTTGTGCTTGATGGACGACCACTTGGAGTGACCGGACACGCTGTCTCCCCCTGCAACCCACGCGATAACTGGAGCGGCCCCGTGCAGCGCGCGTACCGATGCGCGCGCGGGCAAGTCGCTCGTCATGTTCCCGTACATGCTAGCAGTGTCGAGGCGCTCCCGGAACCGGCTCGGACGACGAGTTATGGCTCCAGCAACGTGTTGTCGATCAGCCGCGTGGCGCCGAAGCGCACCGCGAGCGAGAGCAACGCGGGCGCCCTCACCGGCCCCGTGAGTTCCGCCAGCGTGCGCTGGTCCGCCAGCGAGACGTAGTCGATGTTCGCCAGCGGCTGCGCCTCGATCTCCTCCCGTACGCGGCGGCGGAGCGACTCCGCGTCGCGCACGCCGTCGGCCCAGGCAGCCTCGGCGGCCCGTAGGCCGCGCGACAGCGACAGCGCCTGCTCATGCTCCTCGGGCGACAGGTAGACGTTGCGAGAGGACAGCGCGAGGCCGTCGGGCTCGCGGACGATGGGGCAGCCGATGACCTCGGTCGGGACGCGGAGATCCACCACTAGGCGGCGGATCACCATCAGCTGCTGCGCGTCCTTCTGCCCGAAGTACCCGCGGTCCGCCTGAGCGATGGCGAAGAGCTTGGCGACCACGGTCGTCACCCCGTCGAAGTGCCCCGGGCGCGCGGCCCCCTCGAGGATGCGCGAGAGCGATCCGACGCTGACCGTGGTCTCGGCGCCCGCCGGGTACATCTCCTCCACCGCCGGGACGAAGAGGATGTCCACGCCCTCGGCGGCGCAGATCGCGAAGTCGCGGGCCTCGTCGCGGGGATAGCGCGTGAAGTCCTCGTTGGGACCGAACTGCGTGGGGTTCACGAAGATCGTCGCGACCACCGTGGCGCACTCGGTGCGCGCGCGACGCATCAGCGATCGATGCCCCTTGTGGAGATAGCCCATCGTCGGGACGAGGCCAACCGGCCCCGGCTGCGCGGAGCGGAGCGCGCGGTACTCGGCGACGGTGCGGGCGATCTGCATGCGGGGTGTGCCCCTGAACGCCGCGAGGCTACTCGCTGCGCGTGGGCGAGTCCTCCAGGTCACGCAGCACCCGCTCGGCCTCGCTCATGTCCTGCTCGCTGGATGGCGTCATCTGGCGGATGAGCTCCAGCGCGTGCTCGTCCATGTAAAACGACTCGTTGGCCGTGGGGAACGTGCCGGCCTCCACCGCCGCGCGGTAGGCAAGCATGGCGGCACGGGTCGCCTCGCCGATCTCGCCGAAGCGGCGCGCGTGCCTCGGCTGGACGCCGTCGTACAGGCCGAGGATGTCGTGCACCACCTGCACCTGCCCGGAGCAGAAGGGCCCCGCGCCGATGCCGATGGTCGGCACGGCGACGCGCTGGGTGATCATGTGGGCCAGTGCCGTCGGCACCAGCTCGAGGACGATCGCGTACGCCCCCGCCTCGGCGAGCGCCTTCGCGTCGCCGATCAGGTGCACGGCGTCGCGCGGGGTCTTGCCCTGCACGCGGAAGCCGCCGAACGCGTTCACCGACTGGGGCGTGAGGCCGATGTGCCCCATCACGGGGATGCCCGCCTCCACGAGGTGGCGGACCGTCTCCGCGGAGCGGACGCCGCCCTCCAGCTTCACGGAGCCGCACCCGGTCTCCTGCATGATGCGCGTCGCGTTGCGCAGCGCGTCCTGCCACCCGGTCTGGTACGAGCCGAACGGCATGTCGACGACGACGTGGGCGCGCTTCGCTCCGCGCACCACGGCCTTGCCGTGGTGGACCATGTCGTCCACGGTCACCGGCACGGTGGAGTCATAGCCGAGCACGACCATGCCGAGCGAGTCCCCCACGAGGAGGATGGGGATGCCGGCATCGTCCGCGGCCTTCGCGGTCGGGTAGTCGTAGGCGGTGAGCATGGTGATGGGTTTGCCCTGCTCGCGCATGCGCTGCAGGTCAAGGACGGTCACGGGCTTCGCAGTCACCGGGGGCCTCCGTCTCGGTCTCGCAATGGATCCAAGCGGTCGTTGCCTCGTTCGGACGTTGCTTCCTGTCACGGCGCACTTCATCGCACGCCGCCTGCTCAGTCGAACTCGTCTCTGCTGATCGTGGGTTCCGGCCGGGGCGACTTGCTGCCCGAGGGGGTCAGGGGTCGGGTCGCGGCCGTGCTGCCAGTCTCAGCACGCTCAGTATAGAAAACAAGTCAACGCGCGCGTGGGCGCCTCCTGCCGCTGCTTGCCGCCCATTCGGCGGCCGAGGGAACGCCCCCCAGCCCGGTCGCGGCGCGCACGCCGGCGATCACCGCGCGCTCGATGACCAGCGTGCACATCGCCTCGATCGCCGGGTATTCGTCGGCCTCAACGGGGTGCTCGCCCGTGGCCAGCGCGAAGATCACGTCCCCGTCCCCCCGCGTGTGCACGGGCCAGATCGCCCGTGCGAAGCCATCGTGCGCCACGGTGGCGATGCGGTTGACCTGCGTCTTCGTGAGCGCGGCATTCGTCGCCACCACGGCGATCGTGGTGTTCTCCGCGCGCTCCTCGGCGGGATGCGCGGCGGCGTCATCCGCAGCCCGCCGGCGCCCCCGGCCGGTGCGCAGCAGCCCGTCTACGTCGAGGAAGCCCGAGCGGTCACCGCGCGGGGCCGCGATCACCTCGCCGGTGCGCCCGTCGCGGATCGAGCCCACCGCGTTCACCGCGGCGATCGCGCCGACCACCACGCCCGTGCCCAGGACCTCGCTCGCGGTGCCGATCCCGCCCTTCAGGGCGCGCTCGGGCCCGCCGAGCTTGGCGACGGTCGCCCCGGTGCCGGCGCCGACGGAGCCCTGCGCCACGGCGCCGCCGGTGGCTCGCTCCACGGCGCGCCGGCCGGCCTCGGCGTCCGGCCAGGCGAGCCGCCCGGTGTTCAGGTCCATCAGGATCGCCGCGGGCACGATCGGCACACGGGCCCGCCCCACCTCGAAGCCGATGCCCTGCTCGGCCAGGGCATGCATCACACCCGTCGCCGCCTCCAGCCCGAACGCCGACCCGCCACTGAGGACGATGGCGTGCACCTCCTCGACGAGGTTCCCGGGGCGGAGCAGGTCCGTCTCCCGCGTGCCGGGCGCGGCCCCGCGCACGTCGACACCGCCGACGGTGCCGGGGGGGCAGAGGATCACGGTGCAGCCGGTGACCGCGCGGCGGTCCGTCCAGTGACCGACGCGGATGCCGCGAACGTCGGTGATGGCGTCGCGGACGGGCATGCGACCGGGCCGGCTATCCGGCCTGGACGGCAAGCACGCGCGAGGGCGTGACCTGCTCGATGAATTCCTGGAGGCGCCGCATGTACGCCTCCGGCACCTCCGCGTACGCCGTGGCGTGCCCGCGGCCGTCCGGGAGCACCCACACCTCGTCGCGCCCGTCCAGCGACGCGGCGGCGAGGTTGAGCGTGTGCGTCGCGGGGACGCGCTCGTCGCCCTCGTTGTGCACGAGGAGCACGGGCACGGTGACCTGGGCGATGGACCGCACGGGCTGGAGCGCATCCATGTTCGCGTGGTAGACGCGGCGTGTGATCACGCCCGCAAGCGCGAAGAGCGGGGCCGGGACGTGGTGCCAGCGCATGCGCAGGTATGCGCGCATCGTCAGGAACGAGGAGTCGGCGACCACAGCGGTGACATCCGAGTGGCGCGCTGCTGCCGACAGGGTGAGCGCGGCGCCGAAGCCGAAGCCGTGCAGCAGCACCGGTTGCGCTCCCGACCGGCGGCGCACGAAGGCGACGGCCGCCAGCACGTCCAGGCGCTCGTTCCCGCCGAAGCTGTCGCGCCGACCGGCCGACTCTCCGTGCCCGCGCAGGTCGAAGGTGAAGACGGAGATGCCGCGCCGCACGTAGTCACGCGTCAGGTTAAGCAGCCCCCGCGCGGGATCGGCCCGCGTGGCCTCGATGTCGTGGACGAGGATGACGGTGGCGCGAGCGCCGGGGGATTCGAGGAACCAGCCCCGCAGCGTCAGGCGGTCGGCGGTCAGGAACTGCACTTCTTCGTAGCGGAGACCGAGGTCGGCCGGGGTGCCCTGCACGCGGTGACGCTTGGATCGGGTCATCGCGTCGGCGAGATAGAACGCGGAGAACGCCACGCACGTGGACAGCGCCGCCACCGCGACGATCGTCAACCCCATCAGCATGGTGTCGCCCCGCCTTCCGATCCTCGAGCAGCCGAAGCGCGCCGCTGCCCGGGCCGATTGCCATACGGTAGCAACGTCTCGCGCGTCGGGGCAAGCATCGCGCAAGGCGCGCCATGATTATGTCTCCGGTGCGTTGGTTAGGCAGAGCGCCGCAACAGCACCCGCCGCCACCCTCCGGCCTGGTCGAGGTGGACAGCTACCGGCGCTGGCACCTCGGGCAGAAGTGGGTGCCGCGGCCGGCCACGCGCGTCTTCTCGATGATCCCGCAACAGCGGGCGCAGGGCTGGCCCTCGCGCCGGAAGACGTGCACGCGGACGTGGTGCAGCCCTTCGCCGCCGAGCCCATCGCGGTAGTCGCTGAACGAGGATCCGCGATCGCCCAGCGAGTCGCGGAGCGTCTCCAGTATCGCCGCGTGGAGCCGCTCCGCTCGCTTCGGGCCGATGCGCCGGGCGGGCGTCCGCGGGTCGATCGCCGCGATCCAGCACGCCTCGTCGGCGTAGATGTTGCCCACGCCCGCCGCCACGCCCTGATCGAGGAGCACCGCCTTGACCGCGGCCTGGCGGCGGCGCAGGCAGTCGAGCAGCCACGCGGCGGTGAACTCCGGCGAGAGGGCGTCCGGGCCGCTGCGGGGCATGGCCTCCCCGGCGCCCGCCACCAGGTGCCACGTGGCGAACTTCCGCAGGTCGTTCAGGCGCAGGGTCGTCCCGTCGTCGAGGTCCACGCGGGCGCGTTCGAAGCGATGCGGCGGGACATCCGGCGCCGCGTGGATCAGCGATCCGGTCATGCGCAGGTGCATCACCCACGTCCGGCCGTCGTCCAGGGGCAGCAGTAGGTACTTCCCGTGACGCCCGACCTCCTCGACGCGACGCCCGGCGAGCGCGCGCTCGAGGATGCGCGGGGGGTCGGTGACCGCCAGGCGCTCCGCTCCGGGGTGGATGCGCACGCGGGTGACGCGTCGGCCCCGGATCAGGGGCTCCAGGTCGCGGCGGATCGTCTCGACCTCGGGCAGCTCAGGCACGTCGGGCCGCCATCCGGCTCACTTCTCGAGCTCGCCCCACGTCCTGCCGACCTTCATCTCGATGTCGAGGGGGACCTCGAGGTCGAGCGTGGGCATGAGGCGGGTCGCGATCTCGCGCACCTCGTGCAGCTCGGCGCGGGGGAGCTCGAAGATCAGTTCGTCGTGGACCTGCAGGACCATGCGCGCCTCGCGGCCCGTGGTGCGGCGCGCCAGCAGCTCGGCGTCGATCCGGTTCATGGCGATCTTGATGATGTCCGAGGCTGTGCCCTGGATGGGCATGTTCATCGCCACGCGTTCGGCCGCCTGGCGGAGATTGTGGTTGCCCGCCCGCAAGTCCGGGATGTACCGACGGCGCCCAGTCACCGTCTCGGCGTAGCCGCGCTCGCGCGCCTCGGCGACCGTGCTCTCCCGCCACGCCGCCACCTGCGGGTAGGCCTCGAAGTACGCCTTGATGAAGGCGTCGGCCTCGTCGCGCGGAATGCCCTCGCGGGACGAGAGCCCGAACGCGGTGAGGCCGTACAGCACGCCGAAGTTGAAGACTTTGGCGCGGCGACGGTCCTCCGCGGTGACCTCGGACTCCTGCTTCTTGAAGACGCGCGCCGCCGTGGCGGTGTGGATGTCCTTCTTCTCTTCGAACGCCCGTCGCAGCTCGGTGTCGCCCGAGATGTGCGCGAGCACGCGCAGCTCGATCTGCGAGTAGTCCGCGGACAGCAGCACGGGGTCCTCGCCACAGTCGCGCGCGACGAACGCGCGGCGCACGAGGTTGCCGATCTCGGTGCGCACGGGGATGTTCTGCAGGTTCGGGTCGTTCGAGGAGAGCCGCCCGGTCGCCGCGGTGACCTGCGAGAAGACCGAGTGCACCCGCCCCGTCCTCGGGTTCACCTGGTGGGGCAGCGTGTCCACGTACGTCGACTTGATCTTCGTCAGCTCGCGCCAGTCGAGGATCGCGCCCACCACGGGGTGCAGCGGGCGCAGCGGCTCCAGCGCGTCGGCGTCCGTGGTGTAGCCTGTCTTCGTCTTGCGCGTCCGGGGCAGCCCGATCTCGTCGAAGAGCACGGTCGAGAGCTCCTGCGGCGACCCGATCCTGATCTCGTGCCCCACCGCGTCATACACGGCGCGCTCCGCCTCGGCGATGCGCTGCAGCAGGACCGCGTCCAGGTCCGCGAGGACGCTCCGGTCCAGGGCCACGCCGAACTGCTCCATGCGCGCGAGCACTGGGACGTGCGGCAGGTCGATCTCGTGGAAGACGCGATCGAGGGCGCTCGCTTCGAGCTCCTTCGCCAGCACGTCGGCGGCGCGCAGCGTCACGTCCGCATCCACGGCGGCGAAGCGGCCCACGTCCTCGATCCCGGCCTGCGCGAAGGTGATCGCCTTGCTCGCGGTGCCGAGGAACGACTTCGCATCGACGGTCTGCACGCCCAGGCGTCCGAACGCGAGGCGCTGCAGCGAGATTCCGGAGTCGCCGAGCAGGTACGCGGCGATCTGCGTGTCGAAGTCGATCGAGGCGGGCCAGATGTGCGCGGGCGACTCCGCCAGCGCAAGCGTGGCGTACTTGCCGTCGTGCGCGATGCGCCGGATCGCCGGGTCGAGGAGCACGGGCCGCAGCGCCTCCAGCACTTCGCCCGGCGCGAGCTGCGTGGGGCCGGCAGCCTCGGCGCCTTCGAGCTGCATGAGCATCCCCTGCCCGTGCGCGACGTGGCCGAACGGGATGTATGCGCCGTGCCCCGGCTCTGCGCTGACGGCGATCCCCACCAGGCCGTCCGCGGCGCGCATCGGGTGGGCGTCCGTGGCGATGACCTCGATGGCGAAGCGCCCGCTGGTGCGGATCGCGGCCATCAGGGCATCCAGCTCCGCGCGGCCGGTGATCACCTCGTAGTGACCCTCCGGCGCCACCGCCGGTTGCGTGGCGGGCGACGGGGCCTGGCTGGACTCCGGCAGCCGGGTCACCAGCGAACGGAACTCCAGCTCGTGGAAGAGATCGATCACCGCCTGCCGGTCATAGTCCTTCAGCACCGCCGATTCGAGGTCCAGCGTGACCTCCGGGACGTCGCAGATGATCGTCGCCAGCTCGCGGGAGAGCTGCGCCTCGTCCACGCCGTCCGCGAGGGCGTTGCGGAGGCGCTTCGGCTCCACCTCCTCGATGCGCGCCAGCATCTCGTCGAGCGATCCGAACTGGTCGATGAGCGTCTTCGCGCCCTTCTCGCCGATGCCCTTCACGCCGGGGATGTTGTCGGACGTGTCTCCGACCAGCGCCTTGTAGTCGATCATCTGGCGCGGCTCGAAGCCGAAGCGCTCGCGCACCGCGTCGACGTCGTACATCACGTAATCTCGCTGGTACGGGCGGTACATGTAGACGCGGACGCCCGGCTGCACGAGCTGCACGATGTCGTTGTCCAGCGTCACGATGACCACGTCCAGGCCCGCGTCGATGGCCTGTGTGGCGAGCGTCCCCAGCACGTCGTCGGCCTCGTACCCCACCTTCTCGACGACGGGGATGCGGAACGCGTCCAGCAGCTGGCGGACGCGCGCGAACTGCGGGATCAGGTCGTCGGGCGTCTCCGCGCGCGTGGCCTTGTACCGCTGGTCGCGCTCCTTGCGGAACGTCTGCTCCGAGGCGTCCCATGCCGCGATGACGTACGTGGGATGCAGCTCGTTGAAGACGGTGAGGATGCTGTTGGCATAGCCGAAGACCGCCGCCACCGGCTCGCCCGTCCTCCGCACGGTGAGCACGTCGCGCAGGGCGAAGTACGAGCGAAAGATGATGCCGTGCGAGTCCAGGATGACCAGCAGCGGGCGGTCCCCGGCCCCCCGCTCGGCAGCGGGGGGCGCGGCGGGAGCCCTCGAGGCTCGGGGACGGGTGGCAGGCGAGGTAGTCACGACGGCCAGTGTATCCCGCCTCGGGGTGGGCGGCCGGAAGCCGCGGGATCGCCGTTCCGCGCAGGCTTCCCCGCGTATCCGTAGAATGCCGCCGCATGACCACATTCCGGTCGCTCCCGGTGCTCGCCGTCCGCCGCATGCTCGGCAACTGGCGGCTGCTGTCCAGCGTGGTGGTCGGGACGGTGGTCGCGGCGGCGATCCTCTCGGCGACGGCCATCTACGCCGACGCGATCCGCGATCTGGGCCTCCGGTACGCGCTGCGGGAGCAGCCGCCCGCCGCGCTGGACGTCTCGGTGGTCACGGCGAACGTGACCGTATCGGGTGCCGCGTACCAGCGCTCCGTCGCGAGGCAGGACGCGGCGGCCGCGAGCGCGCTGCGCGGCACCGGCGGCGGCGTGGTGCGGGTGGCGACCAGCGCCACCTTCTTCCCGGCCGACGCCGGGCGCACGCCCGACTCCGAGGATCAAGCCCGCCCTCGCGCGAACCTCGTCGCGCGCTCCGGGCTCCAGGATCATGTGACCGTGGTGCAGGGCGCGCTGCCCGCGGCGGCTGGACGCGGCGGGAACACCCCGCTGCCCGTCGCGATCGGCGAGGAGACCGCGAGGCAGCTGAACCTGCGCGTGGGATCGACGCTCGACCTCTTCCCGTTCTGGGACGACAAGGTCGCACCGCTGCGCGTGCAGGTCTCGGGGATCGTGCGTGCGAACACGCCGGGCGACCGGTACTGGGGACCGAAGTCCACGGGCGTCGATGCCGCGCCCGGGGGCTGGCCGACGGTGTGGTTGTTCGTGCCCGAGGGGACGTTCTTCGGCGCCGCCGTGGAACGGGTGCCCACGATGTCCGCCGACTACGAGAACCGCTACATCGTGCGCACCGACGCGCTGAACGCGCGGATTGCGAACGCGATCGCGGACGGCCTTTCGCGGCTCACGGCGGTCATCGCCGCGAACGAGGCGCGCCCGTCCGTTACGAGCACGCTCGAGGGTGTGCTGCGCAGCTTCGACCAGAAGCTGTTCTTCACGCGCATCCCGCTCTTCGTGCTGCTGCTGCAGATCGGCGGCATCGTCGCTTACTACCTCGTGATGGTGTCGACCATGCTCGTCGAGCGGCAGGCCGCCGAGATCGCGACGCTCCGCAGCCGCGGCGCGGCCACGGCCCAGCTGCTGGCGCAGTACGGCATCGAGGGCGCGATCCTGGCGTTGCTGGCCGCGGTCGTGGGGCCGCCCGTGGCGGCGGCGGTCGTCTCCGCGCTGGGACCGACCCCGGCGTTCTCGTCGCTCTCCGGGGGCGGGCCGCTCCCGGTGCACGTCGGGAGCGGCGCGTATCTCCTCGCGGTCGTCGGCGCGATGCTGGCGTTCGGATCGCTGATGATCCCGGCGTGGCGTGCGACGCGTGTCACCGTCCTGGAGTTCAAGCGCGGCGCCGCGCGCCCCCGCCCCACGCCGCTGCTGCTGCGCTACTACGCCGATGTGCTGGCGGTCGGCATCGTCGCGCTTGCGTTCTGGCGTCTCTCCCGCGAAAGCACGCTCGTCACGCAAACGCTCTTCGGGGGCGCGAAGGTGGACCCGTTCCTGCTGGCCACGCCGGCGGTGTTCATGGTCACGGTCGGCATCGTCTTCCTGCGGCTCTTCCCGCTGGCGATGCGGGGCATCGGCTGGCTGGTGAGCCAGACGAGGAGCGCCGCGGTGCTGATTGGCGTGCGGTCGCTGGTGCGCAACCCCACGCACTACGCGCGGCTGATTCTCCTGCTGATGTTCGCGACCGGCGTCGGGATGTTCGGCGCGACGTTCTCGGCGACCCTCGACCGTTCGTACGAGGAGCGCGCGGGCTACGAGTCGGGCGCGGACGTCCGCGCCTCCGGCGTCACGCTCCAGGGCATCGCGGGCGACCGCGAGTTCCTGTCGCGCATCGCGGCTGTCCCCGCCGACGCCCGCACCGCGATCGCGCGCGTGGACGGCTCCGTGACCAACGGCACGCGCTCGCAGACCGTCCAGGTGCTGGGCGTGGATCCGAAGACGTTCGGTGACGTCGCGTTCTTCCGCGAGGATTTCGCCGATGCCAGCCTCGAGGCGATGCTCGGGACCCTCGACCAGAACGGCGCGACGCTGGCGCCGGGGCCGAAGCTCCCCGCGAACGCGCGGCAGCTCGGCGTGTGGGTGCGCATGACGGACATCCGGGGTCGCGTGGCGCTGGGCGTGAACATGCGCGATGCCACCGGACGGGTGACGTCCCGATTGCTCGGCGACGCGCGCCCGGGCGATCCCGCGACCAGCGAGTGGACGTTCTTCAGCACCGACCTGCAGCAGCCAACGGCGCTGTCCGGCGCGCCCCTGCGGCAGGCCACGCCGGTGCCGCCGTACGAGATCCGCGGGCTGTACTTCCAGCCCGTGGGCGCGATCGCCAATCAGCGCGGCGTGATCGAGTTCGGCCCCGCGTTCGCCTCGGCCTCCGCGCCCGCGTCGACGCCCCCCGGTGCCGACCCGCCGCCGCTGAGCACCGCCCGCGCCGCCTGGCCGGACGCGGTGCTGGTGCAGGACTTCACCCGCCCCGGGTTCGAGGTGATCCAGGGGCTGCGCCCGGTGGCGCTGAAGGACGTCCTCGGCCCGGCGCCGGACGGACCGCCAGGGTTCGCCTCGTCCCTGCGCTACGAGTGGCAGGACACCGCGTCGCCGCCCTCGCTGCGCGGCCTGCGCCCCACGGTGGATGTCGCGCCCGCGCAGGTGTTCCTCTCGCGCCACACCGCGCAGGAGCTCGAGATCCGGCCCGGCGACACGGTGACGCTCGCGGTCAGCCAGCGGCACCTCAACGCGACCGTGGCCGGGTTCCTCGACTACTTCCCCACCTACCGGCCGGCGCCGGATGCCGGGCTGGTGGTGATCAACGGGAGCCGGCTGGCCACCGCCATCAACGGCGCACTCACGGACCAGCCGCTCGGCCCGAATGAGGCCTGGTTCTCCACCGCCGAGCCGGGAGCGACGAGGGCCGCCCTCGATACTCTGAACCCGCGCTCCATCGTGGCGCTGGAGGCCGTGCGCGCGCAGCAGCAGGAGGACCCGCTGATCGCGGCCGGCTGGGCGGGGATCCTCGCGATCGCATTCGGCGCCGTGCTCCTGCTCTCGGCCATCGGGTTCATCGTCTACTCGTACCTCACGGCTCAGCAGCGGGCGCTGGAGTTCGCGATCCTGCGCACCCTCGGGTTCTCGCGGCCGCAGATCTTCTCGCTCGTGCTGTTCGAGCACCTCTTCGTGATTGCGGCGGGGATGGGACTCGGGACGCTGGTCGGGCTGCGCGTCGGGCGGCTGATGCTCGCGTTCCTCGGCATCGACGAGCACGGCGGGCAGGTGGTGCCGCCGTTCGTGCAGCGGATCTCCTGGGGGGAGGTCTTCGTGGTGTGGGGCATACTGGGTACAGTGTTCGTCGCGACGATCGCCGCAGTGGTCGCGCTGTACTTCCGTCTCGCGGTGAGCCGGGCGCTCAGGATCGGGGACGCGTAGCCCATGCAGTACCACCCCGCCGCCCCGCTCCCGGCGCCGGCCGATCCGCCGTACATCCACTGCGAGGACCTCTTCAAGATCTACAAGACCGAGGACCTGGAGGTCGTTGCGCTGCGCGGCCTGGACCTGCGCGTCGCCCGCGGTGAGATGATGGCGATCGTCGGCGCCTCCGGCTCCGGCAAGTCCACTCTCCTCAACATCCTCGCGGGGCTGGACCAGCCCTCGGCCGGCCGCGTCACCGTCGGCGACCGCGATCTGCTGACCACGGAGGAAGCCGACCTTGTGCGCTACCGCCGTGTCGAGGTGGGCTTCGTCTGGCAGCAGACCGGCCGCAACCTGATCCCGTATCTCACCGCCGAGCAGAACGTCGAGGTCCCCATGATCCTCGAGGGCCGCCCGCGCCACGAGGCACGGCGGCGGGCACGAGCACTGCTCGAGCAGGTGGGCCTGGGCGACAAGCTGGCCCGGCGCCCGCAGGAGCTCTCCGGCGGCGAGCAGCAGCGCGTCGCGATCGCCGTCGCGCTCGCCAACGACCCCCCTCTCCTGCTCGCCGACGAGCCCACCGGCGAGCTGGACAGCGCAACCGCGGACGAGGTGTTCGGCGTGCTGCGCGATCTGAACCGCGACCTCGGCGTGACCATCGTGATCGTGACGCACGACCGGCAGGTCACCCAGCGGGTCGACCGCGTGGTCGCGATGCGAGACGGCCGCACGAGCACGGAGCTTGTGCGCCACGTGCAGTTCACGCGCGGCACCGCGCCGAGCGTCGATGAGTTCGCGGTTGTCGATCGCAGCGGGCGCCTGCAGATTCCGCGCGACTACCTGGATCAGCTCGCGATCGGCTCGAGGGCGCGCGTTGAGCTGGCCGGGGATCACGTGGAGGTTCGTCCCGAGGCTCGCCCGGACGAACCGCGGCGCCCCTCATGACGCACGCGTCACACAGCCCGAGCCGCGGCGAGACGGGCGGCGGCGGCCCGATCGTCATCGCGGAGCACCTCGTCCGCATCTTCAGCGGCGGCGGCGCCGAGGTGACGGCCGTCAACGACGTCTCGCTGACGGTGCCCCGCGGGGAGTTCCTCGCGATCATCGGGCGCTCCGGGTCCGGCAAGACCACGCTGCTCAACCTGATCGCCGGGCTGGACCAGCCGGACAGCGGCACGGTGTGGGTGGACGGCCGTGAGGTCTCCCGCCTGGGCGATGCGGAGATGACGGACTTCCGGCGGCACACCGTGGGCTTCGTCTTCCAATCGTTCGGGCTGCTGCCGCTGCTCTCCGCCGCGGAGAACGTGGATCTCGCCCTGCGCATCGCGGGATCGGGGATCCGCGAGCGCGGCGAACGGACGCGCGAACTGCTCCAGCTCGTCGGCCTCACCGAGCGCGCCACCCACCGCCCGTACGAGCTCTCCGGCGGCGAGCAGCAGCGGGTCGCGGTGGCGCGCGCGCTGGCGAACCGCCCGCGCCTCGTGATCGCCGACGAGCCGACGGGCGAGCTCGACAGCACGACGGGCGCGCAGATCTTCTCGCTGCTCCGCGGCGTGGCCGCGGAGGGCGTCACGGTGATCGCCGCGACGCACGATCCGTTCGTGATGCAGCACGCCGACCGCGTGCTGGAGATGTCGGACGGGCGCCTGCTGCCCGAGGGCGAGGGATCGCTCGTCGCCGAGCACCGGCCGCGTGCCGCTGAGCCGGCGACCGCTCCGCTGCCGCGCCTGCACATCCCTCCCTCACACCCGCCACGCCGCTAGACTGGCGCTCATGCCGATCGTCCACGTCATCTGCGCGACGCTGAGCAGCGAGGCCTCCGCGGAGGCCATCGCTGGCGCGATCCGCCTCGGGCGCGCGCTGACCGGCGCGCACGGCGTGCAGCACGCCGTCCTCGGGCGCTCCGCGGACCGCCTGGTGGCCGTGACGTGGCTCGATGGCCGCGACGCGCTGGAGCCGTTCGCCGCCTCGCCCCTGCACATGGCGTTCATCATGCGCGGTCTCGCCCCCTGCATCCGCGGGATGTGGAGCGCCGCCGTCGAGAGCGACGTCGCGCCGCCCGCGCTCATCGAGGCGATGTGGGTGTTCGCGCTGCAGTCGGCGGAGTCGCTCTTCGAATGGCAGGTGCGCGACCTGCTCCAGTCCGTGGCGGCCCTCCCCGGCGCCGCCGCCGCGGGACCCACGGTGGAGGAGCGCGAGCGCTACCGCGCGGGCGGCGTCGTCTGCCTCACGCCGGGCGACAAGGCGGCCTTCAAGGCTGCGCTGCCGGCCGCGCGTGCCGGCTGGGGCTCGCTCGCCGGCTCGCTGGTGGAGGCCAAAGTCGAGGTGATTCCCCTACGCCCGGAGGAGGACACGCGTCCCGCCGCGGCTCACGATCGGTAGATGCAGGAGATGCCCCGCTTCTACTCGCGCTCCGGCACGAGGACGCGACCTGGCCGCCGCCGAACGGCGCCGCCGTCGATCCCGGACCTTCGCCGCGCCAGCCGCCGGCTGTCGCGCAGCTTCGTGACCATCGCCGCGTTCATCGCGATCGTCGGCGCCGGGAGCGCCGCACTGGCGCGGGGCCGCAGCGCCACGGACGCCCCGATCGCCGCCAGCGCGCCCGCGGGCGCGGTCCCCGTCGACGTGGCCCGGGTCATCGATGGCGACACGATCGACGTGCAGTCGGCCGCCACCGCACTGCGCGTGCGGCTGTACGGCGTGAACGCGCCCGAGCGCGGCCAGCCCTGCGCCGACGAGGCGACGCAGCGGCTCGAGGCGCTCGCCGGCACGCGTGTCCTGCTGCTCCCCGACGCCCGCCAGACCGACCCCTACGGCCGAGAACTGCGCTATGTATTCACCTCGAACGGCCGCTCGATCGACGAGACGCTCGTCCGCGAGGGGCTGGCGCGCGCCTGGCGCGACGACGGGAGCCGCCGCGCGGCGCTGATCGACGCGGAGGACCAGGCACGCGCGTCCCGGACTGGATGCCTGTGGGGCGGGGCCCCGGCCCGGTAGCCCGGCCCGGCAGATCAGGGCCGGGAGATCGCGACGGCGCGCAACCGCAACAGCACTCGCCTAATCGACACTGCGAATCATCAGGAATCATGGCCCGAGGGCGCCACTTGGGGCAATCCGGGTGTCATTAGGCGCTCGTGAGCTCGAAAATCACGTCTCCGTTGTCCCAGCGGACGACGGGGAACGGCGCTGCGGAGCTAATCCACGCGGTGCGGACGGCCCTCCCCGTACGCACCAGGATGCGCCACGTGTCGAACGTGCCTGCTGGAACCGTGATCTGCTCGCGCTGCGGGACGCGCAGGATCACGACCTGCTCGGTGCGTTCGAAAGGATTGACCGAGACGTACGTCCCGGCCACCTGCACGTCCTCCCCGGACCGCTCTTCCTGTTTGGCGAACGCGATGGCGCGCCACAGCCACAGCGATGACTCGTTGTCGTACGCGTGCGCGGAGACGTCGAGGCTGGCGTCCTCGGGCGCGGCGCCCTCCCGCTCCACGTGCGTCGACAGGCGCGTTCGTTCGCCGTCCACCCGGTACGTCCACGCCGTGCGCACGCTGCGCGCCACGCCCGAGGCGTCCCGGTTCACCGTCTCGCGGGTACCCTGGACGGGCCGCAGCGTCTTCGGATCGACCGTGACCGCCACGTTGTCGCGCGCGGGCGTGGCCCCCTCCGGGGTCTTCGCCTCCATGTATGACTGCTGCAGGACCACGCGGTCGCCCTCCTGCACCGTGCTCAGGACGCCACGCCCCACCTCGTCGCCGCCGGCGGTGCGCAGCCGGTACTCCAGCCGCTCGCCCGCGCGCCACGGCGGCGCGGTGAACACGTCGATGGTCATCCCCCGCGGGGATATCGTGGCGCACCCCGCCAGGAGCACAGCGGGCGCGGCGACGAGGAGCGCGATCAGTGCACGCAGTGCCTGCCGCCGGCGCGGGCGGCGTGAGCCACGAAAGCCGATCACGAAGCAGCCGGGAACGACCGGAGCACCGACGCGATGATCGGGATCGCCGCGTCGATGTCGTCGCGCGTGACGTCGAGGTGACATGCCATGCGCACGCGCTGCACGGACGTTCCGGTGCACAGGACGCCCTGCGCGGCCAGGCGCTCGCGGAACTGGTTGCCGTCCACGCCGTGCAGCCAGAAGAAGACGAGGTTGGAGTCGGTGCCAGCCGGGTCCATCGTGACGTGCGGCATCTCCGCGACGGCCGCCGCCAGACGCTTCGCGTTCGCGTGGTCGTCGGCGAGGCGCTCGACGTTGTGCTCCAGCGCGTAGAGCGCGCCTGCCGCGATGATCCCGGACTGCCGCATGGATCCGCCGACGAGCCGGCGATTGAGACGCGCGCGGTCGATGAACTCGCGCGGCCCTGTGATCACGGAGCCCACGGGGGCGCCCAGCCCCTTCGAGAAGCAGAAGTCGACGGTGTCGGCGCGCGCGACCAGCGACTTCGCGTCGGTCTCCAGCGCGGCGGCGGCGTTGAAGATGCGCGCGCCATCCACGTGCACCTGCACGCCGGCGGCGTGCGCCGCATCCGCCACCGCGTTCGTCTCGCTGGCGGTGAGCACCGCCCCGCCGCAACGGTTGTGCGTGTTCTCCAGGCACACCACGTTCGTGCGCGGCCACGCGGTGCGGATCGTGGCGGTGACCTCCGCGGGATCGATGCGCCCGCGCGCATCGTTGCGCACCGCGCGGATGGAGATGCCTCCGAGCGCCGCAGACCCCATGCCCTCGTGGTTCAAGATGTGCGACTCGTGCCCCGCGATCGCCTCGTCGCCGCGCCCGCAGTACGTGAGGAGCGTGACGAGGTTGCCCATGGTCCCGCTGGGCACGAAGAGCGCGGCCTCCTTACCGATGATCTCGGCGGACTTCGCCTCCAGCGTCCGCACCGTAGGATCATCGCCGAGCAGGTCGTCGCCGACCTCGGCATGCGCCATCGCCTGGCGCATGCCCTCCGAGGGGCGGGTGACGGTGTCCGAGCGGAGATCGATGACGCGAGCCATGTGTCGCTCCCTGCGCGTCCCGGCGCAGCCGATTCGGCCCGGGACCGGTCCGAGGTGAGCGTAGCAGAGGGTGCCGTCACGTTCGCCCGCCGGGCATGCGGGGGGCGGGCGGCGATCAGCGCGGGCGCTCCCAGATCGTCTCGTACCCCTCGCCCCCGCGGATGGCGGCGACGACGTCTGCCCGCTCCAGCCGCAGTCCGTCGCGGAATGCGCGATCGGCGGCACGGCGGGAGGCCTCGCCACCGATCGCTACGAGGCGGTCCTCGATGAACCGCCACACGCCGAGCTCGCGCATCACGGCGATCGGGCGCGGCCACTGGAAGACGGTGATCTGCGCCGGGGGAAGCACGTCCGGGCGCTCCCTGCGCAGGAAGCGGTAGCGCTCTTCCGATGAGTTGACAGGCGGCACGATGGAGATGTACGGGCGCCCCTGCCCGTCCGGCCGCGTGTCCACGAGGAGGCGCTGCTCGATCATCGCGAAGCGCACCACGAAGACCTCCGCGTCCTCGATGATGCGCCGGATCGCCTCGATGTCGATGTCCATGTGCACAGTCTAGCGCGCTGCCGGGGGGCCGGAGCGGCGGTCAGCCGGCGCGCCCGGCGTGCCGACCCTACGTGCCCACCTGGTAGGTGCGATCCAGGTACGGGATGTGGATCAGCCCGGACATCTGCATGCCCAGCACCATCAGCACGATCCCGCCGATGCGCGTCAGCAGCTCGCCCTGGCCCGAGGCAAGGTCGCCGAGGAACCCCGCCGAAGCCCCCGCGATGGCGAACACGGCGGTGAACCCGACCACGAACGCGGCGGCGTGCCCCATCACGTGGGCGCGGCTCCGCTGGACGTCGCCGCGGCCCAGGACCGCCTCACCCGCGATGTTCACCAGGTACGCGGGGACGAGCGGCAGCACGCACGGCGACAGGAACGACACCACCCCGCCGAAGAACGCGACGGCCGGGCCGAACCAGCCGCCGACGCTTCCGCTCAGCCGCTCCTCGGCGTCGGCCGTGGTGGAGAAGGCGAAGCCCATGCCCTGGAAGTACGCATTGAGGCGCGTGAACTCGCCCAGGAACATCAGCGCGCCGATCACGATGAAGAACACGCCGCTCGCGACCATCAGGCGCGGGAGGTACGGGTTCAGCCGCCGCATCCTCGGCGAGAGCCAGCCGAAGAACGCGCCAAACGCCATGAACCACAGCCCCAGCCCCAGGGAGTAGGACGTCAGAAGCACCGCGCCCTGGAGCGCCTGTCCGGACGCCGCCGCAAGCGTGAGCACCACGCCGAGGATGGGGCCGATGCACGGTGACCACGCCAGCGAGAAGGCGGCACCCAGCGCGAACGATCGTGGCAGGCCCTGGGCCACCACGCGGCGCAGCCCGCGATCCGGGGCACCGGAGGCGGGTGCGCTCATTGCGCCTCGTCGATGCCGAGGAGGCGGCGGCGGGCGGCGTCGTAGCGCTCCTTGGCGCGTGACTCGCGGTTCAGGAGGCCCTTGATCTGCTCGGGCGGCAGGCGCTGCCCCTCCAGGAGCAGGGCGTGCACGCCGCTCAGGTGCTTCTGCCACTGGTCGTACGCGTCGCGGTACGCCCGCTTCGGGTCCTCGCCAGGCGCGCCGCCGGCCGGGGCGTCGTGTTCGTCCACCATGCGCCCAGTGTACGGCAGCGCGCCGCTCCGGCAGTGGGGCGCGGCGCCTCGCGACACGAGAACGGCCCTCCGAGGAGGGCCGTGCAACCGGGCGCTGGATGGTGACCCATACCGGATTCGAACCGGTGATCTCCACCTTGAGAGGGTGGCGTCCTGGGCCGCTAGACGAATGGGCCACGGCGTCGGAATAACGCCAGACAGCGTATCGAATCCGCGGGCCTCGCGCCAATCGCGGCGCCGCGTCCGCGCGGCGTCAGTCGCGGAATGGCATGGCCTCCCCGGGGTACGCCAGGAGCACGCTGGCCGCGGCCCCGAGGAACGGCGCGAACGCGACCCCGGCCCGCGCGAAGACCCCCGGTGGGATGCCCAGGTCGGCCAGCCAGAGCTCGCCCGCCGTCTCGCGCGTCAGTCCCCGCTTCGGCAGGCCGAACGTCAGCGTGCGCGTGGGGCGCACCGCGTCGCCGGGCGGGTCGCCGGGCGCGTCGCCGGTATCCGCGTCCAGGCCCGAGGGAACATCCAGCGAGAGCACGGGCACGCCTGCGGCTGCGGCCGCACGCGCCGCCAGGATCAGCCCGCGCTGCACGGGCAGCGCCTCGTCCGCAGGCTCGCAGCCGAGGATCGCGTCGACGACCACGTCCGCGGCGGCCACGTCGAACGCCTCGTCCCAGCGCGTGACGCGCGCGGGCGCCTCGGCCAGCGCGAGGAACGCCTCGCCCAGCGCGCCGTCGGCGCGTTGCGGCGGCACCACCGTCACCACCTGCACCCGGACGCCGCGATTCGCCAGGTGGCGCGCGGCGCAGACGCCCGTGGCGCCGGTGCGTCCGGTGCCGCACAGCACGATCGCCCGGCCGTCCCGCCAGCGCGGCCCCAGCAGGTCGATCGCCGCGAGCGCCGCCTGCTGCCCGGCGATCTCCAGGGTCTGCAGGGGCGACGGCCCGGTGTCCTCGGTGGCGATGCGGTCGATCTCACGCATCTCGGCAACGGAGACCGCGGGCACGCGCTCCCCGCTCGGGGCGGAGAACTGCATGCGTTGCGAGATGGTCATGGTCGACCGTTCGGCGCGCCGCGCGGGGGCGTTGAGTGCAGCTCGGAGCCTGCCCGCCCCGTCTCGGCAGACGCCCCGGCTCCCCCGGTGCAGACGCCATTATCCGCCCGCCAGTCCACCTGGCGCGCCGCGGGGGGGCCGCCTCCGGGCCGCTGACAGCCGGCACGTCGACCCGATGCCTCGATGAGTCCGGGGGCGCGGCGTCAGTCCGGGGAGGGTCACGGTCGAGATTGCGCGCTCCGGAGTGTTATAACGAATGGGGTGTGCGGCGGGGCGGCGTGCACCCGCGGGGTTGGAGGCCAGTCGTGCTGATGCCGGTGCTAGAGCCACAGGAACACTGGGACCTGGTGCGGGAATGTGCCCTGTTCCAGGAGTTCGGGGACTCCGAGCTGTCCCGGATCCTTCCGATCGCCCGGGAGCGTCACTTCGCATCGGGTTCGGCGATCGCCGACTCCGGTGAGCACGCCGAAGCCCTGTATGTCATCGCCGACGGCCTCGTGAGGGTGCCGTCGCTCATGGGCACTCCATCGAGCCTCATGATGAGCAGCCCGGAGGTCTTCGGTATCTCGGGACTGGTGCCGCCCCACCGCTACCTGAAGTCCGCCATCGCCAGCACCGACTGCCGTGTGCTCGAGATTCCGATCCCCGCACTGCGGGCGATGGTCGAGCGGGACCACTCGCTGTCGAGACGGCTGATGGCACGCACCGCCGCGTACCTCCACCAGCGCCTCGTCGAAGCGATCTCCGACGCGCACGGACACCCTATCGGGAATTACCTGCGCTGACCCGCCGCGCGACCCACGCCACGAAGCGCCCGCTGCATCCCGGTGCACAGTGAGGCCCGGCACATGGCCGGGCCTGATGTCGGTGTGCCAGATGTCGCGTAATGGTGCCCCCAAGGGGAGTCGAACCCCTGTTTGTACCTTGAAAGGGTGCCGTCCTGACCGCTAGACGATGGGGGCGTCGGCCCCCCGAGGATACCAGCGCTCCCCGCACCGGTCATTGGGCACCGGCGTGATCGCATGGCGCGCTCCGGTCGTGATCAGCCGGGGTCGATGCCCACCGATGCGAGCCGATGCCTGTCGATGCGCTACCGAGGCAGCCACGGTCGGCGTGCGTTGCCGGGAAGCTCCACGCGCGAGGCCGCGAACGGCATCTGCTGCGAGCCAGGCAACCCGTGACCAACGTCCGCCGTGCGCTCCTCGCGCGCGTCGGGGAAGCCGAAGTGCGCGCGCGGCGTGGAGGCGAACTCGCGCGACGGCGCGACGTCCGGGACGTCGACGAACGGGCTCGATGCGCGCTCGGGGGCGGGCTCCGGCTCTGCCGGCCCGGCCGAGGGACTGTCCGAGGGCGGTGTGCCCGCGGGCGTGAGGTCGGGCAGGTCGGGCGAGTGCATCAGGTACGCGGGTTCCTCGTCGCGGCGTTGCCACAGCAGGTACGCGATCACGGCCGCGACGGCGCTGAGCGCGAGCAGGGCGAGCGCGATCTGCGGCTTGCGGCGGCGGCGGCGGCGCTTCGTCGCGCGCTCGATCATCGGCACCGCCCGCTCGATGATCGGCGCCGCGTCCTGCCGGAGCTCCTCGATGAACTCGGCGACGCCTTCGTTCGAGATCGTCTCGGCCAGCGATTCCATGCGGGCGCGACCGCGCTCCACGGCGCGCTCCAGCGGCCGCGTGTCGAGCGACCGCATGCTCGGGATCGAGGACATCGCGGGAAGGGTGCGTCGGGAGCGAGAGAATGGCATGCGCATCGGAATACCCCCGGGAAGGGTTCCGTGCCGGGACTGACCGGCTCGAACCCTGTGGATAACGTGGGTTCCCCCGGTTGGGAGGCGAAGTGTAGCAGAGCGGGCACGGCCCGTGGGTACCCAAAGCGCCCGAACCTGCATGAATGACCTGCGGCGTTTCGTGTGCCATCGCCGCCGAATCCCGATCGACGCGATCGAGGCGCCGGGGGCTCGTGCGAGCGGGAGCGTGTCAAGGGGCGCCGGGATTACCCGTATCGCTCCTCGGTCCACGGGTCGCCGTGCATGTGGTAGCCGTACATCTCCCAGAAGCCCGGGCGATCGTTCGCCACGAACTCGATGCCGCGCACCCACTTCGCGCTCTTCCAGAAGTACAGCGCCGGCACCAGGCCGCGCAGCGGACCACCGTGCTCGGGCGCCAGCGGCTGGCCGTTGTGCGTGTGCACGAGCATGTTCTCGGGGCCCTGCAGTTCCGCCAGCGGGACGTTCGTGGTGTAGCCACCGTACGAGTGGAAGATCACGTGGTGCGCCTCGGGCCGCACGCGCACCAGGGCCTGCAGGTCGATGAAGGGCACGCCGACCCAGTCGTTGTCGTACTTGCTCCATGTGGTGACGCAGTGGATGTCGGAGCGGCTGCTCCGCTGCGGGAGCGCCATGAACTGCTCCCAGGAGAGCGTGACCTCCTGTTCGACGAGGCCGGAGATCTTGATCTCCCACGAGGCGAGATCGATCTTCGGGATCGACCCGTAGTGCAGCACCGGCCAGCCCTCCGTGAGCCGCTGGCCCGGGGGCAGCCGGGGCCGCCCGTCCGGTCGCATCTCGCGTGACTGCGATCCGCCAAACAGGGCCATCGCCGGGGCTCCTCGCATCGGTACGGGGGTATCACGAGTGTAGCAGCCACGGACCGCGCGCCTCGCCGCAGGTACGCCGAGGATCGACCCGCGCCACCCGACCGGCGGCCGCGCGGCGGGCCGCACGACGTCATCACGATGCGTGCTTCCGGATGCGTGCGTACGATGGGTGTGCCATGACCTCATCGCCCTCGACCACCGTCGCCGTTCCGGAGACTCGCACCCGCCGCGTGCTGCATCGCCTGCGCGCGTTCCTCGTGGTGGCCGCGCTCGTGGTCGTCGCGGACCAGTGGACGAAGTCGCTCGTGCGTGCGCGGCTGGACCTGGGCGAGCAGTGGCCCGAGGGCTGGTGGCTCATCCACCTCACCCACACGCAGAACACGGGCGCCGCGTTCGGTGTCCTGCAGGGCGCGGGCGGAGCGCTGACCATCGTCGGGTTCGGGGCCATCGCCGGGATCACATTCGTGCTGTTGACGCTGCCTGCGCGCAACCGCCTGTACACGATCGCGTTGAGCGCCATCCTCGGCGGTGCCATCGGCAACCTCATCGACCGCCTCCGGCTGGGCGCGGTCACCGACTTCATCGAGCCGACACACTACCCGGCGTTCAACATCGCCGACTCCGCGATCGTCGTCGGCGTGTGCACCCTGCTCGCGCTCACGTGGTTCGAGCGGGAGCCCGCCGATGCGCCCGAGGCGGCCTCGTGACGTCCGAGGTCTCGATCGTCGCTGTCGCGGAGGACCGGCTGGACCGCGTCGTCACCGCGGCGATCCCCGCGCTGTCACGGTCACAGGTGCGCCGCCTGATCGAGGACGGGCACGTCACCGTGGAAGGCGTGGTCGCCGGGCGGGCGAGCACCACCGTGGCCGCCGGCACGCATATCAGCGTGGACCAGCCCGTGCTCCGCAACCTCGACCTCGCGGCCGACGAGGTGCCGCTGCGCGTCCTGTACGAGGACGAGGAGACGCTGGTGCTGGACAAGCAGCCCGGTGTGATCGTGCACCCGCGCGAGGGACTGCACGAGGTCACCCTGATCAACGCCGTGCGCTCCCGCTACCCGGAAGTGCGTGAGATCGACGACTCGGGCCGCGGCGGCGTGGTGCACCGGCTGGACCGCGACACCTCGGGCGTGATCGTCTTCGCGAAGTCGGAAGCGTCGCAGTACGCGCTGAAGGAGCAGTGGCGGCAGCGCGAGACGACGAAGCAGTACGTCGCGATCGTGGAGGGCCGCCCCGACCCCGCCGAGGGGATCATCGACGCCCCGCTCGGCCCGGACCCGGCCGATCCCCGGCGGCGCGCGGTGGTGGAGCGCGGACAGTCCGCGCGCTCCGAGTACCGCGTGCTGGAGCAGTACGGGGACGAGGCCGCGCTGGCGCTGGTGCGCATCTACACTGGCCGCACCCACCAGATCCGCGTCCACATGGCGGCCATCGGCCACCCGGTGATCGCGGACCGCCTGTACGGGCGCCCCTCGCCGCGCATCGCGCGCCAGGCGTTGCACGCATGGCGTCTCGGCGTCACGCTCGCGTCCAACGGCGAGTGGCGCGAGTTCGTCGCTCCGCTGCCGGAGGACCTGCGCGCCGCGATCCGCTCGCTGCGCGCGAGCCACGGCGTCGCCCCATCCGAGATCGGAGCCCTGGAATGACCGCCCCCACCCCGCCCGCCGCGCGACCGGTGCGCGTGCGCTACGCACCGAGCCCCACTGGCGATCCGCACGTGGGCAATATCCGGCAGGCGATCTGGACGTGGCTGTACGCGCGCCACACGGGCGGCACGTTCATCGTGCGCCTGGAGGACACCGACCAGACGCGCATGGTGCCCGGTTCGCTCGAGCGCATCCTCGACTCGCTGCGCTGGCTGGGGCTGTTCTGGGAGGAGGGCCCGGACATCGGCGGCCCGCACGGCCCGTACGTCCAGTCGCAGCGCCTCCCGCTGTACCACGCCGCCACCGACCGCCTGCTCGCGGAGGGCAAGGCCTACCGCTGCTTCTGCACCCCCGAGGAGCTCGATGCGATGCGGCGGCGCCAGCAGGAGGAGAAGCGCCCACCCGGCTACGAGGGCCGCTGCCGCGTGATCCCCCCCGCCGAGTCCGAGGCGCGCGCGCAGTACGAGCCGTTCGTGATCCGCTTCGCCGTGCCTCGCGAGGGCTCGACGACCGTGGAGGACCTGCTGCGCGGGCCGGTGACGGTGGAGAACCGCACGCTGGACGACTTCGTGATGCTGAAGTCGGACGGCTTCCCCACGTACCACCTTGCCCACGTCGTGGACGACACCGACATGGAGATCACGCACATCACGCGCGGGGACGAGTGGCTGCCCTCCGCGCCTCGCCATGCTCTGCTCTTCGACGCGCTGGGATGGCAGCGCCCGGTCTTCGTGCACATGCCGATCATCCTCGCGCCCGGCGGGGGCAAGCTCTCCAAGCGCCACGGGGCGAAGTCCGCGCTGGAGTACGCCGAGGCCGGCTACCTGCCGGACGCGCTCCTGAACTTCCTCTGCATCACGGGCTGGGGCCACGGCGACGACACGGTGCTCAGCCGCGAGCAGCTGATCGAGGTCTTCGACATCGGCGACGTCAGCATGTCGCCCGCGACCTTCGACACCGAGAAGCTGAACTGGCTGAACGGCGTCTACCTCCGGCAGATGCCGGAGCCCGAGCTCGCCGAGCTCTTCGCCCGGCGCCTGGAGCTCGACCTCCCGCCGGACGTCCCGCGCCCGATCGATCGGGCGCTGGTGCTGGAGTTCACTCCGTTGATCCGCGAGCGGGTCCAGCTGCTGGCGGACGTCGCGCCACTGGTGGACTTCTTCTACCAGTCCGAGGTTCCCACCCCGCCCGTGGAGCAGTTCCTGGCGAAGCGCTGGCGGGGACACGCGGGCGAGGCCGCGGACGCGCTGGAGGCGGCCGCGGCGGACCTCGACGCGTGCGCGGAGTGGGAGGCCGAGCCGCTGGAGGCGGCCCTGCGCGCCACCGCCGATCGCATCCAGGCGAAGGCGGGCGACCTGTTCACCCTCGTGCGGCTCGCGGTGACCGGCAAGGCGGTTACGCCGCCGCTGTTCGAGTCGATGGCGATCGTCGGTGCGGGCCCGTGCGTCGATCGCGTCCGGGCGGCCGCGGCGGCGATCCGCGCCTCGACGTAGCGCGCCGCGGGCGGTGCGAGGCCGGCGTGCGCCGGCGATCGACTGATCGCGGGATCCCTTGCTACACTACGAGACACCGCTGGGGATTCGTCTAATGGTAGGACAGCGGATTCTGGATCCGTCAGTCGGGGTTCGAATCCCTGATCCCCAGCCAGCCTCACCCACCAGCCCCCGCCCGGGGGCTGTTTCGTGTAGCCCGGCCTTCACGCGCGGGCCCGCGTTCACCTCGCCCCGCCGAACGCTATGACACGCGGCGCGCCAGGACCGATGCCCGCGGGCCGGGCGCCTGCGCACCGGCGGGAGCCACCACCGGCAGGTAGATCGTGAACGTGGCGCCCTGTCCGAGGCGGCTCTCCACGCCGGCGACGCCCCCGTGCCGCCTCGCGACCTGCGCCACGGAGGTCAGCCCGAGGCCGGTGCCCGCGCTCCCCTTCGTCGTGAAGAACGGAGCGAAGATCTGCGAGACGTGCTCCGGCGCGATGCCGCTCCCCGTGTCCGTGACCGAGAGCGCGAGGTACGACCGCGCGGGTCGCGCCTGCCCGGCGACGGCATCCGGCAGCTCATGCACCAGGCGCGATCGGATGGTGATGTTGCCGTCGCCGTCGATCGCCTCGGCGGCGTTGAGCACCAGGTTCACGAGCGCCTGCTGGATCAGCGGGCGCTCGCCGGGCACAGCGGGGACGTTCGGGGCGAGGTCGAGGTCCACGGACACGCCATCGCGGAGCGCGCGCGACATCACCTGCTGCATCGCCAGGGCCACCTCATTCACCGAGACGTCGCCGCGCTCCATGGTGCCGCGCACGAAGTTGAGGAGCCCCCGCGCGACCTGGGCGGCGGCGCTCGCCGCTTCCCCGATCCGGCGCAACGGCGGCGCGACGGGATGCTCGGCCGGGACCAGGGCCACCGCGATCGAGGTGTTCCCCATGATCCCCGTGAGCATGTTGTTGAGGTCGTGCACCAGGCCCGCCGCGATCTGGCCCGTGACCTCGTAGCACTGAGCGTCCAGCAACATCGCTTCCAGCCGGCAGCGCGCGGCGACGCCGGAGAGCAGCACAGCCGCCGTCTCGCACGACGCCTCGATGTTGCGCGGGGTCTCCGCACGCCCGTCGGTCACCACGGTCAGGAGTCCGACGGCGTGGCCCTGATCCAGGAGCTCGCACCGCATCTGCGACGCGGCGTGGTCCCACGCCCCACCTCCGCCGTGGATGACAATCGGCGGCCGGCCCGCACGCTCGGGATACACCTCGATGGTGACGGCCGACACGCCCGGCCACGTCGCCATCAGGCGCGCGACGCCGCGCAGCGCCTCGTCATCGCCCGGCGCGGCGGCGCGGATCAGATCGGTGAGCACGCGACCCGAGTTCAACGCGCCGGCGAGGTGCTGTCCCGTGCCGCCCTGACGGCGAGCGAGCATCGACGGTGCGCTTTCTGGCGGAGCAGCGGGCGCCGCCAGCTCGCATCTTCGCCGGACGGAGGGGCCACCACGTACGCGTTGGGGCGGATGTGGAGGAATCTCAGCCGGTCTTCACATTCCTCGCACCCCCGTCAGCGTCTCGCGCTCTCTCCGTCAGGTGCACGGAGAGAGCGCCGCGCGCCGCTCCGCGCCGGGGCCCGCGGCGACCGGCGTATCCTGATACCGTGCCCTGGGGAGACGACACATGCACGAGGCGCTTCGAGCCACCGGTGAGCTGCGCCCGCTGCGCGATCCCGTGCTGCTGGCCGCGTTCACGGGCTTCACGGATGCGCATGGCGGCGCCGTGGCCGCGGTGCGCTACCTCGCCGAGCAGTGGAGCGCGCAGCCGATTGCCTCGATCGATCCGGAACGCTTCTACGACTTCACCGTGCAGCGCCCACGCATCCGCCTGCAGGATGGCGTGCGCGTCACGGACTGGCCCGAGAACGCCTTCGCGGTCGCGCGCCCGCCCGGCATCGATCGCGACTTCGTGCTGTTCACCGGCATCGAGCCCCACCTGCGCTGGAAGACATTCATCGCGGCCTTCGAGGACCTGCTGCGCGCGGTGGGCTGCACCACCAGCGTGACGCTGGCCGCGCAGCCCGCGGCGGTGCCGCACACGCGCCCCCTTCCCGTGACCCTCTCCGTCTCCCATCCGGAATTCGAGGACACCTTCGCGCTGAAGGCGCCCGCCTCCCGGTACCAGGGACCCACCGGCATCGTCGGCGTGCTGAACCTGCACCTGCGCGCGCTGGGATGGAAGAACGCCAGCCTGTGGGCGCTCACCCCCCACTACCTCACCATCGGCCCGAACCCGAACGTGTGCGTGTCGCTCGTCGATCGCATCGATCGCGGCTTCGGCACGGCGACCTCACGCAGCGGCCTCGAGGAGCAGAGCGCGATCTTCGAGGAGCAGGTGCGCGAGGTGCTGGAGGAATCCTCGGAGGCGGGCGCGTACGTCCGGCAGCTCGAGGAGCAGTACGACACCGAGCGGAGCGGCGAGCCCGAGCCGCCGAGTGCTGCCGGCGCGCCCGGCGACCTGCCCTCCCCCGACGAGCTGCTGGACGACCTCGAGCGCTTCCTCCGTGATCAGCAGCGCGGCGGCGAGTAGGCGCACTCAAGCTCCGCCCGCACTCCGCACCGCCCGGCGCGCTGCCTTCAGCGCGCGAAGACCAGCACCGCGAACGCGAGCACGGCGAAGGCGATCACCGTGAGCAGCAGCAGCGGATCGCGCACCAGCAGCTCGTCCGCGTTGCGCTCCGGAGCGCGCCGCGCGGCGATGCGATAGCGAACGAGGCCCAACGCCACCAGTGGCACGGTCAGCACCATCGCGTGGTTCGGGGGCAGGTTCGACGCCGTCCACGTGTACGCCGTGTATGCCAGGACCGCGGCGACCGCGACCATCGGCGCGAGCCGCCCGGCGCCGCGCTCGCCGTACGTGCGCTGCGAGGGGCGGTGCCGCGCGGCCGCCTCGTGCAGCAACGCCCGCTCCTGCTCGCGCTTCACGAGCACGACATACGCGGCGCCCAGCGCCGTGCACACGAGGATCCACGTGGAGACGGGCACGGCGATCGCCTCGGCGCCCACGACCGCGCGCAGGGCGAAGCCCCCCGCGACGGCGATCACGTCGAGCCCCGCGAACCGGCGCAGCAGCAGCGAGTACGCCAGCGTCAGGGCGGCGTACGCGCCCAGCGCGGTGAACAGCGGCGTGCTGGTGAACGCGGCGATCGTGAGCCCGGCGAAGATCAACCCGGCGCCCGCCGAGATCGCGCCGTCGATGGGCAGGCGCCCGGCCGCGACCGGGCGCAGGCGCTTCGTCGGGTGCAGGCGGTCCGCGCCGGCGTCGTGCGCGTCGTTGAGCAGATACCCCCCCGATGCCGCGAGACAGAGCAGAACGAATCCGAGCGTTGCCCGCCCCAGGAGCTGAGCGGCGACCGCGCCGTCGCCGGGGTCCCAGGCGCTGCCTGCCGAGAACAGCAGCGGGGCGTACGCGATGAGGTTCTTCTGCCACTGCCCGGGGCGCATGCTTCGCCAGATCGCGACGGTCCATGCGTGCTGCGCGGTCATCGGCTCTCCCGCCTGCTTCGCGGCAGCGTACCGCGTGCCTCTCGTGCGCGCGCGCCCGGTGCGCCCTACCGTGGGGGCACACGCATGGAGCGGCCGATGTTCGATCGCCAGACCGCGTCCGCCCCGGAGCGCCTCACCGGCTGGGGACGCACCGCGCCGTCCGTCGCCACCGTGGTGCGCGTGCGGTCCGCGGCGGACACCGGCGCGGCGCTCGCGTCCGCCGGTGTGCGGGGCGCCACCGCGCGCGGCCTCGGCCGGTCCTACGGCGACGCGGCGCAGAACGGTGGCGGCACCGTGCTGGACTGCACGTGTCGCGAAGCCGCACCCGGCGCGGGGGATCTCGCCGCCATCGATGCCATCGACGCTGCGCGGGGCACGATCGCCGTGGGCGGCGGCGCGAGCCTCCAGGCGATCCAGCGCGCGGTGCTGCCCAACGGCTGGACGCTCCCGGTGCTGCCCGGCACGTGGCACGTCACCGCCGGCGGGGCGATCGCCAGCGACGTGCACGGCAAGAGCCACCACGTGGACGGCTCCTTCGGCGCGCACGTGGAGGCGTTCACGCTCGCCCTGCCGGGCGCCACCGGCGACGCCGGCGAGGTGCGCGAGGTGTCCCGTGCCTCGGACCCGGCGCTGTTCGACGCGACGACGGGCGGGATGGGACTCACCGGCGTGATCGTCGCGGCGACGCTGCGCCTCGCGCCCGTTGAGACCCGCTTCGTGCGCTTCGACAGCAGGCGCACGCCCGACCTCGACGCGACCATGCGCGCGCTCGTCGAGGGGGATGCCGGGCACCGCTACTCGGTGGCGTGGATCGACCTCGCCGGCAGTCGCGGGCGCGGCATCGTCAGCACGGCCGACCACGCACGCCTCGACGACCTCCCCGCACCGCTGCGGGACGCCCGGCTCGATGCCCCGGAGCGACGGCTGGCGGGGCGCCCGATCCCGCGCCCGGCCGTGCCGCCGATCGTCCCCGTCAACCTCGTGACCCGTGTCGCCGTGCGATGGTTCAACGAGGCATGGTTCCGCCGCCCCGAGGCGCGTGGCGTGCTCCAGCCGCTGGCTGCCTACCTTGCGCCGCTGGACGCCGTGCGCGGGTGGAACCGGCTGTACGGCCCGCGCGGGCTGATCCAGTACCAGTTCGCGCTGCCCCGGGGCGAGGAGGCGGAGCTGCGCGCGATCGTCGAGGCGATCGCCGGCGCCCCGGCGGTGCCCGCGCTTGCCGTGCTCAAGCGTTTCGGCCCGGGACGCGACGCCCCGCTCTCGTTCCCGATCGAGGGCTGGACGCTGGCGGTGGACTTCCCGGCGGTCCCCTCGCTGGGCCCGTTCCTGGACCGGCTGGACCGGCGCGTCGCCGCCGCCGGCGGGCGCGTCTACCTGGCGAAGGATGCGAGGATGCGCGCGGAGATGGTGCCCCTGATGTACCCGCGCATCCGCGAGTGGCGCGAGACCCGCGCGCGCGTCGATCCGCGGGGCGTGCTCACCTCCGACCTGGACCGGCGGCTGCAACTGACCGCGGCGACGATGGGAGGCGCACCATGAGCGACGCCACCGGACGCCCTCGATCCGTCGTCGTGCTCGGCGGGGGGTCGGAGATCGGACTCGCGATCGCGCGGGCGCTGGCGGAGCGCGGGGCACGTGCGGTGGTGCTGGCCGCGCGACGGCCGGAGGCGCTCGAGGCGCCGCTCGCCGCCCTGCGTGCCGCTGGCGCCGTCGCGGAGGCGGTGCCGTTCGACGCGGAGCACATCGCGACGCACGAGGCGGCCGTCGGTCGGGCCTTCGAGCGCGCCCGCGCCCTCGGCGGTGACGTCGACGTGGCCGTGGTCGCGTTCGGCCTCCTCGACGATCAGCGCACGATCGACGAATCCCCGGAGCGGGCCGGGCGTGTGGCCGTGGTCAACTACGCGGGCGCCGTCTCCAGCGGCCTCGCGGCGGCGCAGCGGATGCGCGCGCAGGGCCACGGCACGCTGGTGGTGATCTCCTCGATGGCCGGGCAGCGCCCGCGCCCCTCGAACGTCCCGTACGCCTCGGCGAAGGCGGGCCTAGACGCCTTCGCCGACGGCCTGGGGGAGGCACTGCGCGGCACTGGCGTGCGCGTGATGACGGTCCGCCCGGGGATGGTGCGCACGAGGATGACGGCGGGGATCGCGCGTCAGCCGCTCGCCGTCAGCCCGGAGCGGGTGGCGGCGGACGTCCTGCGCGGCCTGGACCGGGGCGCCCGCGTGGTGTGGACGCCGCGGGCCATGGTCCTGATCGCGGCGGCCATCAGGTGGGCTCCGCGCGCCCTCTTCCGCATCGTGGCCCGGTCGCGGTAGGCTACGGGGCACGGCACGGAGGGTTCCGTCTCGGCTCATCGGTTGCTAGACTTGTGGCAGGCCGCAGGAGTGTAGCTCAGTTGGCAGAGCGGCGGTCTCCAAAACCGTAGGTCGGGGGTTCGAGACCCTCCACTCCTGCCAGCCAGACAATCGGCGCCCAGGTGGTGAAACTGGCAGACACGCTGTCTTGAGGGGGCAGTGCCCTAACGGGCGTATGAGTTCAAATCTCATTCTGGGCACCATCCTCTTTCCACTGGCGAAAGAGGTGACCAGGCGGAAGTAGCTCAGTGGTAGAGCACCTCCTTGCCAAGGAGGGGGTCGCGAGTTCGAGCCTCGTCTTCCGCTCCATTCACAACACCCCGACCGGCCGACCGGACCTGAACGCCGCGTCCGGCGGTCACCGGCCCCGGTGGTCCCGGGCCAGGTAGCCAAGTGGCAAGGCAGAGGTCTGCAAAACCTCCATCACGGGTTCGATTCCCGTCCTGGCCTCCATCACCCACCCGCACGCCCCACCACGCACCCTGCGACCACCGGCGCGGCCCTCGCACCCCGCGCGACACCTCCACTGGCTACTATCGAGGCGAGGCCACGACGCGCCGGGGTGGCGAAATGGCAGACGCAGCGGGCTTAAACCCCGCGGCTCGAAAGAGCGTGAGGGTTCGACCCCCTTCCCCGGCACCACCAGTACACACGGGCGATCCGGGTGCGCGAATCGGCCTGCGATCGAGATGCAGCGACGCGCTGGTGACCCACGTGGTGACCCGCGAAGACAAGGGACGAGCGAGGCAGTTGCAGTACCTCATCGCTGGCGGCACCTGGATGCGCGAATCCCACGCGCGTGAACGTCAGCCCTCGCCCGTCGAAATCGACACGCTGGAGGCTATCGTCGGCCCGGCGTGGAACATCGCGGACGCCGAGGGCGGGCGGCTCGATCGCCATCTGCTCCTGGATATCAGGAACGTCGAGGCTGACCGAGTGGCGGAGCGAGTCGCGGAGGCATTTGGCTTCGCGGTGACTCTCGTGTACGGGACCTGGGGCGACCCGCCGTCCCCCATCCGCGTCGACCCGCCTCGGAACCTTTGCGCACTCGCCAGTCTCGAAGACCTCTCGCACTCAGCCTGGTCCGTCGTGGAGGCGCGCCCGCTCGACGAACTTGAACTGCGCATGTCGCTCAGCACGCACTGGATGATCCCTCTCGATGCTCTCCAGATCGCGATCGACCTTCTGCCGGCTGTGGTAGAGGAACGGCACTTCCGGGCGGCGTCCCTCTACGCCGCGAGCGAGAAGCAGTTCTTCGTGTCGCCCGGCGATCTTGGCCTCGTGATGGAGGACGAAGGCGAACGCCCGCGGCGCGGCGCGGATAGAGCCCGCCTTGAGGGTGCACTTACGAACGCATACAAGGCGGTTGAGTCGCTGATCGGGGAGCCCTCGTCGGACGATCGAAGACTCCGCCGAAGCATTGAGCAGCTCGGGATCGACCCGGAGATTGAGGTCGGCTTCGATATTCCGTACGGGGTAAACACGGTCCAGCCGCTCATCGAGAAGATTCGATCGTTCCAGACGGCGCGCGACCGTAGAGGTGCACACGCGGCGCGTCTGAGCGAGCCCGCGCCGACCTACGTCGAACTCACGGACCTTCAACGCTGCTCCCGTTTCGTCGTTCTACAGGCAATCCAGAGTGCTCTCGGGCGCGATGCCGGGGAGCGGCACGACTAAGGAGATCCGGCTAGGAACTCACCCATCCGGTCCGCTGCGTTGCGCTGCAACTCTGGCATGACATGCGTGTAGATGTTCATCGTCACGGCGATCGTCGAGTGCCCCGGGGGCTCCATCACGACGCGGGTCGCACGCCCTGGGTGAGCAGAGGCGTCGCGCGGGCGCAATGCCATTGGGGAACCACGAGGACGAAGTACGGGCCCCGGGCGTCCTCCCCCGGCACCAGCGCCTCCTCAGGGCGCGCCAGCCGGCGCTGCGCCCGCTTCGTCGACCCGGGGCTGCTCCGAATCGCCCCCGCACCGGTCGTCGATGGCGGCTGGCGGGCCGGCGTCGCAGTGACCATCGGGGGTCGACCCTGGAGGCGCGCTCCATGCTGACGAGGCGGGCCCCTGCCCCGGTTCCGGGGGCTTCGAGGTGGTGTCGAGGGCGATCGGCAGCTTCACGGTGAACACGGACCCCGCACCCTCGCGGCTGTCCGCGGTCACCATTCCGCCGTGCGCCTGCACGATCTGATGAACGCTGGCCAGGCCGAGCCCGGTCCCGCGCACCCCCGCGGCATTCGTCGCGCGAACATACGGTTCGAAGATCCGCTTGAGGTACGGCCTGGGGATGCCGATGCCGAGGTCGATCACCCGCACCACGGCCCACTCCCCCGGGGGCGCGGGATCCGGTTCCACCTGGACGATGACCGGCTCCGAGGCCGGACTGTACTTGAGCGCGTTCGATAGCAGGTTGTCGACCACACGCGCCAGCCGCTCCCGGTCCCAGTGGCCAGTCAGCCCGTCGACCGCGGGCTCGAAGCGAATGCCCCGGTCCGGGTTCGCGTGCTCCGCCAGTGCCACGACGCTTCCGGCGAGCTCCACCAGGTCCACCGTGCTCAGGTTGAGGGGGAGTTGCTCGTCGCCGTGCTGGAGGTCGGTGAAGTCCTCCACCATGCGGTCGATCGTCATCGCGGCGCGGCGGATGTCGTCTGCGCGATCGCTCGCGCTGGCAGTCGCTGACCGGCGGAGGTCACGCTGCAGGAGGTCGGCGTTCGCGCGAATGATCGTGAGCGGCGACCGCAGGTCGTGCGTCAGCGTGTCGATGAATGTGTCGTGCAGCGACCTCGCGGCGTCCACCGCCTCACGGGCGGCGCGCTCGGAGCGCATGCGGTGCTCCAGGCTGATCGTCGACCAGGAGATTCCTGCGAGGCTGGCGATCACGAACACGGCGATCGCCTCGACCTCCGTGCGGAACCGCCGGTATGGCGCCCCGTAGACCGCCTCGGCCGGGCGATCCGAGAGCACCAGCCAGCCCGCGGTACGTGTGGCGGCAAACCCGACAACGTGGCCGGGCTCGCCCAGGAGCCCCGGCACTCCGGTCAACACGCCGTTTCCGCCCGAGCGCGCCTGCGCGTAGCCGGGCCACGCCGTCACGTCGCGCACCTCCTGCACCGCGTGACCCACATCGATCAGCAGGTCCCCGGCGAACCCGATCACCCTCAGGCCGGGGATCCCTCCGAAATGGAGCGGCCCCGCATCGCGTCCGTTCAGCAGGATGCCGCCGAGCACCACCCCGGTGCGCTTCCCCTGGAGATCCTCCGAGGCCACGGCGATCGGCACGGTGAGCTGCCCGGTGACGGGACCTGCGACCGCTCTGCCGACGAACACCGTCCCGGGGCCGACGAACACGGTCCCGCGCGTCCCGGCGGCGCCGGTGAAGAAGTCGCTGTCACGGACATCGGGCATCCCCTCCGCGGGGATTCCGCCTGACACGACACGCACGCGCCCGTCCAGGTTGCTCCACGAAACCGCACCGAGACCGGCGATCTCCGGGAGGCTATCGAAGTACGCCTGCATCTCGTCCAGGGCGAGGCGCCGGACCGCGGGCGACGCCGCGATCGCGCGCAACGCATCGGCGCGGCCGTCGAGGAATCGATCCACCTCCGCCGCCGCCGCGGCCGCGCTCGCTCCGACGTCAGATTCGGCCGCAGCCCGTGCCTGCTGGTACCCGCGCCATGCGAGCATGGAAGAGACGACTGCGAAGACGGCGACGACGCCCAGCGACACGACAAGGAGCACCAGCGCGGACCGGGAGAGACCGAGCCGCGCGCTCCCGAAGAGCCGGCGGAGGAGTCGCATCATCGCGAGCCTCGCGCATCGAATCGATGCGTCTGCGTTGCCGCGCCCGTCGATCGCCGCACGACCGCCACTCGGCAATGTCCGGGGGGCCGGGACGCTACCACCCGCCGCCTGAGTAATGCAAATGTAACCCCCCGGCCATCGGGTGCCCCGCTCGCACCGGCGCGCGCCCGGTCAGGGCGCTCCCGCGACCTCCGCGCCCCGCCAACCCGGCACCTGTATGCGTCGATGCAATCACTCGGCCTCGACAATGGTGGCAAGAGGCTCCGGGAGGAGAGGAGGACCGTCATGGCTCGCCTGGACCTGATGGCACTGGAACGCGGCTTCTGGGACGCGATGAAGCGGCGCGATGCCGACGCCGTGGGGCAGCTGACCGATGAGTCCTGCATCGTGGTCGGACCGGAGGGGATCGGTGAACTCGATCCGCAGACCGCGGCCGCGATGCTGCAGGACATGCCGTACGAGCTGGAGTCGTACGACTTCGGCGCGAACTCGAAGGTGCGGATGCTCAGCCGGAACGTGGCCATCGTCGCGTACCCGGTGCATGAGACGCTGCGGCGCGACGGGCACCCGGAGTCGCTCGACGCGATCGACGCAAGCGTCTGGGTGCGGCGCGACGGCCGATGGGCGTGCGCGATGCACACCGAGACACTCACCGCCCCGCCGGGGGCGACCTCGGCCGGCGCCGCGGACGGGCACGCCGCCGCCAGCCCGCCGGTCACCCGGCTTCCTCGTCCCGCATAGGCCCGGGCGGGAGACCCGCGCGCCACGAGGAGCACGGCGCCCCGGTCGCGACCACGCGCCGGGGGCGCCGCCACGGCACACCTGAGCACGGGGGCGCTCCGGCAGTGCGCCGATGCATGCACGCGAGTGCGTGCGCGCTGGTGATAGCATCGGGCGCATGAGGATCCTCGCCGCCGCCGCCGTCCTGGCCTGCGCTCTGCTCACGGGGTGCGGGCGGGGGCTGGCGCGGCTGAACGGCGCGACACCCGACTACACGGTGGTCGCCAGGAACATCTACATCCAGCCGGGCGCTGCCGGGGGGCGCGCGCCCGGGTACTACGTCACGATCGTCGTCGGTGGCATCGGCCGCGAGACCTATCTCGGCGACTACTTTGCCACGGGGTACGACGGGACCGCCAACGGGAACCCGTGCTTCGAGAAGGCGAAGATCGGGACGATCTTCCCGCCGGAGTGCCGCTAGGACCGCATGCGCCGCCCACGGCGGGCGCTGCGCGGCGGGCGTTGCGCACGCCTCGCCCCCGGGTACGATGCCCGTCGAGCCGCCTGCGCGCGTGGAGGGACCGGATGCTCGAGGGCACACGCGTTGTCGAACTGAGCACGGACGTCGCGGGGGCGTTCGCCGGCCGCCTGCTGGCGCTGTACGGCGCGGACGTGATCGTGGTGGAGCCGCCGCGGGGGCACCCGGTCCGTCACCTCCCCCCGTGGGCCTCCGCCGCACCCGCACCCACGCCCGATGACAGCGTGCTGTTCGCGTACCTCGGCGCGGGGAAGCGGAGTGTCGTGCTCGACCTCGCAACGCCGAACGGCGTCGCCGAGGCGCGCCGCCTCGTCAAGCGCGCGGACATCGTGATCGACTCCGGCGCTCCGGGCCGGCTCGCCGCGCTGGGCCTCGACCTCGCGGCGATCAGCGAGGCGCACCTCGCGCTCGTGGTGCTCGCGATCTCCCCGTACGGGCAGGACGGCCCGCGCGCGGGCTGGCGAGCCACCTCGCTGACGGCGTTCGCTTCGGGGGGGCAGATGGCGGCGTGCGGCGACCCGGACCAGCCCCCGCTGAAGACCGCGGGACACCAGTCGTTCCTGTTTGCGGGGCTGCACGGCTTCGCGTCCGCGCTCGCCGCCCGGTACGCCGCATGCACGAGCGGCGTGGGGGACCGCATCGACCTGTCGGTCCAGGAGGTGCAGGTCGCCACCATCGAGGCGCAGATGGCGAACGCCCTCGGCCGCGCGTCCGACAGCGCGCGGATCACGGGCAACAACATGTACGCGCAGTGGGGCATCTACGAGTGCGCCGACGGGTACATCGGCGTCACGGCGATGCCGCGCCAGACTGGCGCGGTGTACGAGGCGATCGGTCGCCCGGATCTGAAGGACGACCCGGCGCTCGCCTCGGGGTGGGCGCCGCTGGCGAACGACCTGCTCGCCGTGCTCATCCCCGAGTGGACGCGACAGCACACCGCCGAGGAGATCTTCCGCATCGCCTCCGCCCAGCGCGCGCCCTTCTCACGCATCCTGACGCCCCGCGAGCTGTACGAGTGGCCACACCTCCGCGAGGTCGGCTTCTGGCAGGACGTCGATCACCCGCGCCTCGGACGCCACCCGCTGCCCTCCGGGCCGATCCAGTTCGACAGCGCGACCATCGGCGGCGACCGCGGCACGAATCGCCGCGCCCCGCTTCTCGGCGAGCACACGCTCGAGGTCCTGAGCAAGGCGGCCGGCGAGCCGCCTCACGACACCCCGCCGGCCCGGGCGCCCTCGACGCCCTCGACCCCGGGGACACCCCCGCTGCCGTTCGCCGGGCTGCGCGTGGTGGACGTGACGCAGGTCTGGGCCGGGCCGTACGCCACCCGCCTCCTCGCGGACATGGGCGCCGAGGTCGTGAAGGTGGAGGGGCCCACCTACCCGGACCCGCTGCGCACGATGTCCGGCGTGCGCACGGTCCCCGAGATCAACCAGAGCGCGTACTTCAACGAGTACAGCCGCAACAAGCTCGGCATCAGCCTCGACCTCAAGCAGCCGGAGGGGATGGAGGCGCTGCGCCGCCTGGTCGCCGCCTCGGACGTGTTCATCGAGAACTGGAGCAGCGGCGTTGCGGATCACCAGGGACTGGGCTTCGAGGATCTGCGCCGCATCAACCCGCGCATCATCTACGTCTCCATGCCCGGCTTCGGGCACACGGGCAGTGACGCGGAGCGGCTCGCCTTCGGACCCACCATCGAGCAAATGGGCGGCCTCGCGGCGCTCCAGGGGTACGAGGGCGGCCCGCCTCACCGCAGCGGGATCTCGTACGGCGACCCGATCGCCGGCACGACCGCGGCCGCGGCCGTCGCCATGGGGTTGCTGCGCCGCGAGCGCACCGGCGAGGCCGCGTACGCCATGGTGGCGCAGCGCGATGGCATCGCCGGGCTGGTGACGGAGTTCGTGATCGCCGAGGTGCTGGGCTGCCCGCTGCCGGTGCGCATCGGCGATCGCGATCCGTACTTCGCGCCGCAGAACGCGTATCGCGGCGCGGACGGGCCGCCTCGACGGATCGTGGACATCAACGCGCTCCCGATCGGCGCGGTCAGCGACCGCTGGCTGGCGATCACCGTGGACAGCGACGAGGCGTGGCGCGGGCTCCGCCGCGTGATCCGCGATGCGCGCCTGGATGATCCCGCGTACGCCACGCGCGAGGGCCGGCGCGCGGCGGAGGCGGCGATCGATGCGGTAATCGCTGCGTGGAGCGCGACGCGCGATCCGGACGAGGCGGCGGCGCTGCTGCAGGCCGCGGGGGTCGCCGCGGCCCCCGTCCTCTCGCCCCTCATGCTCGCCGCGGACGCCCACCTCGCCGCGCGCGAGGCGTTCCTGTGGTACGACCACGCGGAGGCGGGGCGCCTGCGCACCACGCGTCCCACGTGGCGCATGTCGCGCCGACCGATCACCACCGTGCGCGCGGCGCCGCGCTTCGGCGCCGACAGCGAGGACGTCCTGCGGCGCGTCCTCCGCTACTCCGCCGCCGAGGTGCACGCCCTCGTGGAGCGCCGCGTGACCTCGATGGCCCTCGTCGAGTAGCGGCTGCGCCCCTACCCGGCTTCGCCGGCGTCCGCGGCGCCAGGCGTGAACGACCAGCGCGTGTTGTGCGTGAGGTACGCACCTTCGAGCCACGCCCAGCCGGTGTCCGGGACCACGTGATAGAACGCCGGCGTGTCGCCCAGCGCCGGGTAGACATCGAACGGCTCGCCGGTCTCGCCGTCCGCGTACTTCGCGCGGAACGCCTCGGCGGCGCGGGCGATGCGCCCCACGTCGCGCACGATCTCCACGCTCCCCTGCACCATGATCACGTCGTCCGCGCTGTCCAGGTGGACCACGGCGTACGGCCTCGCCTCGAGGTTGCGCACCTTCTGCCCCATCGTGCCGAACCACAGGCCGTCGTCCAGCCAGACGCCCCACACCGGCGCGGCGTGCGGGCGGCCGTCCGGGCGCGTGGTGACGATCCAGTAGTTCATGGCGGCGCGAAGACGCGAGAGCGCGCGTCCGCGCAGCATCGGTCCATGGTCTGTGGTGCCGTCAGCCACGGGGGCCTCCTCGCCGGGCTATGCGCCGAGCGCGGCAGCAGCCGCCGCTTCGCCGGCGGCGCGACCGAAGACCGAGCCGGCCATCGGCGCCGTGCCGCCGAGGTAATGGTGCCAGAACAGCCCGCCGATCAGCTCGCCGGCGGCGTACAGGCCGGGGATCGGCCCGCCCTCCGTGTCCAGCACCTGCGCCGAGCGCGGCTGCACCCGCAGTCCGCCGAAGGTGAACGTGACCCCGCACGTCACCGCCACCCCCAGGTACGGCGGCCGGTCCAGGGGCAGCGCCCAGTTCGACTTCGGCAGCGCGAGGCCCTCGGTGCGCACGCCGTCGAGGCGCGTGGGGTCGAAGGCGCCCGGCCGGCAGGTGGCATTGTAGGCGGCCACGGTCGCCACGAGCGCCTCGGCGTCGATGCCGAGATCCGCCGCCAGCGCGGGGATGGTGTCCCCCTCGGCCTTCGTGATCTCGCGGATGCGGTACTCATCGCGCAGCAGGGGCGCGGTCTGCTGGTCGAAGATCTGGAACGCGATGCCCATCGGCTGCTCCAGGATGCGCCGGCTGTACTCGGCGAAGGTGCGCTCGCGCAGATCGGCGCCCTCGTCCACGAAGCGCCGGCCGCGCACGTTCACCAGCAGCCCCAGCGGATACGAGAGCTTGCGATACAGGTCGCCGATGCGCCGGTTGCCGGTCGGGGGTGCGCCGTAGTCCCACGGGATCGCGTGTGCACCCGACCACTGCCCGTACGACTGCGCACCGAGCGCCAGCGCCATGCCGATGGCGTCACCGGTGTTATGTCGTGTCCCGGTGACCCTCGCCGACTCCCATCCCGCGCCGAGGTAGCGCGTGCGCATCTCGCTGTTCGCCTCGAACCCACCGGCAGCGAGGACGACGGCCTTCGCCTCGATCTCGCCGAGGCCGCCCGGATCGCGGACACGGACGCCCGTGACCGCACCGGACCGGGGGTGCGTGAGCAGCGCGAGCGCCTTCGTGTCGTAGCGCACCTCGATACCGGCGCGCTCGCAGGCCGCGAACTGGAGGTCCGAGAGCCCGGCGCCGCCGCCGACGGCCTCCACGATGAGGCCGCCGGAGAACCGGAACTTGCCGTCCACCTTGCGCGCGCCGCGGCCGTACATCAGGGACCAGCGCACTCCCACGCGCTCTGTGAGCCAGCGCACAGTGGGGTACGCGTCCGTGATCAGGCGCTCCATCAGGTCCGCATCCACGCGGTGCTCCGAGGCACCCACGAGGTCGGCGCGCATCGCGCTCGCCTCGTACGACCCGGCGTCCATCCCCGCGAGCTCGCTCTCGCCGAGGTCGGGGATCAGCGGGCGGATCTCATCCAGCCCCGCGTACGGGAAGCGAAACGCCCCGGTGGTGTAGTACGTGTTGCCGCCGCGCTCATCGATGCCGGACTTCTCCAGCACCGCGACCCGCGCGCCACGTTCACGCGCGGCCAGCGCGGCGCAGAGCGCGGCATTGCCCGCCCCGACCACCACCACGTCGTACGGGCCCGCCATCGCGCGCTCCACTCCACGAGGCCGGGATGCCTCGCCGTCCGGTGCCCGCGGCGGCCCGCGCGCGCCCTCAATCTAGCGGCCGGTGGTCGCAGGATCATCTGCCCGGAGGAGCGGCACCAGCGCACAGGGCCGGCCCCGCATGCTGCGAGCGTCCGGCCCTGCTCAACGGGCCCGGGTCATCGAGGACCGGGTGTGGGGTCGTCGGGACGCGGCGTGCGGCGTGCCGCCCAGGCGGCCTCGATGCGTGCCTCGTGGCCCAGTGTGCCGGGGCGATAGTACACGTGCCCCTCCGCCGGGGGCGGGCGGTGCGTCTGGCCGAGGGCGACGTGGCCCGGCTCGTCGTGTGCGTAGCGGTACCCCTGCCCGAAGCCCAGGCCGCGCATCAGCCCGGTGACGGCGTTGCGCAGGTGCATGGGCACTGGCTCGTTGCGCGTGGCCTGCACGTCCTGCAGCGCCCGGTTGTACGCCGCGTACGCGCTGTTCGATTTCGGCGCGCGCGCCAGGTAGACGGTGGTCTCCGCCAGCGGGATGCGCCCCTCGGGCATGCCGAGGAAGTGCACGGCCTGCTGGCACGCGACCGCCAGCGGGAGCGCATTCGGGTCCGCGAGCCCCACGTCCTCGCTCGCGAGGATCACCAGGCGGCGCGCGATGAACAGCGGGTCCTCGCCTGCCTCGACCATGCGCGCCAGCCAGTACAGCGCGCCGTCCGGATCGGAATCGCGCATGGTCTTGATGAACGCCGAGATGGTGTCGTAGTGCGCGTCACCTTCGCGGTCGTAGAGCAGCGTGGGGGCCTGTGCCGCCTGCTCCACCGTCTCGCGCGTGAGCACCTGTGTCCCGTCGTCCTGCGGCGGGGTCGAGTCCACGGCGAGCTCGAGGATATTGAGCGCCGTGCGCGCGTCGCCGCCGGCGAGCAGCGCGAGCGTGTGCATCGTGTCGGCGTCAATCGCGATCGGCGTGCCGCCCAGGCCGCGATCGGGATCCTCGATCGCACGGCGCACGATTGACTCGATCGCCGCCTCGTCCAGCAGGTCGAGCCGGAACACGCGCGATCGCGAGAGGAGCGGCGCGACGAGGTAGAACGACGGGTTCTCGGTCGTCGCCCCGATCAGCGTGACGGTGCCCGCCTCGACGTGGGGGAGCAGCGCGTCCTGCTGGCTGCGGTTGAAGCGATGCAGCTCATCGATGAACAGGATCGTGCGGCGTCCGCTGGCCCTCAGGCGCTCCGCGGCCTCCGCGATGATGCGGCGCACATCCGCCACGCCGCTGTTGACGGCCGAGAGCTCCGCGAAGTGGCGCTGCGTTTGCGCGGCGATGATCGTCGCGAGCGTCGTCTTCCCCGACCCCGGCGGCCCCCACAGGATGATCGAGGGCAGCCGGTCCGCCTCGATCATCTGCCGCAGGGGGCGCCCGGGGCCGACGACCTGCTCCTGCCCCGCGTACTCGTCCAGGTTGCGCGGGCGCATGCGGGCGGCCAGCGGCGCGTCGCGGACCCCCGCCGGCGCCGAGGGGTCGACGAAGAGGCCGGACTGCACGCCGGGCGGCACGGGGCGGGAACGACGCTCGGGCATGCCTTGCAGTCTACGCGCTCCCGGGCGTGCGCCGATCCGGCTCCGGAGGCCCGGTCGGGAAGGGGCACGGACCCTCGGCCAGCCGAGGTCGCCACCGCCCGACAGCGTCGCCCTCGCCACGGGGGGGGGAGCGGGGCCACCAGGTCGCGCCGTGTCCTGGACGCGACGCTACCGCCGATCGATGTGCGCCTCGGCATGATGCTCCCCGGCGCCGGACAGCAGGCCCAGCGGATCGGGGAGCGGAGCGTCGTGTGCCGCATCCAGTGGGCGGTCGCTCATCAACGACGCCGCGACCGAGGCTGCGAGCACGGTACCGATCACCCCCAGCGAGATCCAGACCGGGAAGTGGTAGACCTCGACGATCAACATCTTCACGCCGACGAACGCCAGGATCACTGCCAGTCCCGTCTTCAGGTGCACGAAGCGGTGCGCCACGCCGGCCAGCAGGAAGTACAGCGCGCGCAGCCCGAGGATCGCGAAGGCGTTGGACGTGAACACGATGAAGGGGTCACGGGTGACGGCGAAGATCGCCGGGATCGAATCGACCGCAAACACCAGGTCGGTCGCCTCCACCATCACCAACACGGCGAACAGCGGCGTCCCCATCAGCATGCCGTTCCGCCGCGTGAACAGCCGTTGGCCGTCGTACTCCTTCGACATCGGCACGAGCCGGCCGACGAGGCGCAGCACGCGATTCTGCTCCGGATCGAGCGCCATCTCACTGTGCCGGAACATCTTGAACGCCGTGAACAGCAGGAACGCGCCGAACACGTACAGGATCCAGTCGAACGCCTCGAGCAGCGCCGCGCCAGCGAGGATGAACGCGCCGCGCATCACGAGGGCGCCGGCCACGCCCCAGAACAGCACGCGGTGCTGATACGCCGCTGGCACGGCGAAGTACGAGAAGACCATGACGAAGATGAAGACGTTGTCGACGGACAGGCTCTTCTCGATCAGGTAGCCCGCCAGGTACTCACCCGCGCTCGCCGGTCCGCGCCACCACCAGATCAGCCCGCCGAACGCCAGCGCCAGCACGATCCAGCCGAGGCTTGTCGCCGCCGCCTCCCGCAGCGAGACGACATGCGCGTGCCGGTGCAGCACGAACAGGTCCACCATCAGCGCTGCGATGATGAACGCGTTGAATGCGAACCAGGCCCGGAGATCAAGACGCGCAAGGAGATCGAAGTCCACAGGGGCTCCCTTCTGCCAACGAGTTCGCCAGCAGAAGGTCTGATCCACTCCGCAGTTGCAACGGAGCGGCGGCGCCGGGCCGTGAGGCCGTATTGGCGGCGACGCCTGACGGGACTACTCCCCTTCGTCGCCCGGGATTGTAGCAGAATCTGCCATGTCTCCGTCTCGTGCGGCTGACCTCTCGCTGCGGTACGGTGGCCGCGAACCGGAAGCCGTCGACCACTGCGGAGCTGTGGACAGCGCTCCGGGGCACCGGCGCCACCACCGGCCCCCGGGGGGCGGCGCGACGGCCAGCCGAGGTACGATGGACATTCGAATGTGACCGCAGGCACGAGGTGAAGCGCGTGACGACGCAGACCCGAACCCAGTCCGGAACGCAGTACGAGGCGGTAATCGGGCTCGAGGTTCACATCCAGCTCAAGACGCGCTCCAAGATGTTCTGCTCCTGCGATCGCGAGTACTTCGACGCCGAGCCGAATTCGCACGTGTGTCCCGTGTGCCTCGGGATGCCGGGGATGCTGCCGGTGATCAACCAGGAGGCGGTCGCGGACACGATCCTCGCGGGCCTCGCGCTCGGCTGCGACATCCCCGCCTACGCGAAGTTCGATCGCAAGAACTACCCGTACCCCGACCTGATGAAGGGCTACCAGATCTCGCAGTACGACCAGCCGTTCTGCCACAATGGCACCCTGGAGATCGAGGTCGACGGCGTACGCCGGCCGGTTCACCTGGAGCGCATCCACCTGGAGGAGGACACGGCACGCCTGCTCCACCGCGACAACGGGATCGAGTCGTACTCCCTCCTGGACGTGAACCGCGCCGGGTCGCCGCTGATGGAGCTGGTGACGAAGCCCGACATGCACTCCGGCGAGGAGGCGCACGCCTTCCTGCGCACCCTGCGACAGGTGATGCGCTACCTCGGCATCGCGGATGCGGACATGGACAAGGGTGGGATGCGCTGCGACGCGAACGTCTCGCTCCGCCCGGCCGGCCAGGTGGAGCTCGGCCGCAAGGTCGAGGTCAAGAACATGAACTCGTTCCGCAGCGTGCAGCGCGCAATCGAGTTCGAGATCGAGCGCCAGTCGAAGCGCCTCGACGCCGGCGAGCGCATCGTGCAGGAGACGCGCGGCTACGTGGACGCCACGAGCGAGACCGTGTCGCAGCGCTCCAAGGAGGAGGCGAGCGACTACCGCTACTTCCCCGAGCCCGACCTCCCGCCGATGCACATCGCGCCCGAGACCATCGAGGCGCTGCGTGCGCGACTGCCGGAGCTCCCGGCGGCCCGCCTCGCGCGGTTCCAGGCGCAGTATGGCCTGACGGCGGACGAGGCGCGCATCCTCACGGAGTCGCGCTCCGACGGCGATGCGTTCGAGGAGGCAGTGCGGATCGCGGGCGCGGATCACGCGCGCACGGTGGCCCACTGGTTCACCGGCGACGTGGCGAAGCACCTGAACGCGCTGGGCGGCGAGGCGGAGCTGGGCGACACGAAGGTCACCGCCCGCCACATCGGCGAGCTGGTGCGCCTCGTCGCCGCGAACGCCGTCACGCCCGCCACTGCGAAGGACGTGCTCGACGTCGCGTTCGAGTCGGGCGAGCTGCCGGAGGCGATCGTGGACGCGCGCGGCCTGCGCCAGGTCACGGACGCCGGCGCGATCGAGGAGATCGCGCAGCGCGTGCTCGCCGCCAACCCGAAGGCGGTGGACGACTACCGCGGCGGCAAGCAGTCGGCGATCGGCTTCCTCGTCGGCCAGGTGATGCGCGAGATGAAGGGGCGTGCCGACGCGAATGCCGCGGCCGAGACGCTACGGCGGCACCTCGACGCCGGCGCGGAGTAGTCGCGCATGCCGGTTTCGGACGCCAGCGCCGGGCGCGCCGAGGCATGAGCGCCGGGGCGCCCCCGGCGCGTCGGTTGACCACGGCACCGCACGAGCGTTTACTGATTGCGGCGGGCAGCGAGCGAGTCAGCGATTGAGTCGCGGCAACATCACCAAGTGGCTGTACCTCGGCCTGCACATCAAGCGATGGCTGGCGCTGCTCGCGATCGCCGTCGCGATCATGGGGATCGGGTTCGCGTACATCCTGCGCGAGGTGTACGTCTCGTACACCTTCCCCGCCTGGGCCTACTACCTGACGCTGCAGTTCATCCCGCGCTGGCTGCGCGGCCTGCTGTTCATCAGCTCCGCGCTGATGCTGGCGATCTTCTCCGGCTGGCAGCTCAACCGCTCGCTCGCGCACGCGCTGCTGCCTGACTCCAACCGTCCGCGCGACATCGTGGACCTGGTCTACCAGAACCGCACGCGCGACCGCGGCCCGAGGGTGGTCGCGATCGGCGGCGGGACCGGGCTGTCCAACCTCCTGCGCGGGCTCAAGCAATACACCTCCAACCTCACGGCGATCGTCACCGTCGCGGACGACGGTGGATCGAGCGGGCGCCTGCGCCGCGAACTGCACGTCATTCCGCCGGGCGACATCCGCAACTGCATCGCCGCCCTCGCCGACGCCGAGCCGCTGGTCACGCAACTCTTCCAGTACCGCTTCGACGAGCGCGCCGGCGAGGGCATCGCCGGGCACTCCTTCGGCAACCTCTTCATCACCGCGATGGCCGAGGTGACCGGCAACATGGAGGCCGCGATCACCGAGACCTCGCGCGTGCTCGCCGTGCGCGGACAGATCCTCCCCTCCACGCTGGACGACGTGACCCTGGCCGCGCGCTTCCCGGGCGGCAAGGTGGTGCGCGGCGAATCGATGCTCCCCGAGGAGGGCGTCCCGCCCGCCGAGGTGTGGATCGAGCCGCGCGACTCGGCCGCCCACCCGGGCGCCATGCGCGCGCTGCTGGAGGCGGAGCTGATCGTGATCGGCCCGGGCAGTCTCTACACCTCGGTCCTGCCGAACCTCCTGGTGCCCGGGATCGGCCGCGCGATCAGGGAGTCGCGGGCGCATAAGGTCTTCATCAGCAACGTCGCCACCCAGCAGGGCGAAACGAACGGGTACACCGCGGCCGATCACTACGCCGCGCTCCGCCGTCACCTGCACGACGACGCCCTGGTCGACGTGGTGCTGGCGAACAGCAACCTGCCGGGCGAGCCCCTGAACCCGGAGTGGCACTCCGAGCCCGTCCTGGCCCCCGGCGACGCGGATTACGGCGTCGCGCGCCTGGTGTTGGCTGACCTGGTGGACCACGAGCGCCGCTACCGGCACGACGGCGATGCGCTGGCGGCGGCCGTGATGCGCGCCTACTTCGAGCGCGACCTGCGCGTGCAGGCGCCCGCGGCGTACACCAGCCGCTAGCCCCGCGGGGGCCGGCGCTTGCCGTCGTCGCTCCCGCGGCTTAGCCTTCCTGTTCATGGAACTGAAGGATTTCTTGAGCCTGGCGCAGATCCTCGTCTCGGGGCTGCTCATCGTGCTCGTGCTCATGCAGGTGCGTGGCACGGGCTTTGGCGCGGCGCTCGGCGGGCAGGACTACACCTTCCGCACCAAGCGGGGCCTGCAACGCCAGTTGCACCGTCTCACCATCGTCGTCGTCATCGTCTTCGTCGCCATCTCCGCAGCGAGCGTCGCGGCCAGCTAGCGCCGCGGCGGGCGTCCGACGCATCATGGCCGCCGCCCGCCGCCGCCTGCTCCTGACGCTGCTGATCGCGGGGTTGGCCGTGCTCGCCCTCGGCGGGCTCGGCGTGACGATCCGCGAGGGTGCTCCGGCGTACGTGGAATCCACCGTGGGGCGCCCGTCCCGCATCAACCCGATCACCGCGCACGCCAGCGACGCCGAGGACGACCTCGCAGCCTTGATCTTCAGCGGGCTCATGCGCGTGGGCGCGGACGGCGTGCCCCAGGCGGATCTCGCCCGCTCGTGGGAGCTGACGCCAGACGGCCGCACCTACACGTTCCACCTGCGCCCCGGCCTCACCTGGCACGATGGCTACCCGGTCACCGCCGCCGACGTGTCGTTCACCATCGCTCGCATCCAGGCCCCCGGATCGGGCGCATCGCCCGCCCTCGCCGCTGCGTGGAGCGGGATCGAGGTGGTCGTCGCCGATGCGGACACCGTGATCATCCGCACCCCGGAGCCGCTCGCCGACTTCCTCGTGCGCGCCGCCGTCGGCATCCTGCCGCGCCACCTGGAGGCGCAGATGACCGCGAGCAACGAGTTCGCCGTGCCGCCCTTCGATCGCCGCCCCGTGGGCACCGGACCGTACCGGCTGCACGCGCTGACGGCCGATCACGCGCTCCTCGACCGCCACCCCGGTTTCGCGCTCGGCGCCCCGCACATCGCGCGCCTGGAGTTCCGCTTCGCGGCCGATGCTGCCGGGCAGGTCCGGGACATCCGCGATGGCACGGCCTCGGCCGCGCTGCTTCCTGACCAGTCCGTCGAGGGCGACGAGGACGCGCTGGCGCGGCGCCCGCAGCTCGTCGCCACGCCCCTGACGCGCACCGGGTACACCGCGCTGTATATGAACACGGCCCGCGAACCGCTCACGGACGTCGCGCTGCGCAGGGCGATCGCCGCCTCCCTCGATCGCGTGGAGGTGGCGACCGCCGCGGGAGTGCGCGGGATCGCGGGCGACTCGGTGATCGTGCCCGGGTCGTGGGCATACCAGCATGTGCCCGCGGCTCCGCCGGACCCGGAGGCCGCGTGGAGCGCCGCCGGCTGGGCGCGGACTGCCGATGGCACCCGTGCGAAGGCGCAGCGCCCGCTGGCGCTCGACCTCGTGACCAACGACGACCCGGCGCGCGCCACGCTGGCGGACCGCGTGGCGGCGCAGCTGGGCGCACAGGGCGTGCTCGTGCGCGTCGTCACCCTGCCGGCGGCGAGGGTGATCGCCGACCGCCTGCGCACGGGCAACTTCGACCTCGCGATCTTCGGGTGGGAGGCCGGCGGCGATCCGGACCCGTACCCCGGCTGGCACGCCTCGCAGGCCGGGGACGGCGGCAACATCGCCGCCTTCCGGGACGCCGAGGCGAGCGCGCTCCTGGAGGCGGCGCGCACGACCATGGACACCGCCGAGCGCGTGGAGCTGTATGGCCTGTTCCTGCGCCGCTTCGCGGACCAGGTGCCCGCCATCGTGCTGTGGTACCCGGCGCGCGCGTACATCCACCCGACGGCGCTGCGAGGTGCGCAGCCGGGGCTGCTCGTCACATCCGGCAGCCGCTTCCATGATGTCTACAAGTGGAGGCTGAACTGATGCGCATCGTCTTCTTCGGATCGCCCGAGTACGCCGTGCCCTCGTTGCGCGCCTGCCTCGACCTCACCGGCGCGGAGGTAATCGCAGCCGTCACCCAGCCGGACCGCCCGCGCGGGCGCACCGGCGCGGCGCTCGCGACGCCCGTGAAGCAGCTCGCCGTCGAGGCCGGCATCCCGCTGATCCTCCAGCCCGAGCGCGTGCGCCGTGAGACCACCGAGGCGCTCTCCGCGCGGCGCCCGGACGTCGGCGTGGTCGCCGCCTCCGGTCACATCCTCCCCACGCACCTGCTGGAGGCGTTCCCGCACGGCGTGGTCAACGTGCATGCGTCGCTTCTGCCGCGGCACCGCGGCGCGTCCCCGATCTCGGCGGCGATCCTCGCGGGCGACGCGGAGAGCGGCGCATCGATCATGCTCGTCGTGCGCGCGCTCGATGCCGGGCCGGTGCTCGCGAAGGTCGCCACGCCGATCGGCGCGCTGGACACCACCGGGGTGCTGACGGAGCGCGTGGCCCACCTCGGCGCCGCGCTGCTCTCGGAGACGCTCCCCCGGTGGGTCGCCGGCGAGATCACCCCGATCGTGCAGGACGAGTCCCTGGTCACGTACGCCCCCCGCCTCGCCAAGGAGGACGGGCTGATCGACTGGACCCGCAGCGCCGAGGAGATCGGGCGAGCGGTGCGGGCGTTCCACCCCTGGCCGCTCGCGACCACCGGGCGCGCCGGCGAGCCCCTCGCGGTGCTCGAGGCCTGGTCGATCGCCGGCGACTCCACGGCCGCACCGGGCACCGTGGAGGCCGGCGACGGCGCCCCGCTCACACCCCTGCTGCCGGGGCGCCGGGCGCGCGCTGTGGTCGCGTGCGGCACGGGCCGGCTCGCACTGCTGGCCCTGCAGCGCCCGGGCCGCCGCGCGCTGTCCATCGAGGACTACCTGAACGGCGATCGCGCGCTCATCGGCAGCGTGCTGAGCTAGCGGCGCGGCGCCTCGGCGAGTCTGGCCCCATCAGGATCGGCGGCCGCGCCGCCGGGCCGTACCATGGTTGCATGCGTCACCTGCTGGACCTGTCGTTCGAGGCGATCGAGGCGGAGCTCGCCGCGTGGGGTGAGCCGCGCTACCGCGCGCGACAGGTCACCGAGTGGGTGTTCCACCACGGCGCGCGCGATTTCGCGGCGATGACCAACCTGCCGCCGGCGCTCCGCGCGCGGCTGGCAGCCGAGTTCACCATCGCCCCGCCGCCGGTCCTCGCCGAGCGCATCGCCGACGACGGTGCGACGACGAAGGCGCTCCTCGACCTGGGGAACAGGGACGCGGTCGAGACCGTCCGCATGGACTACGACCCGGACGAGGACGGCGCGCCGGATCGCGTGACCGTCTGCATCTCGACCCAGGTGGGCTGTGCCATGGCCTGCCGCTTCTGCGCGACCGGGCTGCAGGGCTTCACGCGCAACCTCCGCCCGGCCGAGATCGTCGCGCAGGTGCTCCACTTCAGCCGCGAGTGCCGGGTCACCAACATCGTGTTCATGGGCATGGGCGAGCCGCTGGCCAACTACGCGGGGACGATCGCCGCGATCCGCTGGCTCACGCGCCCCGAGGGGCTCGGGTTGCGCCAGCGCGGGATCACCGTCTCCACGGTGGGCCTGGTGCACGCCATCGACCGGCTGTCGCTGGAGGGCCTGCAGGTCGGGCTGACCATCTCGCTCCACGCCCCGGACGACGACCTCCGCCGCCAGCTGATCCCGACGGCGTCGGGCACGACCATCGAGGAGCTCGTGGCCGCGGCGCGACGCTACATCGAGCGCTGCGGGCGCCGGGTCACCTTCGCGTACGCCCTGCTGGATCGCGTCAACGACGAGCCCGAGCAGGCGCGCGCCCTGGCGCGGCGCATCCGCGGGATCCAGGCGCACGTCAACCTGATCCCCTACAACCCCACAGCCGGGCCGGACCTGCGCCGCCCGAGCGCCGCACGTGTCCGCGCCTTCCAGCGCGAGCTGCAGGCCGCGGGCGTGAACGCCACCGTGCGCATCGAGCGCGGCATCGAGATCGCGGCCGCCTGCGGCCAGCTCCGGACCGACGTCCGCCGCGCGGCCGGCATCCCGGCAGCCTCGCCGGGCCAGCCGGCACGAGGCCGCGGCTAGCGCACCTCGAAGGGGACGTGCATCCCCGCCTCGTAGTGGCCGACGAGGCTGCCCGCCTCCCCCTTCGCGATCAGGCAGGCGAGCTCGTACTTCCCGGCGGGCAGATCGAGCACGATCTCGCCGGTGGCGCCGGCGTCGAGGTCCTCCACCTCGCCCGCGTTCTGCTTCGTGCCGTCAGGCCTGATGCGGAGAACGGCGAGCTCGTGGACGTCCTTCGCGTGGATGTTCCTCGCGATGAACTTGACCGGCCCCTTCGGCGCCGTCGCCTGGCTCGGCTTCATCGTGAACGAGTCCATGTCCACGCTCACGGTGGCTACGGGCGGCTTCGTCGTCACGAACGACTCCTCGCCCGGGCCGCACGCGACCACTGCCAGTCCCAGCGTCACGACGGCTACCACGCTCCAGCGCCCTGCTCGATGCATCCTGACCTACCTCGATCCGAAGCACTGTCGACACTATGTCTGATTATTAGTGTTCACTAACATGCTGATTACGTGCAACCAGGCACGACGGCAGGGCAACAAGAGGGCCGGCTGCCACCAGCCGGCCCGTTCAGACCCCGTGTGGCGGCCGGGGCCTACGCCTCGGCGGCGGGGGCCTCCTCGGCCGGTGCGGCGGCGCTGTGCTGCACCGCGACCACCATCGAATCCCCCGGGGTGACGACGCGGACGCCGGCAGGAGCGCGCACGGCGCTCAGCAGCAGGTGGTCGCCGATCTGGGCGAGGCCTCCCACGGGCACCTCCAGGTGCAGCGGCATGCTCTGCGGGAGCGCCTCCACCTCGACGTGCTCCAGGCCCTGCACCAGCAGGCCGTTCCACCGCGCGACGGCCGGAGCCGTCCCGGTGAGCACGATCGGGATCTGCGCGGTGATCAGGCGGGACAGGTCCACCTGGTAGAAGTCCAGGTGCAGCAGCGACCGGGTGACGGGGTTCTGCTCGATCTGGCGCACCACCACCGGGCGGGGGTCCGCCTCGCCGGCCACCTGCACGTTGATGAGCGTGCTCCGGCCGTGCTGGTTCATCAGGTCGCGCGCGTCGACGTACGGCATCTGCACGGCTATCGAGGGCAGCCCGCGGCCGTAGATGACGGCGGGCAGGATGCCCTCGCGGCGCAGGCGGGCGACGGCTTTGCCGGTCACGGTGCGGGGTTCAACGGTGTAGGTATCGGGCATGGTCGGTCCTGAATGTGGGGCGACGCCGCACCCTCTCGGGCAGGCGGGTGGCGCTGCTGGCTCGGGAAACAACACTCCGACGCTACCAACGCGCCGCTGGAGGGTCAAGACGGGAGGGGATATTGCGTCGACAGGCCTGCGGGCGGTTCGTGGAACACGCCTGGCGCCGTGCTGAGCCGCGGTCCTGCCCTTGGCATGCGGTGGCTGGAACGCCGGATTCGTCTGGCGACGGCAGGGCCGGGACGAGGAACGCGCCGGCGGCGTTGAGGCCGAACTCGTACCCGGGCGCTCGGGTCCACCTGGACAGAAGAATAGTGGGGCTATCCCGATGCTTCGGCGGCCGGGAAAACGTATGCTGCCGTTAGCAATTGGGACGGCTCGCGCCCCCGGAGCCAAGGCGGCGGCTATGGCACGTTGGCTTCGTCCATTCCTCCGATATCCACCGACATGGTTGGCTGCTGTGTTCGTGCTCGCCTGGGCATCCTGGGCCACGGATCGCTTTGCCAGCGGACTGCCAATGGCTGCGGGCATCGGAACACTGGCACTCGCAGTCTTCGGGGGGTGGTTCGTCCTCTTCGTGTCTGTTGGCCTCATGCGAGAGGCGTCTCAGCGGCTCCCTCGGGTGGGCAACCCTGCACTCGAGCTGGCCCTCGAAGCGGATTTCCGACAGCTGGATTTCACGCGAGGGGCCTCTCAACTCACCTCGCTGAGTGAGGCGTACCAGAGCCTGACGGAAGTCATCCACCTGCGGCTGAACGTCGGAGAGCTTGCATTCGACCGATACATGAAGGCTGCTGAGAGTGTCTACCAGGCCTCGATGCAGAACCTCCAGGAGGCGGTCATCGCCCTCCGAAGCGTGAGCGCCATTGATCCCGACCACGTCGAGGGTCGACTGACGGAGATCGCGGCAACGACGCCCCGGAGCGACGCGAGTCCGACGGAAGCTGCGCTTGCTTCGCGGATCGCCTTGCGAGGGCGACAACTTCACCGAGTTGAAGACTTGATGGCCATGAACGAGGAGTCGCTCACCGCGCTTGGGACGACTGCCTCGGCCCTGGCCGACACAAGGACGGGCGCACGGGAGATGCCTCTTGACGCGCGAGCGGCCATCGACCACCTGGAGTCCCTCGCTCGTCGTACGAACCAATACGCGGCCGCCGGATCGAGAGACGCTTCAGGGAGGCAACCAGAATGACCATGAGCAGCCCGAACCCCGGCAGCCCGGGAGACGGTGCCCTGAAGATGAGCCTGGATGTCGATGCCGTCAGAACCGAACTCTCCCGGCAGAGCGGTACACCGGGGTCCGTCGAAGCCGACGTCGAGCAGCGGGCCAGCCAGTACGCCGAGACGCTCCTTGAGTTGGCCACGGCGGACATCCCCGCACCCCGAGACGTTGGCGACGCGGTCGACACGCTCGGACGTGAGCTCCAGCTCCGAGCGGCACAGCAAAGTCGGATGTTGCTCGGTCCGGTGAAGGATCTCGCCAGTCGGGGCGGCGACGGTGGAACGGTCGCATCAGCCCTCGCGAGTCTCCGCGTCGAAGTTGCGGCGCTCGACCCCAACCGATTGGACTTTGCACCGGGGTGGCCCACTCGACTATTCGGCTTCATTCCGGCTGTTGGCACACCCCTGAAGCGCTACTTCTCGAGGTATGAAAGCGCGCAGGTGATCATCGACGACATCATCAAGTCACTCGAAACGGGCCGAGGGCAGCTCCGGCGAGATAACGCAACCCTGGCCGATGATCAGCGCGAGATGGCTGGCGTGGTTCAGCAACTCAGGACGGAGATCCTGTTCGCCGAGGCGCTCGATCGTCAGCTGGATGAACGGGTGACGCAGGCGCAAATTGGCTCGCCAGACCGAGTGCGCTTCATGCAGGAGGAACTTCAGTTCCCCATCCGTCAACGTGCCATCGACCTACAGCAACAGCTTGCCGTCAGCCAGCAGGGCATCCTCGCGAGCGAGATCGTGATCCGCAACAACCGTGAGCTCATACGCGGTGTCGATCGCTCGATCAACGTCACTGTGACTGCACTGCGGACCGCCGTTTCGGTGGCGTTCGCGCTCGCTCATCAGAAGATCGTCCTCGAGAAGATCTCGGCGGTGGGGCAGACGACGTCAGACCTGATCGCGGGCACGGCCGCGCGACTGCGCACTCAGGGTTCGGAGATTCAGGCACAGTCCGCCCAGGCGACCCTCGACTTGGAGCAGCTGCGGGCTGCCTTCACGGACATCAACGCAGCTCTCGATGAGATTTCGCGCTTCCGGCGAGAGGCCCTTCCCGCGATGGCGCAGACGATTCTCGAGTTCGATGAACTGTCAGCGGGAGCCGAGGTGAATATTCAGAAGCTCGGGCCGTTGGAGCCCACACCGCGAACAGCCGGGGAGTAAGGCGTGGTCGCTCGGGTGTTGCCGCGGCTCGACTACAACGCAGCCTTCGGCATCTGGCTTGTCGTCGCGCTCGTGGTGTTCGGTGGCCTCACCCGGGCGTACGGACACGCCCAGAGCGAGGCGGCGGCGCAAGCTCGCCTGTCGTGGACAGGCGTCGATTCTGGCAAGACAACAGTATTCGAGGTCGGACCTGGCTCGTGGGAGTACTGCCCCGTACTCGCAAACTCATCGGTCGACACTCAAGCGCTCCCACCTGGGCAATACCCTGGGAAGCCCGGCATGCGCGTCTCCCTGTACTCAGAGGGCGGAATCTGGTTGGCCTCCACTTCAGGGACCGGGCAGACCGGCACACTCAAGTGTGCCGCCTGGCAGGGGCCCGGCCGCTATGAGCTACGAATCACCACGCAGCTCTTCCTGACTACCCAGTGGTCGATTGCCGTCCATCGCGCCCGTACGCCCAGTCCGGCCGGATCGAGCCTGGAGACGGGTCGCGCAAGCGCCGCGGAACTCGCACCGTATGTTGACTACAGCAAGCGTGCGGACCCCCAAGTTGACGGTGACGGGGTTCTGCATTTCGAAGGCCTCAATAGCCTGTCCACGGCCTTCTTCCAGCCGGTCGGTGACAGCTGGAGGATTTGCAGTGAGCTCTATCCAACTCCTCCCGCACCCAATGTCGTGTCAAGCACGCCCTACTTCAACGTCGCACTTCAGATCGAGGATGAACCCACGAGATTCGGCTACTGGGACGATCCGGCTACCGGATCGTCGTCGTCCTGTGTGGATGTCCAAACCACTCAGCCCGTTGGCCGCCACTGGCTCATCGTTCAGGAGGGGAGCCACGTCCGGGGATGGCGGCTCACCATTCAGGGAGTCAAACTGATGAAGTGACACGGTGTCCCGGGGCTGGGCTCCGCCGTCCGAGCACCAGGGCACGGGCTAACGCTGGCCCCACTCCGCGCGCTGGTCGCGACACGACTCTGGTCCGCACCAACGACTCTCTGCGCCTCGGGTGAGGGACCGATTGGCCCCCCCGAGTTCGTAGCATTTCCCCGAGGCTGTCCGGAGGCACTTCGCGCCCTGGGAGATTTCGGCCTGGAGCCGGTCTCCCGCTCGAATCGCCGGGCGAGCCTGCCGTTCCGGACATTCCGGGCGGCGCCAGATGCCGTCCGCTGCCCCTCAGGCTGACGGGAGTCTCTCTCCCAGCAGCCGGGCCACAGCGCCGATCCGGGCAGGCGTGAGGACGATCCGCTTCTCGAACATCTCTACGAGTACCTTCGGCCAGGTGACGGTGACGCCGTCAAGCTCGATCGGTCGCGCAAACCATGACCATTCCGCGCCCACGAAGCAGAGGTTCCCGGTGAGCGGAACGTCGGCAAGATCGGTCTGAGTCGCCAACGCATTCCGGACGACCGCCAGCTGTTTCTGCATCCCCGCAAGCAGCCGTGAACAGTCCCTGCGTCCCACGTACAGGCGTTCATCCTTCTTGAAGAATCCCCCGACATCGCGCTTCTCGACCTTGCCGGTGTACTTCTTCGCATCCACGACGAATACGCCTGCCGGCGCAACCACGATGTGGTCGATGTTCGCGCGCGTGTCCGGAATGCGCCGATCGTGCAGGGCGACTGCGCCCCGGGCTGCGACCTCGTCGAACCGATTGCCCAACGCCCGCTCGCCGTCGGCACCAGCGGCCCATGCCCGGGTGGACTGTGGATCATCCGTGAGCGCGAGGATGAGCCCCCCGATGTGCGGGTGAGCGGTACGGATGCGCGCTTCGCGTTGTGCCCGGCGCCGCTCAAACTCACGCTGCGCCGAGGCGCCGGCCACGCCGGAACGGAGGTCTACCTCCGCCTCATCGGCATGTGGCGGACCGGCCTCAGGTGTTGGCCCGTCCGCGACTCCGGCCGAGACCTCGACTGCAGGGGAATGCTCGATGCAACGGGCCTGCTTCCGAGTTGCGTCCCACCACGCTCCGGTCCCGGCGGCGAGCGCCTTGCCGCACGCGGCGCAGACGGCCGGATAGCGAAGGCGGAGACTCCGTGACTCTGCCACGACTCAACTCCCCGGCTGACGCAGGCAGTATGCGGCGCGCCTCGGCAGGAACCTGCATGAAACGGGTCGGATTCTGGCAGGAAGGGCGGCCTCACGTTTCGACGAGCCGTTCCTCTGAAGGCGGGCCGCAGCAGTCGAGGGAGCCCGGCGCGTTCATCGTCGGCCCAGGTGCGCTGCTGGTTGGGGTGCTGCTGTCGCTGGTGCTCGTTCAGCCCGAGCAGAGCTGAACGAGCACCGCTTGCGCGCGGGCGGATCGGGGGAGTCTCGCCGAATCGTGCTGCGACACCGCGACTTGCGCGCTACTTCAGCGTCAGGGTGAACATGTCCCGAGTGACCGTGTGGTTGACCTGGTCTAGGCCATCCCACACGCCGAGCGTAAACAGGTAACTCTGGCCCGCCACGAACTGAATGTCATCGTCGTGCGTGGTGTTCAGCTTGCGGTGCATAACGACGGTCCATTTGCCGTTCGCGTATGTCGCCTTCGAGGCGATGTCGCCCTCACTGCCGACGAGCGGCGCCACGAGCCTGCGCGGGATCTGATCGCCCGCCTTGACCTTCGACATGTCGAGCGCTACCGCATCGCCTGGGGCGAGGTAGCCGCCGCCGTAGGTGGGCTTCTTCGCCGGATCCTGCATCTTCAAGGGACCCACGCCGGGCGTCGGAACGGCGTTGGCAATGGCGCCGCCGCTGTCCAGCTTGTCCTTAACGATGGCTGAGCCCAGCTTCTTCGGGTCGGCGAGCGAGCCCTCCAGCCGGAGATCATCCACCTGCCCAACCGGCGCTGTGGTCTCGGCAGTCCACTGCCAGTTGTCGGCCCGGTCGCCCTTGTTCGGCATCAGCATGTACGCGTTCTTGTCGACGGGGGCCGACTTGTCCGCCTTCTCGCTGTGGCACGCGGCGTAGCAGCCCTGGATTTCGAATTCAGCGATGTTGCCGATGGGCCACAGGAGCGAGAGCCTGTCCGACATGCGCTCGGACAGCGCCCATTTATTGCCGTCGTAGACATACGGTCGCCCAATGTCCTGGGTCGTGTCCGCCCATTGGAAGCGGAACCAGACGTCGGTGCCGTTGTACAGCGCCTGCGCGTCGATTGTCGGGGCCGCGGTGGGCTTCGTTCCCTTGACGACTTCCATCGTAGCGGTCATCACGGGTGCGCCATTCCACGCCGGATCGTCGGTCGCGAGAGAGGCCGGCGCCTGTTTCTTCGCCGCGAGCGTCTTCGGATCGATCTTGCCCACGGCTCCCGAAGCCTGCGTTCCGGCTGGAGCAGACGCCTGATCGCCGCTCCCTCCGCACGCGACCGCAGACGCCCCTACTAACGCAGCGACAGCGGCCAACCACACGAACGGCACCCGCATCTTCAGTCCCTCCACTCAGGGGTCCGATCGCGCCGAGATCTTGTGTATGTGCTCGGCGGAACGGGCGCCCCGAAACCGACCGTAGTCGGAGCGTCGCGTGGTCGCCCCCACCGGAAGTCGTGGTGTGCATCCGTCTTCACGCGGATGTCCGCCGAGATCGTGGGCGGTGGCCGACGAAGCGCCATGTCGGCATTTCCCGCAACACCGGGACATCAGCAACGGCATCTTCGGCGGCGGGGGAACCTGGTGGAGCTGCGCTTGAGGGGTCCGGTTAACGGCGCTCGCTGTTCGGCGGCGATCGATCACGATCTCCAGGTAATGGTTGGCGAACGTGCTGCCGCCGACCCCTGTGGGGCGTCAGAACCCCGATCAGGCGGCTTTCCGTTCGTAGCAATGGTGGAGTCCACCCAGGATGGGGCACGCGTCCTACGCCTCCGACCGGTCCTCGATCTCCCAGGCGTGGTCGAGGACGTGCCAGGCGATGCGACGCACCGCGTAACGAAGCGGCCAGCCGCGCCCCTCGACCGGGCGGGCAGCGCGCACCGCCTGTGTGATCGCTTCTCGCGCTGCGGCAATCGCGGAAGGGTCGTCGAAGGCCGGCTCGCGAAGACGCACGCCGATCGTCCGCGCGTATCCCGCCTCGGACCCGAGGACGTGCGCGAGGACGGTGTCCCGGTCGCGTCCCCCGCCTCGTGGCCCCTTGCGCAGCGCGGCGGGCGCGGTGGCGGTGACGCCGTCCAGCGTCGCCCAGCACGCCCGCAGCAGCGCGACGAAGCGGCGCGCCTCGGCCGCGGTGAGGGGTGCGTGCTCGGCGGAAGCGACGATCCCCGGCGCGCCGAAGTCCGTGGTGGCGTTCCCGGCGACGCGCTCCACGACCTGGAACGCGGGGTGCGCGGGGAAACGCACGTGCGCCGCCCGCGTGACGGGGGCGTACCGCGAGGCATACGCGGCCAGCGCCTGCACCGCGCCCGCCTCGTCGCGCGCGGACCGCGACCAGCCCGGCCACTCGAGCGCGCTGGCGAAGACGCGCCTCGCCCCGGCCTCGACGACCACGGAGACGGCGGCAGACCGAGCGCGCGTAGCCACGTCCTCAGGTTCGCAGAGCCACGGCCGCGGGACAACTGCGCAACAACCGTGCGATTCTCATGGCGCGGCGACCGAAAAGGGCACACAGCGACGCGTATACTGATCGAGCGGTGAGGCTCCCCCCCACCCGAGATCGACGGGCCAGCGAGGACATGTCCGACTCAAACCGCCTCGAACGCGAAATCGAAGAGATCCTCGGCAAGATCGAGCAGTTTCCGGACGCCCAGACTCGCCGGAAGCGGTCGCGGAGCCGCGTGCTCCAGCAGATCGGCGCGGCGATCTCCGATGGCCAGCGCGCGCTGGTGCGCGAGCTCGCGCGCTTCTCCATGTCGCAAGTGATGCTGCTGTCGTTCCTGCTGATCCTCGGCTCGCTGTTCTTCCGCCGGGCTGCTCCGCTCATGATGTCGTGGGTGCTGTACGCGGGCATCGTGCTTTTCGTCAGCAGCTTCGCGTTCATGTTGTTCAGCGGCCGCGGCTCATCCTCGACGGAGCCCAAGTGGCGAGGCCGCCCGGTGCGCTCCGCCATGCCCACGCTCTCGCAGCGCCTGCGCGGGTGGTGGAGCGCGCGGAGCCGCTAGCCCCGCATCGCCCCGACCTGGCTGCATTCCACCGTCGCGCCGTAATCGCGTTCCCGGGGGACGAATGACCGCACCGCTGCCGCCCCTGCGCGTGGGAGGCCTCGTGGTCCTCCTCGTGGTGCTCGCGGCGTGCAGCGGGCGGCCCTCGGCCGTCGCGCAGAGTCCCTCCCCCGCCGCGAGTGCCTCCGCCAGCGCATCCCCGGTGGCCACCGCCAGCCCGCCCGCCTCGGTGCCCGCGGGGACGGCGGACGT
>JBAYVN010000004.1:0-77257 GCA_041674525.1 Dehalococcoidia bacterium | reverse complement strand
GCCGTGGCGGCGTTGGTCTTCGTGATCACGATCACGTCCGCCATGCGCAGCACCGTCTCGCCGGGGTGGTAGCGATTGGCCTGTCCCGGGCGCAGCGCGTCGATCAGCGCCAGGTGCAGGGTGGGGCGGATGAACGGGAAGTCGTTGTTGCCGCCGTCCCAGATCAGGATGTCCGCCTCGCGCTCGGCGGCCTCCAGGATCGCCGCGTAGTCCACGCCCGCGAAGACCGCGCTGCCCGCCGCGATGTGGGGCTCGTACTCCTCGCGCTCCTCCGCCGTGCAGTTCGCCGCCGCCAGATCCTCCCGCGAGGCGAAGCGCTGCACGCGCTGCGCTGCGAGGTCGCCGTACGGCATCGGGTGGCGGATCACGGCGGTGCGCAGCCCGCGCTCGCGCAGGCGGCGGTTGATCCACCTCGCGGTCTGGGACTTGCCGCTCCCCGTGCGCGCGGCGGAGACGGCGACCACCGGGCGGTGCGGGATCAGCATCGTGCGCTCCGGTCCCAGCAGCACGAAGTCAGCACCCGCTGCCAGCGCCCGCGAGGCGACGTGCATCACCTCGTCGTGCGTGACGTCGCTGTACGCGAAGACCACGGTATCCGCGCGCTGCTCCGCGATCACCTGCTCCAGCTCCTGCTCGGCGAGGATCGGGATCCCTTCCGGGTAGCGCGGCCCGGCGAGGATCGCGGGGTACCGGCGGTCCGCGATGCCAGGGATCTGGGCGGCGGTGAAGGCCACCACCTCCACCTCGGGCGCGTTGCGGAAGGTGACGTTGAAGTTGTGGAAGTCGCGCCCGGCCGCACCGACGATCACGACTCGCTGGGAGCGTGCGGCGGTCATCTGGACCTCGTTTCGTCTGCGGCCATCCGGCGCGGGGGCGCGCCGGCGCGGGGCCATCGCTGTGGGGGAGCGTGCGGTCGCTATCCCACTATCGCACCAGTTTCCGATCCGCACCGCAGCCCAGCGCACTCATGAGCAATCAGGTGCAAGAGCCGTGGCGCGGGCGCTCAGGCGCGGCGCGCCTGCGGGAGCCGGACCTCGGCCGAGGCAGCCGGGACGACCAGCGGAAGGCCGGTGGCGGGGTGGGCGAGCACGGAGACGTGCGGCCCGTAGACTGCGCCGAGGTGCTCCGCCGTGATCACCGCGCCGGGCTCCCCGGAGGCGATCACGGCGCCCTCGTGCAGCAGCACCAGCCGGTCGCACCACGCCGCGGCCAGCGTCAGGTCGTGGATCACCACCAGCACGCCAGCGCCGCCCTCCGCGAGCGCCCGCGCGACCTCGAAGATCTCGGCCTGCGCGCGGGCGTCCAGGGCGGCGGTCGGCTCGTCCAGGAGCAGCAGCCGCGGTTCCTGCGCGAGCGCCCGCGCGATGAATGCGCGCCGCCGCTCGCCCCCGGAGAGCGTGCCGATCATCCGCCCGGCGAGGCCCCCGCAACCCGCGCGGGACATCGCCCGGTGCACGATCTCTGCGTCGCGGGCGGACTCCCGCCGGAGCAGACCGAGGTGCGGGAAGCGGCCGAGCATCACCAGTTCCGCCACGAGCATCGTGGGCGGCGCGTCGGGGAGCTGCTCGACCACCGCGATCGATTGCGCCCGCTCGCGGCTCCCGCGCGCCTCGATCGCCACCCCGTCGAGGTCCACCGACCCGCGCTCGCGCGGCGCCAGGCCCGTGATCGCGCGCAGCAGCGTGGTCTTGCCCGCGCCGTTGGGGCCGATGACGCCGACGAGCTCGCCCGCGTCGACCTGCATCGTGACGCCGCGCAGCAGCAGCCGCCCCCCGGCGCGCACGTGCAGATCGCGCACCGACAGCAGGGGCGCGGTCACAGCGACCCCGCCGATCCGCGCCGCCGCAGCAGGTACAGGAAGAACGGTGCGCCGAGGATCTCCGTCACGATCCCCACTGGCACCTCCTGCGGAGCCAGCACCCGCCGCGCGACGAGATCGACGAGGATCACAAACGCTGCCCCGAGCATCGCCGTCAACGGCAGCAGCCGCCGGTAGTCGTTCCCCACGACCATGCGCACCATGTGCGGCACGATCAGCCCGACGAAGCCGATCACTCCCGCGATCGCGACGGCCGCCGCCGCGATCATCGACGCCGCGGCCAGCACGATGATCTTCGTGCGCGTGACGTCCACGCCCAGGTGCGCCGCCTGCTCCTCGTCCAGCTGCAGCACGTTGAGCGCACGCGACTGGAGGAGCACGACGACCGCGCCGATAGCGAAGTACGGCGTCGCCAGCAGCAGCCGCGTCCACGTCGAGGTGTTGAAGCCGCCGAAGAGGAACGAGAAGATCGGGAACGTCTTCGGCCCGCCCGTGAGCAGCATGAACGACGTGATCCCGGACGCCACGGCGGACAGCGCGATGCCGGCGAGCAGGAGCGTGGCGTTGTCCGCGAGCCCGCCCCGGCGCGACAGCGCGTACACGGCGAGCACGGCGACGCACGCGCCGAGGAAGGCGAAGAGCGGCACCCACCCGAACCCGTACGAGTCCACCGGCAGCGGCGACACGATGGCGATCGACGCTCCAAGCGCGGCGCCGGACGCGACGCCGAGGAGGAACGGATCGGCGAGGGGGTTGCGGAACACCCCCTGGTACGCCGCGCCGGAATAGGAGAGCGCCGCCCCCACCAGCCCGGCGGCGGCCACGCGCGGCAGGCGCACTTCGAAGAGGATGCGCCGCCAGGCCTCAGGCACGTCGGCGGGCGCGGTCACGAAGGGCAGGCGGTCCAGGAACATCGCGATCGCCGTGGGCAGCGGGATAGCCGCGGTGCCCTGGGTGACCGCGACCAGCGCGGAGGCAAGCAGCAGCACCGTGGCGGCGGCGAACGGACTCGCGCCGAGGATGCGCGCCAGCCACTGCGCGCGTGGCGTTGCCGCCACCATGGGCTGGCTCGCAGCGGCTCCCGCCGGGGTGTCGGCTCCCGTTCCGAGCACGCGTTCCTCCGCCACGGCGGGGGCGGCAAATAGCCCCCTGGGCGAGGGGGCAGGACAGGAGCGCGCACTGCGCGAGCCCGTCGTCGCCTGTCCTCGCAGGTTCGACCAGAGACGCGGGCCGGTGCTCTGGCTTCCTGCGCGGCTCCGGCTGGAGTGCGCGCGGGTCACAGTTGCGGGACAGCGCCGGACTCGCACCGGACTTCCCCGAACACCGCGTCGTGTTGCGCGCAGTGTACGCCCGGAAGCCCGGTGGCGCGCGCCGGTCCTCGATGGGCGCGGCTACCCGTTCGCGTTGAGCGCCGCGCGCTCGTCGTCGGTCAGCGGGGGTGCGGCATGCAGCTGGCGCAGGCGGTCGATGCGATCGGCGATCGGCGGGTGGGTGGAGAACAGCCCGGAGGCGCGCTCCTCGAACTTCTTGATCGGGTTGACGATGTACAGGTGCTGCGTCGCCCGGTTCGCGACCTCCAGCACCTCCGTGTCCGTGGCGATCGCGGCGAGCGCGCGCTCCAGGCCCGCCGGGTTGCGCGTCAGTTCCACGGACGTCGCGTCCGCCAGGTACTCGCGCTGTCGGCTCACGGACATCTGCACGAGGCGCGCGGCGATCGGCGCGAGGATCGCCAGGATCACGGCGATCACCATCATGATCGCCTGCAGCCCGCCGCCGCCGTTGTCCCTCGATCGCCGCCCGCCGCGAAACCAGAGGCTGCGCATGAACATGTCCGCGAGCAGCGCGATGCCGCCGACGAGCACGCCGATCAGCAGCATGAAGCGGATGTCCAGGTTGCGGACGTGCCCCAGCTCGTGCGCGATCACGCCCTGCAGCTCCTCGCGGTCCAGCTTCTGCAGCAAGCCGGTGGTGACGGCGATGGAGGCGTGCTGGGGGTCGCGCCCCGTGGCGAACGCGTTCGGCGCCGTGTCGTCGATGGTGTAGACCTTCGGCACGGGGACGCCCGCCGCGAGGGCGATCTCCTGGACCACGTTCAACAGCTGCTGGTGCTCTGCGGGATCGGCGGGCTGCGCCCGCGACGCCGCCAGGACGATGCTGTCGCCGCCGTAGTACGACCCCACGGACATCAGCGTGCCCAGCACGAGCGCGAAGAGCGTGGCGCCCGCGCCTCCCAGCGTCTGCCCCGTGTACGCGTAGCCAATCGCGAAGCCGAGCGCCGCGAGGAGCAGCGCCACGCTGAGCATCAGGAGCAGAGACAGGCGCCGGTTGGCCGCCTGCTGCTGGTAGAACGTGGATCGCATGCGCGCGCCCGGGCGCTACCGGAGCCTGACCTCGGGGACCGCCTCGGCGCCGGGCTCGGCCTCGAAGAAGTCGCGCCGCGTGAACCCGAACATGCCCGCGATGATCGAGTTCGGGACGGTGGCGATCGAGGTGTTGTAGGCCAGCACGGTTGCGTTGTAGTGCTGCCGCGAGAACGAGATCTGGTTCTCGGTCGTGGTCAGCTCCTCCTGGAGGTGGGTCACGTTCTCGGACGCCCGCAGCTGCGGGTAGTTCTCCATCACCGAGAACAGCGAGCGCAGCGTGCCGGTGAGGACGTTCTCGGCCTGCGCCGCCTCGGCGGGGCCGCGTGCGCCCGCGGCCACGGCGTTGGCGCGCGCCTCCGTGACCCGCGTGAGCACGTCCTGCTCGAACTCCATGTAGCCCCGGACCGCGTTTACGAGGTTGGGGATGAGGTCGTGGCGCCGCTTCAGTTGCACGTCGATCTGCGCCCATGCCTCGTCCACCCGCAGGCGGCCGCGTACGAGCCCGTTGTACATGCCGATCAGCGCCAGCACGAGCAGGACGACGACACCCAGGACGATGATGATGGGCAACATGCCACGCTCCGATTCCGCCGTACCCGGCGATTCGTCCTCAGGATACCGCGGAGCCCCCTTCCGTAGTGGGTGGCTCCGCGGTGGTGTCGACTGACGGACGCGGCTTAGCGGCGGAAGTGCTCCTGCTCCTTCGCGAAGCGCTCCCGCACCTCCTCGCCGACGGGCTCGGTGATCCGCCGGAACGCCTCCAGCAGCTCCTCCGCGGCAGGCGTGAGGCGCGACTGCCCGCCGGCCGCGCCGCCCGAGCCGGAGTCCAGGAGTGGCGTGCCGGCGGCAGCCTCGATCTCGCGCAGCTTCTTCCACGCGGTGCGGTTCGGCAGGCCCAGCGAGTCCGCCGCCGCCGCGACGGAGCCCTCGCGGGCCACCGCCTCCAGCAGCTGCGCGCGGTACTCGCTCATCAGCACCTCGCCGTCGCGCTCGATCCAGACCTTCGAGCGCACGCGGAGCGAGGGTTTCCGGGGCAGTACGTCGGTCATGGTGCTCATTCCTCATCCACGGAGCAGGTTCGAGCAGTGGTTCGGGCGTGGCTCCGGGCACGCCAGCGTGCTAGCGTGCTGTCTGGCGCTGCAAGACCGCACACACGCCGGGCGGAACAGGCGCTGGACGGGGCGCCGCCCGTCCCTGGCGGCCCGCCCCCGGTGCCCCTGGAGGAATCCTCGATGCGCCTGCGCTCGCTCATCGTCTCGTTCGCAGTCTTCCCGGCGCTGCTGGTCGCGGCCTGTGCATCCGCACCGCAGGCCGCGCCGTCCGCGACGCCCGCGGCTGCCGCCGCGACACCCTCGCCGACCGCCACCGCCGTGAAGAGTAGCGGCAAGGAGTTGATCCTCGCGACCACCACCAGCACGCAGGATAGCGGTCTCCTGGATGTCCTGGTGCCGCTGTACGAGAAGCAGACCGGCGACAAGGTGAAGGTGATCGCAGTCGGCTCCGGCGCCGCCCTCGACCTCGGGCGGAAGGGCAACGCGGACGTGCTGCTGGTGCACTCCCCCGCCGCCGAGGAGGCGTACATGAAGGAAGGCGCGGGCATCAACCGCACGCGCGTCATGTACAACGACTTCGTCATCGTCGGTCCCGCCGCCGACCCCGCGAAGATCAAGGGCACGAAGGATGCCGCCGCCGCGATGAAGGCCATCGCCGCCGCAAAGGCGCCCTTCTACGGTCGCGGCGACAACTCCGGCACCCAGGCCGCCGAGCTCGCGCTGTGGAAGGGGGCGGGCCTCGACGTGCCGAAGGGCCAGGCGTGGTACCACGAAACCGGCCAGGGCATGGGCCCCACGCTCACCGTCGCCGTCGAGAAGGACGGCTACACCCTCAGCGACCGCGCCACCTGGCTCTCGAACGCCGACAAGACGAAGCAGCCGGTGCTCGTGGAGGGCGACAAGGCGCTGTTCAACGTCTACCACGTCATCCCCGTGAACCCCGCGAAGTTCCCGAGCGTCAACAAGACCGGCGCCGAGCAATTCCGGGCCTTCATGGTCTCGAAGGACGCGCTCGCCGTCATCTCCACGTTCGGCAAGGAAAAGTACGGGCAGGCCCTCTTCTACCCGTATACCGAGTAACGTCGATCGCGTTGCGCCCGGCCGGGGTGCCCCGGGCGGGCGCCTGACGGTGCCCCGCATCGCTGCCGGCGGAGGGTGGCATGGGACTGCTGCTGGAGGCCCTCCAGGAGGCGTGGCGCCTCCTCGTCACCGGCGACGGTGACGTGTACTCGATCACGCTGCGGACCGGCGCCATCACGGGAATCTCCACGGCGCTCTCCGCGCTCGTCGGGCTCCCCGTCGGGCTGGCGCTGGCGCTCGCGCGGTTCCCCGGGCAGCGCTGGCTGGTCGCCCTGGCAAACGCCGGGACCGGGATGCCGCCGGTGGTGGCGGGCCTCTTCGTGAGCATCCTGCTCTGGCGCTCCGGGCCCTTCGGTGCGCTGCACCTGATCTACACGCCGACGGCGATGGTGCTCGCGCAGTTCCTGATCGCCATGCCCGTGATCGCCGCCGTGACCGCGGGCGCCGTGATGGCGCTGCCGCCCTCCCTTCACCTCCAGATCCGCGCGATGGGTGCGGGGACCGTCGAGTACCTCTGGCTCGTCGCGCGCGAGGCGCGCCTTCCGCTGCTGGTGGCGCTGATGGCGGGCTTCGGGTCCGTCATCTCGGAGGTCGGCGCCTCGATGATGGTGGGCGGCAACCTGTCCGGTGAGACCCGCGTGCTGACGACGGCGGCCGTGCTGGAGGTCAGCCGCGGCCGCATGGGCACGGCCATGGCGCTGGGGATCATCCTGCTCACGCTCGTGCTGGCCATTGCGTTCGCGCTCACCATCGTCCAGCAGCGCTCGCAGCGACGATGAGCGGCGTACCGCAGTCCCCCGCCGCTGCCCTCGAGCTGCGCGACGTGCGCGTGGTCCGCGGCCGCCGCGAGGTGCTCCACGTCCGCGCGCTGGAGGTCGCCGCCGGGGAGACGCTGGCGGTGCTCGGCCCCAACGGCTCGGGCAAGTCCACGCTGCTGCTCACGGGGGCCCTGCTCCTGGAGCCCGCGGCCGGCGAGGTGCGGCTCTTCGGGCGCCTGGGAGCGGAGGCCGGGCGCACCGCGCTCCGGCGGGAGACGGCCACCGTCTTCCAGGACGCGGCGCTGCTGGACATGTCCGCGCGCGAGAACGTGGAGGTCGCCCTCGGGCTGCACGGCACGCCCCGCGCCGACCGGCGGGAGCGCGCCATGCACTGGCTGGACCGGCTCGGCGTGGCGCACCTCGCCGCCTCGCGCCCGCACCAGCTGTCAGGCGGCGAGGCGCAGCGGGTGAGCCTGGCGCGGGCCTTTGCCGTGCGCCCGCGCCTGCTGTTCCTGGACGAGCCATTCGCGAGCCTGGACTACGCGACGCGTGCCACGCTTGTCGGCGACGTGCAGTCCCTGCTGGTGAGCGAGAGCACGGCGGCACTGCTGGCGACCCACGACCACAGCGAGGCGGAACTGCTCGCGCAGCGCGCCTTCGTCCTCGTGGGCGGCGTGCCGGCGCAGCTCGGACCGGTGGAGGACGTGTTCCGCCAGCCCGCATCGCTGGAGGTCGCGCGCTTCCTGGGCTACTCGGTGCTCCCCGCTGCGCTCCTCGCGCGAGTGCTGGCGGTGGAGCAGCGGGCAACGTGGGGCCTGGTCCCGCCGAGGTCGGCGCAGGTGTCCCCCGGCGGCGGGGCGCCCGGGGCCGGGTTCGTCTCGGGCACCGTCACGGCCGTGCAGGGCGCCCTCGGACAGGGGCGCATCCTCGTCGACGTGGGGGCGCTGCTGGCGGCGGAGATCGCCGTGTCGGAGCTCCGAGCCCTCGCGCTGCGGCCCGGGTCAGCGGTGACCCTGCGCATCGACGCCGCACGCGTGGCGTGGCTCTAGCCGCCGGTTGCCGGTTCTCCCGCCACCGGTCTCCTGCCACCGGGATGCCGTATCCTCGACCCGTCAGCGGCGCAGCGAGGCGAGGACGCGATGGCGACCGACGAGAAGTTCGAGGACGGTGAGCTGGACGAGGAGCTGCGCAAGCACGGCCCCGTTGAGCAGCCGGTGGGCAAGTGGAAGGGCCTCTTCCCCAAGAAGCATCCCCTGGTCCTGCTGAACACCGGCAACGGCAAGGGCAAGACGAGTGCCGCTCTCGGCGTCACCATGCGCGCGTGGGGTCGAGGCTGGACGATCTGCTGGCTGCAGTTCATCAAGAGCAAGGGATCGCATTACGGCGAGACCTATGCCGCCGAGCGCATGGGCATCCAGATGCTCGCCCTCGGCGACGGCTTCACCTGGCTGTCCGAGAACATCGAGCATGACATCGCCCTGGCGCAGGAGGCGTGGGACCTGGCGCGCGAGAAGATCATGTCCGGCGAGTACGACCTGATCGTGCTGGACGAGATCACCTACCCGATCACCTATGGCTGGCTGGCCGTCGAGGAGGTCGTGCAGACGCTCCGCGACCGCCCCGAGAACGTGGACATCATCATGACCGGGCGGGACGCCGACCCGGCGCTCATCGAGTTCGCGGACACCGTGACGGAGATGCGCGAGCTGAAGCATGTCTTCCAGACCGGCGTGAAGGCACAGCCGGGCATCGACTACTAGCCCCGCGAGCCCCCCCACCCGAACGTCCGAGGCGCCATGGCCGTCATCGATTCGCCCGAGCCGCACGGCCGCCCGTTCCCGCGAGGATCGGCGCTGGAGGTGCTGCTGATCTCGCTGCGCCTGGGCCTGACCTCCTTCGGAGGGCCCGTGGCGCACCTCGGCTACTACCGCGAGGAGTACGTGCGCCGCCGCCGCTGGCTGGACGATGCCGCGTACGCGGACCTGGTGGCGCTCTGCCAGTTCCTCCCGGGGCCCGCCAGCAGCCAGATCGGCATCGCCATTGGGACCATGCGCGCCGGCTGGCCGGGCGGGCTGATGGCGTGGATCGGCTTCACGCTCCCCTCGGCGATCGCGATGGTGCTCTTCGCCTACGGGCTCGCGGCGTTCGACGTCACAGACGCGGGCTGGCTGCACGGGCTGAAGGTCGCTGCCGTTGCCGTGGTGGCCAACGCGCTGTGGGGCATGGCGCCCGGCCTCGCCGCCGGACGCGTGCGCGCCGCGATCGCCATCGGCGCCGCGTGCGTGCTGCTCGCCGCGCCGTCCGCGCTGGCGCAGATCGCTGTGATCGCCGCGGGAGGGATCGCCGGGTGGCGTCTCCTGGGCGTCCCCGGCGGCCTGGAGGGCGTCGCGCGCGACGACCTGCCGAAGAGCGGCCGCCGCGCCGGCGCCGTGATGCTGGCGCTGTTCTTCGCGCTGCTCGCCCTGTTGCCGGTCGCGCGCAGCCTGGTGCCGTCGCAGGCGCTGGCGATGTTCGACGTGAACTACCGGGTGGGGTCACTGGTCTTCGGTGGCGGGCACGTGGTGCTGCCGCTGCTCCAGTCGGAGGTGGTGCCTAACGGCTGGGTGACCGCCGACCGCTTCATCGCGGGCTACGGGGCCGCGCAGGCTGTGCCGGGGCCGCTCTTCACGTTCGCCGCGTTCCTCGGCGCCGCGCAGATCCCATCACCCAACGGCTGGATCGGCGGCGCGCTGGCGCTGACCTCGATCTTTGCGCCGTCGTTCCTGCTCGTCTGGGGCGTGCTGCCGTTCTGGGATCGCATCCGCACCATCGGCGTCTTCCAGGCCGCCCTGCGAGGGATGGGCGCGGCGGTGGTCGGCATCCTGCTCGCCGCGCTGTACGTCCCCGTGTGGACCAGCGCCATCCTCGGACCGCGCGATTTCGCGCTGGCGGTCGTCTGCCTGGGCATGCTCGCGGTGTGGCGCGTGCCGCCGTGGCTGGTGGTGGTCGTCGCCGCCGCCGGCGGGGCGGTGCTCGCGCTGTGATCCGCCCTCGAGGCTAGCGCGCGGGCGTCGAGCGCGGGATCGCCTGCGAGCCCGGGCTGCAGCCCGGCGATCCGTCGCTCCAGCAGAAGGTCTGGAACGCCCAGTCCATGAGCGCCGTGGTGTCCTGGTTCCGCCGCGCGGAGTTGAGCACGACGACGATCACGCGGTGCCCGTTGCGCGTCGCCGATGCGGACAGGGTCGGCCCGGCCTCCTCGGTGTACCCGCTCTTCACGCCGTCGCCCCCCGGGTATCCGAAGGCCCACGGGTTGGTGTTGTACACCTCGATCGTGCGCGAGCCGGTCGCCCGGTACGCCTCGGCGCGGACGGCGTCCGCGAACAGTGGCTGGCGCATGGCGTAGCGGGAGAGCATCGCGAGGTCGTACGCCGTGGAGACATGCGCCGCGCCGCCGACACCGTGCGGGTCGATGAAGTGCGTGTCGTACAGGCCCAGGCTTTCCATGAAGGTGTTCATGTCCCGCACGAACGCCTCCTCGGATCCGGAGATCGCGTGCGCGATCGCGATCGAGGCGTCGGCGCCGGAGGGGAGCAGCATCCCGTAGATCAGATCGCGCAGGCGGAAGCGGTCCCCGCGCTCCAGCCCCATCTCCGTCGCGTCGTTCAGCGTCGGGTCCGTGAAGTCGTAGTCGACCGTCACCCAGTCGTCGAGCTTCCCCCGGTCGATCGCCAGGGCGGCGGTCGCGATCTTCGTCAGGCTCGCCGGCGGCACGCGCGTGCGGCCGTTGTAGTCGTAGAGCACGGCCCCTGTCGCGTCGTCGATGACGACCGCGGCGCGTGCGGCGATCGCCGGCGCCGGGACCGGGAGGGGCTGCTTCGGCGGAGTGCCCGACGGGGGCGGCACGATCGGCGAGGTCTTGCGGGCGGCTGGCACCGCCACCGCCGGCGCGGATCCCGGTACACCGGATGAGGCTCCGGACGCGCCGATCGCGCTGCCGTTGGCGCGGACCTCGGTCGCGGAGACCCGGCCGTTGCAGGCGGCGAGCAGCGGAATGACGACGAGGAGCAGGAGGGTGGCCGGGACGCCGGCCGGCATGGGTGGCGGGAGGAACCGCGCGCGCAGCCGGGAGACGTACGCGGGCATCTAGACGTCGACGCCTCCACCGCACCGCCCGCCAGCGGCTGCGTGAACGTTACCGGCCGGGCGTGCTCCCGTCCACCGCGGCGTCACGGCACCGGCCACGCCGCGCGGCGGTCCGCCTGGTCCCAGAACATCCACTCGTAGCGCAGGGATCGATGGAACCAGCGCTGCATGCGGGCGCGCTCCTCGTCGCTCGCCCGCGAGGCGAGGGCGTCGACGAGCGCGATCTGGCGGTCCACCGCAGCGCCGAACTCGGCCGCGGCGTAGGCGCCCACCCACGTCGCGTAGAGGTCGTGCGGTGGGGGCGACGGCGCGAGGCGCAGGCCCACGCGGCGGTACACCCAGTAGCATGGCAGCACTGCCGCGATCACCTCCCCCAGCGTGCCGTGTGCGGCGACGCCCCGCATGTGGTCGATGTAGGCGAGCGTGACCGGCGCCGGCTCCGCCGATCGCACCGCCGCGACGTCGAGGCACAGCCGCGGCGCGAACGTGCCGTGCAGCGTCTGCTCCACGCGCAGCACGCTCTCCGCGCGCCCCGCGAGGAATGCGCGTGTCTTCTCGTCGCCCGCGAGCGCCGCGGCGCGCCGCAGCACGTCGGAGAACGCGTCGAGGTAGTGGATGTCCTGTGAGATGAAGAAGGCGAAGCGCGACTCTTCGAGCGTCCCGGCGGCCAGGCTCTGGAGGAAGGGCAGGGCGTAGATCGCCTCCCACGTCTCCGCGGTGGCGGTGTCCAGGTGCTCGTGGAATGCCCCGGGGATCGCGCCGGTCACCGCCGTCCCCCGGCGGCCGCGCCGTCTACGCCATCCGCGCTCATCGTGCCGGTGGCACCTCCGGGGCTGCCTGCGCGTAGCGCCCGCAGGACGGCCGTCTCGCCCTCCACGAACGCGCGGTCTGCGAGCAGATCGAGGCGGCGCGGGCGCGGCAGCGGCACCTCGATCGTCGCGGCGACGGTGGCGGGACGCGGGGTGAGCACCACGATGCGATCGGAGAGCAGCACCGCCTCGCGCACGTCGTGCGTCACCAGCAGCACGGTCCAGCCGAACTCCGCCGACACGCCCGCGAGCCACTCCTGCATCTCCATGCGCGTGAGCGCATCGAGCGCGCCGAAGGGTTCGTCCAGCAGCAGGATCGGCCGCTCCTGCACGACAGTGCGCAGCAGCGCCGCGCGCTGCCGCATGCCGCCGGAGAGCATGTACGGATACGCCCGCTCGAAGCCCTCGAGGCCGAAGCGCTCGAAGAGCGCCGAGGCGCGCGCTCGTGCCTCGGCGCGGGGCACGCCGCGGATCTCGAGGCCCAGCGTGGTGTTGTCCAGGACGCGCCGCCACGGGAACAGCAGGTCCTGCTGCGGCATGTACGCGAACGCCTCCCGGTGGCCGGTCACCAGCGCGCCATCCACGCGGACCTCCCCGGCGTCGGCATCCTCCAGCCCGGCGATGATGTTGAAGAGCGTGCTCTTGCCGCACCCGCTGGGCCCGATCACGCTCACGAACTCGCCCGCGTGCGCCTCGATCGCGATCTCGCGCATCACCTCCACGGTGCGGTCACCGTCCACGAACCGCTTGGCGATCCCGGTCACCTGCAGGCGGGGGGTCATCGCGGTGCTCCGCGCCCGGCGCGCGCCGCCTCGTGCCACGGGATCGCGAGGCGCTCGATCGCGTAGGTCGCGAGGAAGAGCGCGACGCTGATCGCCGCCGTCACGGCGACCGCCGCCATCACCAGGTCGGTGCGAAACGAGTTCTGCTGGAGTTGCATGAAGATCCCCAGCCCCCGCTTCGCGCCCACGTACTCCGCGAAGATCGCCCCGACCACCGCGTAGGTGATGGCGATCCGCAGGCCCGAGAAGAACGAGGGCAGGGCGCCGGGGACGCGCACCAGCCGGAACACCTGCCACCGGTTGGCGCCCATCGATCGCAGCAGGTTCGAGGCGGCCCGCTCCGTGGCCGCGAAGCCGTCCACCCACCCCACGGTGATCGGGAAGAACGTGACCAGCGCCACGACCAGCGCCTTCGGCACGATCCCGAACCCGAACCACAGCACCAGCAGCGGCGCGACGGCCACGATGGGGATCGCCTGCGATGCGACGAGCACGGGGTAGAGCGCGCGCCGCACGCCCTGCGAGAAGTCGATCGCCACGGCGGCGGCGGAGCCGGCCAGGACCGCCAGCGAGAAGCCCGCCGCCGTCTCGCCCAGCGTCGGCAGGGTGTTCGACCAGATGAGGCCGCGAAACGCCCAGCCCTCGGTCACTACGCGGCTGGGCGCGGGCAGCACCTGCGGGCGGATGCCCGAGGCGCGCGCGTACACCTCCCACGCCGCGAGGATCGCCGCCACCAGCAGGATCACCGGGAGTATGCGCGCCGCCTGGCGGTTCATGAACCAGTCCGCGGGGCCATGGGTCCCCCTCGTGCCAGCGGTTAGAGCAGGTCGTTCGTGAAGTGCGTGGACCAGTCGGGCTCCTTCGCCAGCTGCTTGCCCTGCGGGTCCACCAGCGTGCCGGTCCCGTACAGGAACTTCGAGTACGCCGTCCACCGCTCCAGCGTCTGCGTGCCGAACTTGCCGCGCTCATCGAGGTAGTACTGCTCGGCGAGCAGCTTGGCGCTGCGCTCCACCAGCTCCGGTTCCGTGAACGCGCCCGGGTTCGCGGCGATCAGGTGCTGGGCCGCCTCGTGCGGCTGCCTCGCCGCGAGCTCGAAGCCGCGCACCGTCGCGCGCACGAAGCGCTGCGCCCGGTCCCGATGCTTTGCGATCCAGTCCTGGTTCGCGGCGAGCACCACCTGGTAGAAGTCCGGGAACCCGTAGTCGGCGTAGCGGAAGGTGCGCAGCGCCTGCCGGTGCAGGTCGGCCTCGATCGCCTCCCAGGTGATGAAGGGCACGGTGAAGTCCGCCGCGCCCGAGTAGAGCGCCTCGTATGCCGCCGTCTTCAGCGTCACCACCTCGAACTTGCCGGTGCCGCCGGCATTGCGGATCACCCGCTGGAGCGTCGGCACCTCGTACGGCAGGCCGAAGCCCGCGTACGTCTTGCCGTCGAGGTCCTTCGGGGTCTTCACGTCCGTGCGATCCGCCTTGACGGCGATCGCCGTCGCGATGTGCTGCAGGATCGCCATCGTCGAGACGATCGGCAGCCCGGAGGCGCGCGCGAACACCAGCGCGTCCTGGAACGAGACGCCGAAGTCGGCCTGCCCCGCCCCCAGCAGCGTCTCCACCGCCGCGCCGGAGTACGGCAGCACCTCCAGCTGGATTCCCGCCTCGCGGTACCACCCGAGGCGATCGGCGACGAAGAAGCCGGTGTGGTTGGTGTTCGGAGTCCAGTCCAGCGCCAGGCGAACGCGCTCCAGACCCGAGGTGACGCGGGCATCCTCCGGTCGCGGCCTGCAGCCGATGGCGGCGAGCCCCGCCGCGCCGAGGCCCATCGCACCGAGCGACAGCACGTCGCGCCGCGACCAGCCTCGCCCGCCCCGCCCGGATCGTTGCGTCTGACTCACGCGCGTGCCCCCTCGGTAGCCTCGTCGATTGCGGACAGGTAGCGGTCGATGGCGGCGCGCACGTCGGGCGCGCCGAGGATGCCGGAGACCACCGCGACGCCGGACGCGCCGGCGTCGAAGCATGCGGCGACCTGCTCCGGGTGGATGCCGCCGATCGCGAACACCGGCAGCGAGACGGCGCGCACCACCTCGCGCAGGGCTTCCGTGCCGGAGCCCTCGCCGGGGTGCGAGCCGGGCGCGTATACCGCGCCGAACACCGCGATGTCCGCGCCGGCCCGCTCGGCGCGCCGCGCCGCGTCCACGGAGTGCACCGCAGCGCTCCAGTACGTCAGGGCGTGGGGCGGGCGCGTCGACGGGATGTCGTTCTCCGGCCAGTGGACGCCGCTGTAACCCAGCCGCCCCGCGAGCGCCGCGTCGCCGTTCAGCAGCAGCGGCACGCCGCGAGGCACCACGTCCCGGGCCCGCGCAGCGAGCGCGCCGGCCTCGTGCGAGGCGGTCCCCTTCGCGCGCACCTGGATCGCGATCGGGCCCGCCTCGGTGGCAGCGATGGAGGCGACCTCCGCGATCAGCGCCAGCCAGCGCTCGTCGTCGCCCGCGTAGTCGCGGTCGGCGACCACCAGCAGGCGCGCGGGAAAGGCGTGCGGGCTCACGGCCACGCCGCCTGCTGCGCCGCGCCGATGCGCCCCGCCATCGGCGAGGAGGCCTCGCCGTAGAAGCGCCGCGGCATGCGGCCGGCGAGGAATGCCTCCCGCCCCGCGATCGCCGCCGCGCGCATCGCGCGCGCCATGCGCACCGGCTGGCGCGCCTGCGCCACGGCGGTGTTCATCAGCACCGCGTCCACGCCCAGCTCGAACGCCACCGCGACGTCCGAGGCGGTCCCCACGCCGGCGTCCACGATCACCGGGACGCCCGCGCGGTCCTTGATCATCTGGATGTTGTGCGGGTTGCGGATGCCGAGGCCGGATCCGATCGGCGCGCCCAGCGGCATCACCGCCACGCAGCCGATCTCCTCCAGCCGCTGCGCGATGATCGGGTCGTCCGTGGTGTACGGCAGCACCTGGAACCCGCGCGACACCAGCTCGCGCGCGGCGACCAGCAGCTCCTCCACGTCGGGGAGCAGTGTCTCCTCGTCCGCGATCACCTCCAGCTTCACGCGTGAGGTAGCCAGCGCCTCGCGCCCCAGCTCGGCGGTCAGCACCGCCTCCTTCGCCGTGAAGCAGCCCGCGGTGTTCGGCAGCAGGGCGAGCCCGCGCGCGGTCAGCAGGTCGTACAGGCTTTCGCCGTCCGCGCCGCGGTTCGGGTCCACGCGCCGCAGCGCGACCGTGACCAGCCCCGTCCCCGACGCATCGAGCGCATCCAGCAGCACCTGCGTGCTCGGGTACCGCGAGGTGCCCAGCAGCAGCCGCGAGTGCAGCGTCAGCCCCGCGAGTTCCCATGGCTCCTCGCCCGGCAGCCCCGGGCGATCCGGTTGCGTCGTGTGATCACTCATCTCGGCCTCCACCCGTTCAGCCACCCTGCACCGGGCGCACGATCTCGATCGCGTCGCCCGCCTGCACCGGCGTCTCCGCCCAGCGCGCGCGCGGCACGATCTCGTCGTTGCGCGCCACCGCGACGCCGCGCGCCCACGCCGCGGGCACGAGGTCCGCGAGCGTCGTCCCGGGGCGGAGGGCTTGCGGCTCGCCGTTGACGCGCACTGTGATCTCGTTGATCTCGTTCGCCGCGCTCATCTCGCGGCCTCGCTCGGCGCGAAGCGCCCCGGCGCGAACGGCTCCAGGAGCGCGTCGAGGCGGCCGTCGCACATCAGGTCGGCGAGCAGGCGTGCCGTGATCGGCGCCAGCTCGACACCGTTGCGGAAGTGCCCCGTGGCCGCGAACAGCCCGGCGCCGTCCACGCAGCCGATCGCGGGGAGGTGGTCGCGCAGCGCCGGGCGGAAGCCGACCCCGCACTCCGCCAGCTCCAGCTCCGCGATCCCCGGCAGGACGCGCCGCGCCTCGCGCAGCAGGTCGTGCACCGCGCCCGCCGTCGGGCGCGCATCGAAGCCCTGGTCCTCCATCGACGCGCCGACGACCAGCTCGCCGTCCGCGCGGGGCACCAGGTACACGTCCGGGGTGCGCACCACGTGACGCGCGAGGCGTTCGCCGCGCAGGCGCAGGATCTGGCCCTTCACGGGGCGCATCGGCAGCGGCAGCACCGGCAGCCCCTCGATCGGCGAGGCCACCTGGCGCGACCACGCGCCGGCGGCGATCACCACCTGCGCCGCCCGCAGCGTGGAGCGCGCGCCGTCGTGCTCGATCGCGACCTCGTACTCCCCGCCCTCGCTGCCGGGCGAGACGCTCGCGACGTGCGTGCCGGTGAGCAGCGTCCCGCCGGCGCGATCCAGCGCCACCGGCAGCGCGCGCAGCAGCCGCCGGGGGTCCACCTGCGCGTCCGGCATGCGGAGGGCGCCCGCGATCCCCGGCGCCAGGTACGGCTCCTCCTCGCGCGCCTCGCGGCCGGTCAGTCGCTCCGCGGCCAGGCCGCGCTCCACCTGGAAGGCGTGCAGGTGCTCGATCAGCGCGATGTGGTCGCGGTGCAGCGCGACGAGCAGCGTGCCGGTCGCGTCGTAGCCGGTGGCGATGCCGCTCTCGCGTTCCAGCGCGGCGCTCCACTCCGGGTATGCCTCGTGACTGGCCAGCGCGAGGTGGGTGAGCCGCGGGTCGGTGAGGTCAACCTCCGACGAAGGAGCGAGCATCCCGGCGGCCACGCCCGCGGCGGCGCGCTCGCCGATCTGCGCCTCCTCGATGACTGTGACGCGCCGCCCGCGTTGCGCGAGGGCGTGCGCGACCGCCAGGCCGATGATCCCGCCGCCCACGATCGCCACATCCGTTGTGCCCGTCGGTGTCGCTGTCACGCCGGTGCGCCCCTCGACCCCGCCGCGCGCCGCGCCAGCGCCGCCAGCAGCGCCGCGCGGCAGCGCGCCGTCGCGGCGATCGGGTCGTCCGCCGAGACCACCGCGGAGAGCACCGCGACACCGTACGCACCCGCCGCGATCACCTCGGGGATCCGCTCCGGAGTGATGCTGCCGATGGCCACGACCGGCACCGGCGAGTCCGCGCAGATCCGTGCGAGGGTCTCCAGGCCCATGTCCGGCGCCGGGTTCGCCTTCGATTGGGTGCCGTAGACGGGACCCACGCCGATGTAGTCGACGTCCGTCGACCAGACGCCCGTCGCCTCCTCGTAGCTGTTCGCCGTGCCGCCGATGATCACCCCCGGGCCCACGATCCGGCGGGCCGTCACCACGTCCAGGTCGTTCCGCCCCAGGTGGATGGCACCCGCGCCGACGGCCAGTGCGACATCCGCGAAGTCGTCCACCAGCAGCATCGCGCCGTGCTCGTGGCAGGCGTCGAGGCAGGCGCGCGCGACCTCGATGCGCTCGCGCGCGGTCCAGGGGCGCTTCTCACGGAACTGCACCGCGTCTGCGCCGCCGCGCGCGGCCATCGCCGCCAGTGCGGCGTGGCTGTGCCGTGTCTGCACCGTCTCGTCGGTGATCACCTGCAGTCGTGGAATGTCCGGGCGAGCGGGCAGCGCGCCGGATCGGCTGTCGTTCATCGCCGCTCCTCCATCGCGTCTACCGAGACCCCCAGCCGTGCGAGCCACGGTGCGGGGTCACCGCCGCGCAGATAGAAGAAGTGGTCGGTGGGCCCGGACCCTCCGCCCAGGCCGGGCGCGTGCCGGATCGTCTCGGTGAGGTAGGCCTTCGCGATCGCCACCGCGTCCTCCAGCGAGTGCCCGTGCGCCAGCTGCGTCGCGAGCGCGGAGGAGAACGTGCACCCGGTGCCGTGCGTGCTCGTGCTCTCGATGAACTCGCCCTCGAAGAGCCGCGAGCCGCTCGCCGTGAGCAGGAGGTCGGTGCCGGGGCGCTCCTGGAGGTGGCCGCCCTTCAGGATCACCGCCCGCGGGCCCTGCTCGAGGATGCGGGCCGCCGCGACGCGGGCATCCTCCAGCGTGGCGATCGGCATCCCCGCCAGCAGTTGCGCCTCGTGCACGTTCGGGGTCACCACCTCCGCGAGCGGCAGCAGCTGCGACTGCAACACCTCGATGGCGTCGTGCTCGAGGAGCGGGAAGCCGGACTTGGAGACCATCACGGGGTCCATGACATAATGCGGCGGCCGGTAGCGGCGCATCGCGCGTGCCACCACCTCAACGCGCTCGCGGTCGGCGAGCATGCCGCTCTTGGTCGCGGCCGGCGCGAAGTCGGCGAAGATCGCCGCGAACTGCTCCTCGATGAGTTCCGCGGGCAGAGCGAGGGCGGCAGTCACGGCGTGGGTGTTCTGCGCCGTCACGGAGGTGAGGATCGAGAGGCCATAGGCGCCGTTGGCGGCGATCGCCTTCAGGTCCGCCTGGATCCCCGCCCCGGCGCCACTGTCCGAGCCGGCGACCGTGAGCACCGTGCGCATGTCAGCCTCCGTGATCCGGGCACGGCGAGGCGGGGCGGTGCACTGTCAGACTGCGTTCGGGCGCAGGTGGGCGGTTTCGCCCTCGAGCGCACAATCCCTCCGCCGGAATTACCCGGATCAGGTTCGCGGGTCTGATCTCAGGCCGGAACGGGCTCGTTCCGACCACCCCGTGTGCTGTGCTGGCGCCCAATCTACCACTCCCCCCACCCCCGCGTCATCCCGGGGACGGTTTAGCAGTCTCATCGCGAGAGTGCTAAACTGGCTCTGCAATGCCTGCTGCAGGCAGCAGGGGGTCGAGGAGTGCAGGATGCACCCGGATGTCCGAGTCACCGGTGACGTTCGGCCGCTGGACCGCCCTCTGCTGATCGCCGCCTTCGACGGCCACAACGGCTCCTCGGCGGTGGCCGCCGTGGCGTACCTCGCGCAGCACTGGAGCGCCCGCCCGGTCGCGGAGATCGATCCCGACCGTTACTTCGACTTCAGCGTCCTGCGCCCCACCGTCCGCATCGAGGATCGAACGCGCGTGCTGGACTGGCCCGAGGCGCGCTTCGCGGTCGCCCGCCCCGAGGGCGCCGGGCGCGACATCGTGCTGTTCGCGGGCGCGGAGCCGCACCTCCGCTGGCGCTCGTACGGCGAGGCGTTCGCCTCCGTCGCCGAGGCGCTGGGCGTCGAGCAGTCCATGATCGTGAACGCCTACCCCGGCGGAACCCCCCACAGCCGCCCGATTCCGATGCACCTCGTCGGCGCCGGCGAGGGGGAGGCCGCGCTCTTCGGCCTGCCCTCCCGTGCGCCGCGATACCAGGGCCCGGCCTCCTACGCCATGGCGATCGCCATCGAGGAGCGCGCGCGTGGGCGCAGTGGGTTCTCCCTCACCGCAATCGCTCCGTTCTACATCGATGGGGACGCGAACCCGTACGCCGTCCGCGCCCTGGTGACGGCGATCGACCGCGCGCTGGGCACGCGCACCTCCCTCGAGGAGGTCGATGGCGAGGTGGCCCGCGCCGACATTGCGCTCGTGGACGCCTTCGCCGCGCAGCCGCAGCTCGTGGACATCGTCCGCGGGCTGGAGGAGCAGTACGACGATGCCTCCCCGCCCGAGCCACCGGCCGCGGCAGAGACCCTGGATCCCGCAGCCGTGATCGACGGCGTGGAGGCATTCCTCCGCGATCAGCGCGACCAGCGTGATCGCGGAGCCCCGGACGGCGGTCCCGCCGGGGGCGGGAGCAGACTGGTCTAGCTCCCGCGCCGGGCGGGCGGCGGGGCGTGAGGATTGCGCGGCTCGCAGCACGGCACGGTTTCGTGTTCACTGTCAGCACCCGCCGCACCGCCCAGGGTCCAGGAATGACGCGCCTCAACCGGCACCCGCAGTTCTTCCGGCACCTCGCGTTCCTGGCCGTCCTGCTGATGGCGCTGGGATCCGCCGCGCTCGCTCGCCCCGCTGTCCTGAGCGCCCGCGAAGGCGGTGGGGCGCCCGTGCGTCCCTCGACGTCCCGAAGCGCCCCGATCGAGGAGGCCGTGCCCGCCCCCGCGGTGCTCGTCCCCGCGCCGGCGCCCGTGCCGGCGCGGATGATCGCGTGGGGGCCCGCCCCCAGCCTCGTTCCCGAGGCCCCGCCGGCGCCCGCCATCGCCAGCGATTCCGCGATCGTGATCGACGAGACGAGCGGCGTCGTGCTGTACGAGAAGGACGCCCACATCCGCCTCCCGGAGGCGAGCCTCACGAAGATCATGACGGCCCTGCTCGCCCTCGAACGCGCCCATCTCGAGGACCAGGTCGAGGTCACCGTGGACAGCCGCCGGATGCGCGGCAGCACCGTGATGGGCCTCGTGCCCGGCGAGCGGCTGACGCTGGAAGGCCTGCTCTACGGGCTCATGCTCCCCTCCGGGAACGACGCCGCGCTCGCGATCGCGGAGCATGTCAGCGGTTCGACGGATGCGTTCGTCGCGCTCATGAACCAGCGCGCCGCCGAGCTCGGACTCGTCGACACCCACTTCGCGAACCCGCACGGTCTGGACGCCACGAGTCACTACTCCTCCGCGTTCGACCTCGCCGTGTTGACGCGCGTGGCCATGCAACGCCAGGACTTCCGCGAGATCGTGAGCACCCGGTACCGCGTCGTGACCGGCGCGCTCGCGACGTACGACCTGGGCACGCTCAACCCGCTCTACTCGCGACTTCCCGGCGTCGACGGCGTGAAGACGGGATACACGCGCACGGCGCGCCAGACGCTCGTCGGCTCCGTCACGCGCGACGGGCACCGCGTGCTTGTCGTCGTGCTGCGCTCCCCCGACCGCGCCTCCGATGGGGCCGCGCTCTTCCGCTGGGCGTTTGACACCCACACGTGGTCGCCACCCGTCGCCACCGCCGCCGAGGGCGCCGTGGCGCCTGGCGCCTCGTGATGCCCGCACGCACCGTCGCGCCCCGTGTGCCTGCTCACGTGCTCGTCCGCCTGCTGACCGGAGTCGCGTGCTTCGCGGCAGCCGCCTGCGGAGCGCCCCCACACGCGTCCCCGGCGGCCACGGCGACGTCCACGCCGACCGCCGGCGGCCCCGGCGTCCCCTCGGTGCAGCCGGCCGCCGCGACCCCTGTACCCACCGCGGTCGCGCGGCGCTCCCCGGTCGTGGTGATGGACCCCGGGCACGCCGTGGATGAGAGCGGCGCGGTGGCGTACGGCGTCGTCGAGAAGGACTCGAACCTCGACATGGCGAAGCGCGTCGCGGACGTGCTGCGCGCGCGCGGGGTCGAGGTGATCCTGACGCGCACCGCCGATGTGCGCGCGGCAGCGCCCGGCGCGCCGCCCACGCAGGTGACGGGGTACAGCGGCACGCGCCTGGACCTGCAGGCCCGCATCGACATCGCGAACGCGGCGCACGCGGACGCGCTCGTCTCCCTGCACTCCAACGGTGCGCCGGACGCCGAGACCCGCGGCTACGAGGTCTACTACAGCGGCCAGCGCCCGTTCTCAGCGGAGAGCCGGACGCTGGCGGGACTGCTGCTCGAGGGCGTCAGCGCCGAGATGCGCTCCGCGGGATACCCGGCGATGGCGCGCGGCATCTTCGACGATGCCTGCCTGAAGGCGTTCCAGGGGCGCTGTTTCCCGCTCTTCATCCTCGGTCCGCCGCGCGTCACCGGCCGCGACGAGGTGTACCGTCGCGGCGGCACGCCCGAGGCGCTGGGCTTCGCGCCCGGCCAGGAGAGCATCAGCAGCCGTGCGTCGCAGATGCCCGGCGCGCTCGTCGAGCTGCTGTTCATTAGCAGCCCCGCCGATGGGGCGCTGCTGCGCGAAGAGGGCGCACGTAACGCCATGGCGCGCGGTGTGGCGCGTGGCGTGCTGGAGTTCCTGCCACAGACGAAGCAGGGGGGCTGAGCGTGCGTATCCCTGGTGGCTACCCGAGGATCGCGTTCTTTAGCATCGTGTCCGTGCTCGCACTGTTCGCGGTCTCTGGCGGCGGCGTACGCTCCTCGGCGGTGCCTGCGCCGAGCGCGGGGGAGCTCTCCGTGATCGCGTCGGCGGCCGGCGGGCACAGCCACGCCCCGGCGCCCGCCCTGCCCCCCGCCACGACGACCGCGCCGTCCGCCGCCGCGTCCGCGCCTCCGGATGCGGTCACCGCCGCACGAGCCCCCGCGTCCGTGGCTCCGCTGCGAGTGGCCGCGGCGACGGCCGAGGCCGCAATCTCCACCGCATCGCCCCCGACCGCATCGCCCGCGTCGCTGGTCGCTGGTGCGATCTCGGACGGCCCGCGATCCACCGCGCTCAGCTATGGCGACCGCACGAGGAAGCGCGTCGCGCTGACGTTCGACGCCGGGGCTGATGTCGGATATGCCGCGGACATCCTCGACACGCTCGACCACGAGCACGCGATCGCGAGCTTCGGCATGACGGGGACGTGGGCGGAGCAGAACCCGCAGCTCGTGAAGCGGATGGCCGCCGAGGGGCACCAGCTGATCAACCACACGTGGAGTCATGCCTCGTTCACAGGGCTGTCCACGGGCGCGGCGCCGCTCACGCGCGCGCAGCGCTGGGCCGAGATCGATCGCACCGAGGCGGCCATCCAGCGCATCGCGGGGGTCTCCACGCTCCCGTACTTCCGCCCGCCGTACGGCGACATGGACGCCTCCGTCCTCGCCGACGTCGGGGCGCGCGGCTACACCGTGACCGCGATGTGGGCGGTCGATTCGCTGGGCTGGAACGGGCTGTCCGCGCCGCGCATCGTGGAGCGCACCCTGGCGCTGACCTCGCCGGGGGCGATCCTCATCTTCCACGTGGGCGCGCAGTCGCAGGATGCCGCCGCGCTGCCGGCGATTATCGATGGCCTGCGCGCCAACGGGTACGACTTCGTCTCGCTGGCGGCGCTCACGAACGGATAGGCGGCGAGCGGACGGGGCGCCGGCGCAGCGGGACGCCGCGCGCGCACCGACGAGGCGGCTACTGCTGCTCCTTGCGGAGACGCCGCTCGGTCGCGAGGCGTGCCGCCTGCGAGCGGCGCTCGACGTTCAACTTCGCGTAGATCTGCGAGACGTAGTTCTTGATCGTCTTCTCGGCGAGCTGCAGCCGCAGGGCGATCTCACCGTTGGTCATCCCGTCCGCGATCATGTCCAGGATGCGATCCTCCTGCGGCGAGAGCGACGAGAAGGCGTCGTCCGCCGGGTGCGCGCCCTGGCCCCGGCGCAGCCGTTCCAGTACCCCCGTCGCCATCTGCGGGTCGAGCATCGCGCCGCCGCGGCCGATCTGGGTGACGGCGTCCTGGATGCTCGCCGGGTTCAGGTCCTTCAACAGGTAGCCCGAGGCCCCCGCGATCACCGCCGCGAACAGCGCGTTCTGGTCGGCGTGGGACGTGAGGATGAGCACCTTCGTGTCCGGGTGCGCGGAGCGGATGTCGCGGCAGGCCTCCACGCCGCTCCCGTCCGGGAGGCGCAGATCCATGACGACCACGTCCGGCTTGAGGCGCGCGGCCTCCTCCAGCGCCTGCTTCACGGAGCCGGCCTCGCCGACAACGGAGATGTCGCCGCGCTCCGAGAGCAGGTCGCGCAGGCCGCGTCGCACGACGGCATGATCGTCCACGAGCATGACGCGCAGCGGCGTGTCGGCGATGGTCACGAAGGGATCCCCTGCGCCAGCACTACGGGGATGGTCACCGATACCGACGTGCCCCGGCCCGGCGCCGTCTCGAAGAGCAGCGATCCGCCGAGGTCAGCCGCGCGCTGCTCCACGCTGCGCACACCGACGCGATCCGGGGCGATGCTGTTGCGGTCGAAGCCAATCCCGTCGTCCGTGACCTCGATGTGGATGTCTCCGGCGTCGCGCCGCACCACCAGCGAGGCGCGCCGCGCCTGCGCGTGCCGCTCCACGTTGGAGATCAGCTCGCGGGCGATCAGGTAGACCGCGCGCTCGGTGGCGGGGTTCAGCTGCTCCTGCCCCATCTCGATGCGCTGCTCCCACTCGCATGAGCTCGCCGCGTCGATGATCGAGCGCAGCCGCTCGGTCAGGAGTGCGGTGCCCGGGAGCTCGTCGCCAGTCAGGTGGCCGATGTACGCGCGCAGATCCGCGATCACCGCGCTCAGCTCCGTGGTCGCGGCCTCGATCGCCTCTTCCTTCGTGATGCTGTCGCGCATGCGCGCCCGGTGGAGACCGAGGCCGATCGCGTAGATCGCCTGGATGATGTCGTCATGCAAGTCCCGCGCGATGCCGTCGCGCAGGGCGTAGCGCTCCAGGGCGGCCTCGGCCGCGCGCCGGGCGATGTGCGCGTGCCCGGCCACGCCAATGTCGTGCAATGTGCGGAGCGCGAGGTGGACGCCGTTGCCGTGGTGGGTGGGGATCGCCGCTGCCAGCACCAGCTCGCCGCCATCGGGGAGTTCGCCCACGTAGATCGTGACGTCCGTGCCCGGCAGCATCCCCGGCCGCTCGTGGCGTCCCGGCGGCAGCCCCGCCTCCACCAGCGCCAGCACCTCGGCCTCCAGGTGCGAGCCCGGGACCGAGGCGGCCGTCTGCGTGTCGTCGTCATCGGCGCTGGTCCAGCACACCACGGCCTCGCCGTGACCCGCCAGCAGCTCGCCCGCGGCGTTGACCAGGATGCGTGCGGCCTCGCCCGGACGGTCCACCTCCTGCAGCGCCCGCGCGGTATCCGCCAGCGCCTGCGCCGCGGCGCGCTGCCGCTGCTCCGCGTCCAGGGCCCTCGCGTTGCGGATGGCGATCGCCGCGTACGGCGCCAGCGCCTCCAGCTGCGCGCGGTCCTCGGCGCTGAAGGCGGCGCCGCCCGGCTTGCGCGTGACATAGAACGCGCCGAGCACGCGCCCGCCGTAGACCAGCGGGACGCCCAGGAACGCCTGCATGTCGGGATGGTGCGTCGGCATCCGGACGGAGGCCCGGTGGTGCCGGAAGTCGTCCAGATTCACGGTGCGCGGATCGATCGCGAACTCGCCCAACAGGCCCAGGCCGTGGGGCGGGTGACCCAGCGACTGGCGTTCGTCGTTGGACAGTCCTACCGTCTCGAAATGCTCCAGGCGGCGGCTGTCGTCGTATGCGCCGAGCGCGGCGAAGTCCGAGCCCGTCATCTCGCGCGCGGCGCCCGCGAGGTGCCGGAGCAGGACGTCCAGCGGCTGGACCTCGATGATGCCCAGCAGGACCGCCTGCAGCTCCGGTGAATTCATGGACACGGGCATTCACCCTGTGCAGCGGGCGCACCCCATTGGTGGTTGCGCCCCACATAGTCCGAGAAGCGTATACAACAAGTATAGGGTCTCGAAGGGCGGCGGGGGCATGTCCCGCCCGAGTCTGGGCTGAGTCTGAGCCCGCGACGCGCCGGAGGCGTTCCCATGTCGACCGTCCTGGTGGTCGAGGACGACCCGAACATCCTCGATGCCGTCGCATACAGTATCGGCAGGGATGGCCACGAAGTGCTGACCGCCGCCGATGGCGTGGCCGGGCTGGCGCTGGCCCGCGAGCGGCACCCGGATGCCGTGGTGCTGGACGTCATGCTGCCCCGGATGTCCGGCCTGGACGTCTGCCGCATCCTCCGCGCCGAGGCCCCCGTCCCGATCCTCCTGCTGACCGCGCGCGATTCCGAGGCCGATCGGGTCCAGGGCCTGGAAACCGGCGCTGACGACTACCTGACCAAGCCCTTCTCCATGCGCGAGCTGCGCGCCCGGGTGGCCTCCATGCTCCGCCGGGACGCCCTCTCGCGGGCCGCCGGTCCTCGCGCCGGCGAGCCGCTGGAGGACGTGGTGCTCCGCGCGGGGGCGCTGGAGGTGAACGAGACCACGCACGAGGCTCGCCATCGCGGCGAGCTGCTGACGCTCCGGCCACGGGAGTTCGCGCTCCTGACGTACTTCATGCGCCATCCCGGGCAGGCGCTGACCAGAAGCCAGATCCTGGAGGAGGTGTGGGGCATCACCTTCATGGGTGAGACACGGACCGTCGACGTCCACGTGCGGTGGCTGCGCGAGAAGATCGAGGAGGACCCCGCGAACCCGCAGCACATCCAGACCGTGCGCAGCGTCGGCTACCGGTTCGTGGCGTGAGACACCCGACGGTGCTCGTCGCGCTGGCGGTGGTGGTCGCGCTTGCCGTGGCGGCGCTTCCCGACCCCTTCCGCTGGCTGGCTGCCGGTGCCGGCGTGCTGCTGGCCGGCTGGCTCGGCGCTCGGCCACCCGAGGCGGCGCGCCCCGCGCGGCCGGAGGCGCCGCCGGTCATCGACTTCGTCCACGAGCTGCGGGGGCTCCTCGCGCTGCTGCCCGAGGGCATCCTCGTGATCGACGCCCAGGAGGACGTGCTCGTCGCCAACCCGGCGCTGGCGCGCATCCTCCGGCGCCCGCGTGAGGAGATGGAGGGCGTGTCCCTGATCCGCGCGACGCGCGACGCCGCACTGGCGCAGGTGCTGCGCGAAGCGGCGGGCGAGCCCCGGGACGTCGCGCTGGGGGACGACCGCATCGTTCGCGCGGCAGCCGCGCGCCTGGAGGCCGCGCCGGTGCACGCCGTGCTCACCGTGCAGGACATCACCGCGCTCCGGAACGCGGAGCGCGCCCGCTCGGAGCTGGTGGCGAACGTGTCGCACGAGCTGCGGACCCCGATCGCGGCCGCCCGGGCCCTGGCGGAGACGCTGGAGAGCGGCGTGGACGACGCTGAGCGCCGCGCTCGCTTCCACGCCAGCCTGACGCATGAGCTGGAACGGCTGGGTGACATCGTCGAGCGCCTGCTGACGCTCTCCCGCCTGGAGTCCCGCGCCGAGGAGTTCGACATTCGCCCGGTGGAGGTGGCGGAGCTCGCCCGCGTGGCCGTGGCGCGCATGCTGCCCGTCGCTGAACGGTCCGGCGTGGCGCTGGCCGTGCACGTGGCGACGCCCGCGGGGGCGCTGGTGCTGGCAGACCACGAGCGCGGGCTGGAGGTGATCACCAACCTCCTGGACAACGCCATCCGCTACTCCCCGCGGGGAGGCACCGTCACCATCCGGCTGGAGGCGGACGGGGACATGACCCGGGTCTGCGTGCGTGACGAGGGCCCCGGCATCCTGCCCGCCGACCGCCAGCGGGTGTTCGAACGGTTCTACACGGCGGACCGCGCGCGCGGCAGCGGAACCGGCCTCGGCCTGGCGATCGCGCGCCACACCGTCTCACGCCTCGGCGGCGAGATCTGGGTGGCGGAGGGGTCGCCGGGCGCCACGCTCTGCTTCACCCTCCCGCGGGCCGACGCGCCTGCCTGAGGGTGCGGGCGGGTACACTGGCACCTTGAGCGATTCACGGCGAGTGGGCCGGGCGGTCGTGCACCGCCCGGGGATTGGGCGGCCCGGTCATGCCTCGAGAGCAGTTCCAGCGCCAGATCGCCGCCTTGCAGGACGGCGTCCTGGAGATGGGATCGATGGTCGAGCGGGCGGTGGATCGCGCGATGCAGGCCCTCATGGACCGGGACGTCGCGCTCGCCCGCGGCATCATCGAGGACGACAGGGAAGTCAACGCGATCGGGTTCCACCTGCAGAACGCGTGCATCTCACTCCTGGCCCAGCAGGCTCCCATGGCCGGCGATCTGCGCATGATCGTGTCGGTGACCGCGATCATGTCGGACATGGAGCGCATGGGTGACCACGCGGCCGGGATCGCCAAGATCGTCGTGATGATGCAGGACGAGCCCCTGGTGAAGCCCCTGATCGACATGCCGATCATGGCGAGCCGCGCCAAGGACATGCTCCGCAATTCCGTGCAGGCGTTCCTCGACCAGGACATTGAGGCCGCGTACCGCGTCGGCGCCGCCGACGAGGAGGTGGACCGCCTCTACGATCAGATCTACGCCGACCTGATCCAGGTGATGGTCGGCGACCCGACCACCATCGAGCCCAGCACCCACCTCCTCTGGGTCGCCCACAACCTGGAGCGCATCGCCGACCGCGCGACCAACATCGCGGAGCGCACGGTCTACTCGGCAACCGGGATGCTCCCCCAGATGGACGTCTCCACCTACTAGGCCGGCCCAGCCCGACCCCCTGCCGCGCGTCCCGCAGGGCTGGATGGGCGGGACTCAACCTGCCATTTCGTGCTTCCCACGCGCCGGGTTTCAGCAGGACTTGCCATGCCCTCTGGAGCGCGGGTACTCTAATGTCTCCTTTGTCGACTGAGTATGTCGACAATATCCGGTACCGAGCGGGTCGAGCAGGGAAGAGCGCCACCATGACTACCGCACAGCGCGCCAGCGCCCCCACCGTCATCCCGATCATCACGAAGGAGTTCGACGACTTCGAGACGGAAGCGACCGCCTTCCTCGCCGGGCAGCGCGAGGAGCGCGTGTTCATCGGCTTCCGCCTGAAGCAGGGGGTCTACGGGCAGCGCCAGGCGGCGCGCCAGATGATCCGGGTGAAGCTCCCGTTCGGCGGCCTCGGCCCGGAGCAGATGGAAGCCTTCGCCCGGGTGTCGGAGATCGCGCCGCTGGCCAAGGGGCACATCACCACCCGCCAGAACCTGCAGTTCCACCACATCCCCCTGCCCGAGATGTACAACGTCCTGCGCATCCTCGGCGACCACGGGCTCTCCTCGCGCGAGGCGTGCGGCAACGTGGTGCGCAACGTCACCGGCGACCCGTGGGCGGGCATCCGCGGCGACGAGCTCTTTGACATCACGCCATACGCGGCGGCATTTGTACGCTACTGGGTGCGTAATCCCCTCAGCCAGCTCCTCCCCCGCAAGTTCAAGGTGACCTTCTCCGGCTCCGACGCCGACGCCGCGCTGACGCCGATCCACGACATCGGCTTCATCCCCCGCGTCCGCAACATCGCGGGCGAGGAGGTGCGCGGCTTCAAGATGGTCGTCGGCGGGGGCCTCTCGACGATGCCGAAGGACGCGATCGTCCTCACCGACTTCGTCTCCGTCGATGACTTCCTGACGTACTCCGAGGCGGTGATCCGCATCTTCCAGGACGCGGACGAGCTGCGCGTGAACATCCTGAAGGCGCGCCTCAAGTTCCTGGTCCACCGCGTAGGCGAGGACGCCTTCCGCCGCATGGTGGACGAGCGGCTGGCGCAGGACTGGGCGAAGCAGCGCCCCGACCTGCACGCGTTGCTCCTCCATGACGACGAGGCCGCCCTCGCTCCCGCCCCCGCGCCGCTCGACGTTGCCGGGGTTCCCGCCGAGGAGCGCGAGGCCTTCCAGCGCTTCGTGGACGACAACGTGCGGTCGCAGAAGCAGGACGGCTACTTCGCAGTGCAGGCGTTCGTGCGGCAGGGCGATCTGCGGCCCGAGCAGTGGCGCGGGCTCGCTTCGATCATCACGGACTTCGGCGCGGGACGGGCGCGGACCACACAGGCGCAGAACATGGTCCTGCGCTGGATCCCCGGCAACCGCGTCCACGCGGTGTGGAAGGCGCTGCAGGCGATCGGCCTCGGCGAGTCCGGTGCCGCGACGATCCGCGACGTGGTCTCCTGCCCCGGCACGGACTCGTGCAAGCTCGGCATCACGTCGTCGATGGGCCTGAACCGGGCGATTTCCGAGCGCATCGACGCGATGGACATCACGGACCCCCTGACGAAGCAGATCTTCATCAACATCAGTGGCTGCCCGAACTCGTGCGGCCAGCATCACCTCGGCAACATCGGCTTCCACGGCGCCGCGATGAAGAACGACGCCCGCCAGATCCCGGCGTACAACGTCTTCCTGGGCGGCGAGCGCCACGAGGGCGTGACGGCGCACATCGGCACGATCGCGAAGCTCCGCATCCCGGCGAAGCGCGTCCCGGAGGCCGTGGAGCGCTTCATCGGTCTGTACCAGTCGCAACGGAGCGACGGCGAGGCGTTCAACGCGTTCTTCGAGCGCGTCGGCGTCACTCCGTTCGAGGCCGCCGTGCAGGACCTGACGGTCACGCCGAAGTTCTCGACCGACAGCATCCAGGAGTTCGTGGACTGGGAGCGAGAGGGCCTGTACGTCCTCGAGCGCGGCGAGGGCGAGTGCGCCGTCTAGCGCGCGGTGGAGAGCGGCGGCGAGCCCCCGGGCACCGCCGCTCCTTTTCGTCGCCCGCGGTTGTGACCGTGTTCACAAGCAGCGCAGCACGGTGCTGCGGACTGTCCGAGGAGTTGACGTCGTGAACAGCACGTTGCCCCGCGAGCTCACGCACCTCGAGGTCCTCGAGGCCGAGTCGATCCACATCATTCGCGAGGTCGCGGCGGAGTTCGAGCGCCCCGCGCTGCTCTTCTCCGGCGGCAAGGACTCGATCGTGATGCTGCGGCTGGCGGAGAAGGCGTTCTGGCCCGCGCGCATCCCCTTTCCCGTGGTGCACATCGACACCGGTCACAACTTCCCTGAGGTGATCGAGTACCGCGACCGGCGCGTCGCCGAACTCGGCGTCCGGCTGATCGTGGGCTCCGTGCAGGAGGCGATCGACGCGGGCACGCTGGTGGACGACACCGGTCCGCGCGCCTCGCGCAATCGCCTGCAGACGCCGGTACTGCTGGAGACGATCGCGCGGGGGAAGTTCGACGCCGTCTTCGGTGGCGCGCGGCGCGACGAGGAGAAGGCCCGCGCGAAAGAGCGCGTGTATTCCTTCCGCGACGACTTCGGCCAGTGGGACCCGAAGAACCAGCGCCCCGAGCTCTGGGATCTCTTCAACGGGCGTCACCGCGCGGGTGAGCACATCCGCGTCTTCCCGATCTCGAACTGGACGGAACTGGACGTCTGGCAGTACATCGCCGGCGACCGCATCGAGATTCCATCGATCTACTTCGCCCACGAGCGCGCGGTCTTCGAGCGCGATGGCATGCTGATGGCAGATGCCGGCATCCTGCCGCACCTCCGAGGCGAGCGCACCGAGCACCGCGTCGTGCGCTTCCGCACCGTCGGCGACATCACCTGCACCGCCGCTGTGGCGAGCGCTGCTACTACGGTGGAGGACGTGATCGCGGAGATCGCGGCGACGCGCATCACGGAGCGGGGTGCGAGCCGCGCCGATGACCGGACCTCCGATGCCGCGATGGAAGACCGCAAGCGCGAGGGGTACTTCTAGTGGAGCTGCTCCGCTTCGCCACCGTGGGATCCGTGGACGACGGCAAGAGCACCCTCATCGGGCGGCTGCTGTACGACGCGAAGTCGATCATGCAGGACCAGTGGGATGCCATCGAGCGCACCAGCGAGGCGCGCGGCGACGAGTACGTGAACCTCGCGCTCCTCACGGACGGCCTGCGCGCCGAGCGGGAGCAGGGCATCACCATCGACGTCGCGTACCGGTACTTCTCCACGCCACGGCGCAAGTTCATCATCGCGGACACGCCCGGCCACGTGCAGTACACGCGCAACATGGTGACCGGCGCCTCCACCGCGCACCTCGCGCTGATCCTGATCGATGCGCGGCAGGGCGTGGTGGAGCAGTCGCGGCGGCACGCCTTCATCTCGTCGCTGCTCGGCATCCCGCACCTCGTGGTCTGCGTGAACAAGATGGACCTCGTGGACTACGACCAGTCCGTGTTCGAGGCGGTGCGCGACGACTTCGCCGAGTTCGCCAGCAAGCTCGACGTGCGCGATGTGACCTTCATCCCGATCTCCGCGCTCAACGGCGACAACGTGGTCGATCGCTCGGGGTGCATGCCGTGGTACGACGGAAAGGCGCTCCTGGAACACCTGGAGGAGGTCGAGATCGCGACGGACGAGGACCTGGACGACCGCCGCTTCCCGGTGCAGTACGTGATCCGCCCGATGCGCGGCGAGTACCACGACTACCGCGGCTATGCCGGCACCGTCGCGGGCGGCGTCTTCCGCCCCGGCGACGCCGTGACCGTGCTCCCCGGCGGACAGCGCACCACGATCGCCGGCATCGACACCTTCGACGGCCCGGTGGAGGCCGCCGCGCCGCCGATGTCGGTCACCATCCGCCTGCAGGACGACATCGACGTGTCGCGCGGCAACATGATCGTCGGCGCCGAGCGCGAGCCGGCCGCCGCGCGGCACGTGGAGGCGTGGGTCTGCTGGATGACCGAGCGCTCGCGCCTGGCGCCCGGCGTGCGCCTGGCGATCAAGCACACCACCCACACCGCGCGCGCCATGGTCACACGCATCGCCTCGCGCCTCGAGATCAACACCCTGGCCGAGGACATCGACGCGGACGGGCTCGCCCTCAACGAGATCGGGCGCGTCACCTTCCGCACCACGGAGCCGCTGTTCTTCGACTCGTACCGCGCGAACCGCCACACCGGATCGTTCATCCTCATCGACGAGACGACGAACCACACCGTCGGCGCCGGGATGCTCCTCGGGGCGGTCGAGGACTGAGCGGGCGCCGCCACTGGGTCTGGGGCACGTGGCGACCGGGCACCCCGCGACGGGGCACCTGACGACTGGGCACGCCTCACCCTCCCGCAGATTCTGGGCATCTGTCCGGAGCCGCGCCGGACGCTGACATCCCTTTGATGACTGGGAGCGGGTGCGTTTCGTAGCATGACTGGCATGTCTACGCCGGGCTCATCGCCGAGATCGCCCTCCCGGGTCACCCGCCGCCGCTTCCTCGCGCTCGCGGGAACCGGGCTGGGCGCGTCGGCGCTGTCCGCGTGCTCGCTCACCCACGCCGAGCACCCCGACCTGGAGGCCCGCCTCGGCGCGCCCGTGGGCCCGGCGAACGGCACCCCCACCCCCGAGCCCACGCCCACGCCGCCACCGCTGCACGCGCGCGGCAACGAGGTGGTGACGCTCCTGAAGGGCACGCCGTGGGCCGCGGACGGGATCGCCATCCACAGCGGCAGGCCAGGGCCGCGCATCATGGTGCTCGGCGGCGTGCACGGCAACGAGCCCGGCGGCTGGCTAGCCGCGGAGGGGATCGCGGACTGGCAGGTGGAGCGCGGGAGCCTGCTGGTGGTGCCCCGCGTCAACTGGCGCTCGGACGCCGTCATGGAGCGCACGCTGCCCGAGCTGGGTGACCTGAACCGGCTGTACCCGGGCAACCCGGACGGCCTGCCGATGGCCCGCATGGCGGCGGCGATCATCGACCTCGGACGGGAGTTCCAGCCCGAACTCCTGTACGACCTGCACGAGTCGTGGGTGTTCTACGCCGAGCGCGGCGCCAGCAGTGGCACGGCGTTCATCGGCCAGACGTTCGCCATCGGCGCCGGCGCGAACGACGCGACCATCGACCGTCTCGCGAACGTGGTGCGGACCGTGAACGCGCAGATCGCCCCGCGCGAGGAGTTCTACATGCGCGGCGCTGCGACGCCGAGGCCGGGTGTGCAGGTGGTGCCCAGCAACACGCCGCGCCCGGGCGCCACGCCCAGTCCCAGCGCCACGCGTCCGCAGGGCAACGGGGTCACGTTCAGCGGCACCACGTCGCTGTCCATCGGGCAGTGGGTCAGGGGCTGCGTCCCGATCCTCGTGGAGATGGGCCAGCAGAACCAGGCCGAGTCGCGCCGCGCCGCGCTGCACCAGATGCTCGTCCGCACCACCCTCGACCAGTCGGGGATGCTCTAACCGCTCCGAAGCGGTGCTGAACGCCGAGGCGTGAGACGCGACTGACGGGCGATGCCGCAGCGCCCGTCACCACCTCGCGGACCCCTTCGACGATCAGGGAGCGCGACTCGAATGGGTCTCGCAGGTGCGTGGCCGGTACCCCTAGACCGGCAGGCCGTTCTCGCCCAGGAAGTCGAGGAGCAGCGTGCGGAACTCCGCGCGGGCCGTGCGCGAGGTGCCGTGTCCCGCGTCCTGGAAGATGTGGAGGCGCGCGTTCGGCACGTTGCGGGAGATGACCACCGCACCGCCGGCGCCCGCCGTGGCGTCCTTTCCGCCCGCGACCGCCAGCGTGGGACACGTGATCCGGTGCAGGTACGGCGTCAGCGGATGCTCGTGGAGGCCTGCCGTCGCGCGGTACTGCGCCACGTACGAGTCCAGGTGCTCGGGCTTGACGCGCGCGTGCGCCTCGTCGGCCTGTTCCGGGGTGATCACCGCGTGGCCCTCGAACGCCGGGCTGAGCTCGCGCCCGATGACGGCCTTCGCGCCGATGCGGGCGGCCTCGGCGCGCAGGTACCAGTTCTCGCTGGCCGCAGCGTTCGTCTCCGGCGACGAGGAGTCGACGATCAGCGCGAGGCACCGCTCCGGGTAGTCGATGGCGAAGCGCTGCACCAGGATCCCGCCCCACGAGACGCCCATCACGATCGCCCGCTCGACGCCGAGGCGATCGAGCAGATGCGCCATGTCGGCGGCGTAGAGCGGCAGCGTGTACTTCGCCGACTGGCCCGAGCGGCCCAGCCCGCGGTTGTCCCACGAGATCGTGCGGAAGCGCTGCGCATACCAGTCCATGTCATCGGCCTCGAAGCGCTCGCCGCTTGAGCCCATGTCGTGGCAGTGGATGAAGGTGAGCGGCCCCGAGCCGCGGTCCTCGTAGTGAATCGTGGCGTCGCCGAGGTCCATGAGCGGCATCGTCTGCTCCTCCCGTGCCCTGCTCCGTTCGCGGAGCGCGAAGTACGCCGAGGTATACGCCCCCCGCGCGAGGCCTCGCAACACCGGGGATCCGGGTGCGGCGCCGGACGAACGCCCACGACGGTTTCTAGGCGAACCTCGCGGCCGCGAGGGAGATCTGGTGCGAGGCTGGTGTGGTTTTTGTAGAATCGGCCGCCTCAGGTGTTTCAATTCGGCCGGCTGGATGACCGGTCGGTGCCGGGGGATGCTCCGTGAACGAGCCGCAGGTGGTCCCGAGGATTGATGGGGTGACCGGTCCGAGCACCGTCGAACTTGCGGCGGGCCTGCTGAGCGCCGCCGGCCTCGACCCCGGGATCGCGTCGCGGCTGACCGTCACCGGCTCGGACCCGTACTTCCCGGCGATCTACCGCATCGGTGGGGCCGCGGCGGCGGCGATCGGCGCGGCGAGCCTGGGCGTGACCGAGGTGTGGCGCGAGCGCACCGGCCGCACACAGACTGTGGCGATCGACACGCGTCACGCCATCGCCACGTACCGCTCGGAGCGCTGGGCGCAGGTCGAGGGGCTGCCGCCGCGCGGGCAGACGGACCGGCTCGGCCTGGGGTTCTACCGCACGGCCGATGATCGCTACATCCGCTACCAGACGTCGCTGCCGCATCACCGCCAGGTGGCGCTGGACGTCCTCGGCTGCGCGGACGACAGCGCGGCCGGCGCCGAGGCGACGCGCAAGCGGAATGCCTTCGAGATCGAGGAGGCGGTATGCAGCCGCGGCGGGATCGCCGCTGTGGTGCTCACGAACGAGGAATGGGCCGTGCATCCGCACGGCTCCGCCGTGTTGCGCACGCCGGTCGTGGAGATCACGAAGATCGCCGACTCACCGCCGCAGCCCCTGCGCCCGGCCGAGCGTCCGCTCTCGGGCGTGCGCGTGATCGACCTCACGCGCGTGATCTCGGGTCCGACGTGCTGCCGGTTCCTTGCCGGGCACGGCGCGGACGTGATCCAGGTCACGGCGCCGAGCGTCGCGCCATGGGGACTGATGGACATCGCCACGGGGTTCGGGAAGCGCTCCGCGTGGCTCGACCTGCGCACCGAGCCGCACACCTTCGGCGAGCTCGTGGACCAGGCGGACGTGCTGGTGCAGGGAATGCGCCCCGGCGTGCTGGCGTCGCACGGGTTCGGTCCGGAGGCCGCGGCGGCGCGGCGCCCGGGGCTGATCTACGTGAGCCTCAGCGGCTTCGGTCACCAGGGCCCCTGGTCCGACCGCGCCTGCTACGACAGCATGCTGCAGTGTCATAACGGCATGGCCTACGAGGGCGCCCTGTACCGCGAGGGCGGGCAGCCGGCGGGTCTCCCCTGCCAGGTCATGGATCACTCAACGGCGTATATCGCCGCGCTCGGCGTGCTCTCGGCGCTCGTGCGTCGCGCGCACGAGGGCGGGAGCTACCACGTCCGCGTGGCGCTGGCGACGACCGGGGAGTGGGTGAAGCAGATGGGCCGCGTGGACGGCGCGCGGATTCCCGATCCGGAGCTGAGCGAGTTCGAGGATCTGCTGACGGAGATGGACACGCCGTACGGCCCCGTCCGCTACATGCGGCCGGCCGAGCAGCTGTCGGAGACACCGCCCTTCTACGCGCTGCCCACGGCGCCCTTCGGCACGCACCCGCCCGCCTGGGACTGAGGCGCCCCGGCGTCCTCGTGCGCGCGCCGAGCGCGCGCGGCCGCCACACGGTCGGCGTGCACGAGCGGCGCACGCAGCGGAGCCACGCAGCAACCCGCCCCGAGCAGCCACGCAGAGCAGCCCGCCTTCCGGCGGGCTGCTCCGTGAGACACCCTGACGGGTCACCCCGCGCGGATCACCACTGCTTCGCGATCGCCACGCCCGAGGACGTGAGCTTCGCGATCTCGCCGGCGCTGTAGCCAAGCTCGGCGAGCACCTGCTCCGTGTGCTCGCCGAACCGGGGAGCGCGACGGTGCTTGATCTTCGGCGGGGTCTTGCTCAGGTGGAACGGGGCGCCGTACTGGACCTGGTGGTAGCCCGCGTCGTCCGTGACCTCGACGTGCATGTTGCGCAGCTTCACCTGCGGGTTGCTCGCAGATTCGTCGAGGGTGAGGACCGGAGCGACCTCCATGTCGTACTGGCTCAGCTCCGCGAACCACTCGTCGCGCGTCTTTTCCATGAAGCGCCGGGCGAAGATCGCCCGGATCTCGTCGGCGCGGGCGTTCGAGGGGCGGAACTCGCTCTCGAACTCCGGGTGGCCGACGCCCGTGCACATGTTCTTCCACTGCAGGGCCTCCGACACCGCGAAGGCGATGTACCGGCCGTCCTTGCAGACGTACACGCCGTTCGCGGCGGTGTGCCGCTCCCACGCCTCGTCGCCGCGCGCCGGTGTCGCCGGGTTGCGCACGGCGATCACGGCATCGAACAGCGCGATGTCGAGGTGCTGGCCCTCGCCCGTGTTGGTGCGCGCGTACAGCGCCGCGAGGATGGTGGACAGGATGTACGGCGCGGACTTGATGTCCGCGAGGTTGAACGGGTTCATGTACGGGACACCCGTGTAATCGCCGCCCATGTTGCCCAGGCCCGTGCCCTGCGTCAGCAGCCAGCCCCCGGTGGCCTCCCACACCCGGCCGTGACCGGGCAGGTGGCTCATCGGCCCCTGCTGGCCGTAGCCGGTGGAGGAGCACACGATGATGCGCGGGTTGATCTTCGAGAGCGTCTCGTAGTCGAAGCCGAGGCGCTTCGCGACGCCGGGGCGGTTCGCCTCGATCAGGATGTCGGCGTCCTGCACCATCCGGTGGAGGATCGCCTGACCCTCGGGCTCGCGCAGGTTCAGGCCGATGCCGCGCTTGTTGCGGTTCTCCACGTGGCGGAGGCGGTCGCTCTTGTCCCACTCGGGACCGAGCGCCCGGTTCGAGGGCGGCTCGACGACGATGATGTCGGCCCCCAGGTCCGCGAGCCAGCCCGCGGCCATGTTGGCCGGCGCGTACGTCGCGATCTCGATGATCTTCACTCCGTCGAGCGGGTGCGCCATGTCCTGTCTCCTCTTCCTTTCAATCCCCCGGCCTGGTGCGCCGGCGGCATGATAGCGCGCGCCCGCGCGGCGTCCGGCCTGATCGACGCTGCCGGGGCGCGAGCATTGCGCGACTTCTCGCGTCCCGGGCCGGCCGGGGCGTTGTCATCGGCGGGCGGCGAGCGTATATCGTTCGTGATATTCCGTGCCAGTGTCAGGGAGACCGGTGGAGGCCCGCTCGGGGGGCTCCCGGGGGAGGCCACAAGTGGAATTCGAGTACACGCCCGCCCAGCGGGCGCTCAAGCAGGAAGTCCAGGACTTCATCGCGAAGGAAGTCACCCCGGACATCCAGGAGGAGGACGAGGGCGGGGAGGGCGGATCGCGGAATCCGAAGCTGGCGGCCGTGTACGACAAGATCAAGGCGCGCGGCTGGCGCGCGATCTCGTGGCCGAAGCAGTACGGCGGACAGGACGGCAACCGCCTCGACCAGTACATCGTCGAGGAAGAGTTCGCGCGCGTCGGGCTGAGCGTGGGCGGCGGCGGCAGTGGCGCACCGACGATCCTCGCGGGCGGCACGCAGGAGCAGAAGGATTACTTCATCCCGAAGCTGATCAACGGCGAGCTGTCGTTCGCCCTCGGCTTCACGGAGCCTTCGGGCGGCGCGGACCTAGCCGGGTTGCAATGCCGCGCTGTGCGTGACGGCGACGACTACGTCATCAACGGCCAGAAGATGTACACGTCCAGCGCGCACCGCTCGACGCACGTCTACCTGATGGCGCGCACCGACCCGGACTCGAAGCGCAACGCCGGGATCTCGATCTTCCTGATCCCGATCAACACGCCGGGGATCACCGTGCGCCCGCTGTGGACGATCCAGAACGACCCGCCCGCGCCGCGCGGCACCACGTACGGCACGATCCGCACGAACGAGACGTTCTTCGAGGACGTGCGCGTGCCGGCCTCCTGCCTGCTGGGCGAGGAGAACAACGGCTGGAACCTGAGCGCGATGGGTCTGAACCTCGACCGCGTCGGCGCCGGCCGTTACCTGATGTCGGTGCGGCGCGACGAGGACATCGTGAACTGGGTGAAGGACCCCGAGAATGGCGTCCTCGCCGAGAACATCAAGAGCAACCCCTCCGCGCGCGACCGCATCGCCGAGGTGTGGACCGAGGCTCAGGTCTGCCGGCTGATGACGCTGCGCAGCATGTCGATCGTGGAGCACGAAGGGAAGTTCACGTACGAGGGCAGCGCCGAGAAGGTGTGGGCTCCCGAGCACGGCGTGAAGGTCACCGAGACCATCGCGCAGCTCCTCGGTCCGTACGCGCAGCTCCTCAACGGTGCCGAGGACGCCATCGAGAGCGGCCTGTACGCGCACAACGTGATGGGGGCATTCCAGTCCGGAATCAACCATGGCAGCACGCAGATCATGCGTGACCAGGTGGCGCTGCGAGGCCTCGGACTGCCGCGCAGCCGGTAGCAATCGCGCAGACCAGCGCGCCTGGTCGCGTTTGCGGGCACCTATCGTCGAGCATGTCTGCCTCCAAGCAGAAGGCCGTCCGCAAGCGTGGAGAAGCCCGCCGAAAGGCGGGCTTCTTGCATGCTCGAGGTTTGTCCACGGCGCGCGCGGCGCGGCGGGAGCCGGGCTGTGGTGCGGGGGCATCATGTTGAAGCCGCGATCCAGGAGGCCGCGACGCGACGATTCCCGGATCACGTGACGCGCTTGATCCGCGGGCCTATGCTACGCGCGCTCGTGATGAGCGGGAGGGCTGTAGCATGACAACCTATTCATACGATCGAAGCATCTACGAGGCAGAGTCGGGCGACATCCTGATGGCGCTGACGGGTGAGTCCCTGATCACTCGCGCGGTGTCTAGGGACCGGGAGCCGGATTTCACCAAACTGGTCGAGATGATCCGCAGCGCCGACGTGGGCTTCACCCACGCCGAGATGCTGTTCCACGACTACGAGCCCACGCCTGCCTACATGTCGGGCGGCACCTACATGCGGTCCGACCCGCACAACATCGCCGAGCTGCAGTGGATGGGCTTCGACTTCCTGAGCACCGCCTGCAACCATTCGTTCGATTACGGCGAGGGTGGGGTGCTCAAGAACATCGAGAACCTCCGGAAGTTCAACATGCCGTTCGCCGGCACCGGGAGGAACCTGGCCGAGGCACGCGGCCCCGTATACATCGAGACGTCGAAGGGGCGGATCGCCCTCCTGTCCGCCACGACCTCCGGACCGCCTCCGGGCCGCGCCGGCGACCAGCGCCGGGATGTGCAGGGACGGCCGGGGTCGAACTACATCCGCCACACGGTGGAGTACGTCGTCGACAAGCCGACGTTCGACGCTATCCGCCTCACAAGCCAGGGACTGCATTTCGAGGAGCAGAAGGAGCGCCGCCGCGTGGGCGGCTTCGGTGCGCCGCTGCCGCCGGACACCGACACCGAGTTCTACCTCGTCGGCCTGTGGCCGATGTACGAGTCCCTGAGCTGGGTGAAGTTCACGCTGGGCGCCAAGTTCGAGCGCCACTCCACGCCGCACGCCGGCGACCTGGAGGGGTGGCTGCAGCGGGTGCGCGACGCGCGGGGCATGGCGGACTGGGTCATCTGCACAATGCACAACCACGAGTCCGGAAACACTGAGGACGAGCCCGCCGAGGCTGTGCAGACGATCATGCGCTCGTGCATCGACGCCGGCGCGGACGTCTTCGTCGGTCACGGTCCGCACCAGGATCGCGGCATCGAGATCTACAACGGGAAGCCGATCTTCTACTCGCTCGGCGACTTCTTCCTGGAGAACGACACGGTGCTGCTGCAGCCGCAGGACAACTACCTGGGCCAGGGGCTGTCGTGGGAGCACACGCCGGAGCAGTTCTACAACACCCGCTCCGCGAACGAGACGCGCGGTCAGACGGTCGCGCCACGCCGCTGGGAGAGCGCGCTGGCGATGACGAAGTGGAACAAGGGCCACGAGTTCGCGGAGATCCGCCTGCACCCGGTGGACCTGGGCTTCGGGAAGCCGCGCTACCAGCGTGGGCGGCCGGTGCTGGCGGATGGCGACGTCGCGCGCGAGATCCTCGATCGCTTCGAGCGCCTCTCGGCGCTCTACGGCACGAAGGTGACGCGCGAGGGGAACGTAGGGATCGTCCGGCCGTAGCCGCGGCACCGGTTCACGTTCGATCACGGACACGGTCCAGTCAGGAGCACGAGGAAGGCCCGGCAGTCGCCGGGCCTTCCTCGCGTCTGCTCCGTGCCGAGATCGCCTAGCGCCCCGCGTCCGCGATCGCCTTCAGCACGTCCGGGGTGATCTTCGCCAGCGCGTCGCTCACCGTCGCATTCTCACGCACCTGGTCCGCGGAGGTGGCCCCGCAGATGACCGAGGACACGGTGGGCTGGGCGGCGACCCAGCCGAGGGCGAGCTGCGTCATGGAGAGACCGGCGTCGCGCGCGATCGCCTCCCATGCTTCCAGCCGGTCGAAGTTGGCGTCCGTGAGCAGCGTCTGGGGCGCGCGGGGGTTCCTCGCCACGCGCGTACCGGGGACGGGGGCCTGGCCGCGCCGGTGCTTCCCGGTGAGGAAGCCCCCCGCGAGCGAACTGAACGGCGTGAGGCCCAGCCCGTAGTACGCGCAGGAGTCGATGTGCTCGCCCTCCGGCGCGCGGTTCATCAGGCTGTACGCCGGCTGCGAGGCGATGAACGGCGTCCAGCCCCGACGGTTCGCCGTCTCGTTCGCTGCCGCGATCTGCCAGCCCGCCCAGTTGGAGCAGCCGATGTACCGGACGAGGCCCTCGTGCACGAGGTCATCCATCGCCGACATCTGCTCCTCGATCGGGGTCACCGGATCGGGGCGGTGGAACAGGTAGACGTCCAGGTAGTCGGTGTCCAGGCGTTGCAGCGCGCCGGCCACGGCCTTGCGCATGTAGCCGCGCGAGTTGCCTCGACGGTTCGGCCCCTCGCCCGCGGGATAGTTGCCGAACTTCGTCATCACCACCCAGTCCGAGCGGTGGGCCTTGATCGCGCGCCCGATGTACTGCTCCGACAGGCCGCCGCCGTAGCCGTCCGCCGTGTCGACGAAATTGATCCCGGACTCCAGCGCCGCGTCCATGATCGACTGCACGCCGTCGGCATCCACGGGGCTGCCGAACTGGTTCGTGCCGAGGCTGACGACCGAGACCTGCAAACCAGAACGGCCGAGCTGCCGGTACTCCATCTTTCGCACCTCTCCCGGCGGGCATGCCGGCCCGCTCCGCTGATCACCTGCCGCGGCGAAGCTCGCGCAGGCGGAACATGCTACCGCGTTCGCGACGAGGTGAGGTGCCCTCGCTACGCCACGACACCGGACGCCTGGAGCGCCTCGATCTCGGCGTTGCCCATGCCGAGCAAGTCCCCGTAGACGTACGCGTTGTGCTGACCCAGCGAGGGCGAGGCCCACACGGCCGGGGGCGCCCCCGAGAGCTTCCAGGCGAGCCCGACCATGGGGTAGGGGCCCACCTCCTCGTGCGGGGGGCTGATGAAGACCTCGCGCTCCCGCAGGTGGGGGTCGGCGAAGACATCCTCCGGGTTCAGGGCCACGCCCGCGGGGACGCCGGCGTCGCGCAGCCGCGCCTCCAGCGCGAAGGGGTCGAGCCGGCTCGTGGCGCTCCCGATCACGGCGTCCAGTTCGTCACGGTGCTGCAGGCGGCCGTCCGCGCCGGCGAAGCGGGGGTCGCCGCTGAGGCGATGCCCGGGGCCGTCGAGGACGTCGCAGAGCCCGCGCCACTGCTCGCCGTTTGCCACGGAGAGCGCCAGCCAGCGGTCGTTGCCGGCGCACGGGTAGTACCCGTGGGGCGCCATGAACGGATGGTCGTTGCCCTTGCGCGTGGCGATCCGGCCGTTGAGCGTGGCGTCGATGAACGGCTCCGGCAGCTGGCTCGCCTGTGCCTCGACCATGGAGAGCTCGATGCGGCGGCCCACGCCCGTCCGGTCGCGCTCGTGCAGGGCCGCGAGCATGGCGAGCTCGGCGTGCCACGCGGTGGTGTAGTCCGCGAGGAACGGCGGGATGGTCCCGTGCGGACCGCCCCGGTGCCCGGTGATGGCGCTCAGGCCGGAGTACGCGATGGCGCCGGGCCCCATGCCGACGTAGTGCCGGAAGGGGCCGTCACGTCCGATCACGGACACGGAGCAGAGGATCACACGCGGGTTGATCGCCTTCAGCGTCTCGTAGTCGAGGCCCATGCGATCGAGCACGCCCGCCGCGAAGTTCTCGAAGACGATGTCGCACTTCGCCACGAGGCGCTTCGCGAGCTCCAGCCCCTCGGGCTTCGCGAGGTTGAGGGCGGCCGAGCGCTTCGTGTAGTTGTGGCTGTTCCAGCGCCCGCTGCGGTTGATGCCGGGCTCACCGTCCGCGAAGGGCGTGGTATTGCGCATGCTGTCCGGCCGGGCGCGGCTCTCCAGGCGGATCACGTCCGCGCCCATCATCGCCATCTGCGTGGTCGCCCAGGGCCCCGCGATCCACCACGTGAGATCGAGGATGCGCACGCCCGCAAGCGGGAGCGGGGTGCCTCGGCCGGGCGCGATCCCGGGCAGCGTCCGGGGCGCGGCAGCGGCTCCCGGCGCCGCGCTCACCAGCACCTCGGCGTTGTGCTCGCCGAGGAAGGGCGCGCGGCCGTTCCCGGCGATCGGGGCGCCGTCGAAGCGGATCGGGCTCGCCGGGACCCGCGCCTGCTGGAGGCCGGGGTGATCGAGGGGGACGAAGTACCCGCGCGCCGCGAGCTGCTCGTTGACGAGGAGATCGTCGATGTCGTTCACCGGCAGGCTGGTGGCGTGGCGTTCCTGCAGCCGCGCGGCGACCTCGGCCTTGGGCAGGCTCCCGGTCCATTCGTTGATGCGGGCGACGATCTCCGCGGCGTGCGCGCGGCGGTACTCGGGATCGGCCATGCGCTCGTCGGCGGCCCACTCCGGCCTCCCCATCGCCTCGACGAGGTTCGCCCACGCGGGGTTCGCCGCCTGCGGGCCGGGTACTCCCGTCACGTAACCATCCGTGCACTTCCCGGTCTGCCCGGCGACGATCGCGTTCTGGTTGGCCGCGCCGCGCGGGTGGATCGTTCCCTCGTACGCGTACGTGCAGAGGTACATGCGCAGGCTGTCCAGGAACGTCTCCTGCTCGGAGACGTCGACCTGGCGCCCGGCGCCCGTGGCGTCCCGCCCGACCACCGCCGTCATCGTGGCGGACGCGGCCTGCACGCCCGCGGTGAAGTCCGCGAGGTGCGTCCCGGGAACCACGGGCGGCAGTCCCGGCGATTCCATAGGGCCGGGGACGTAGTAGCCGATGCCGCTCAGCGCGGTGACCACGATCTCGCTGTCCGGCGCGTCGCGCCGCGGACCGGTGAGCCCGAAGGGCGTGACCGCGGCGCAGATCAGCCCCGGCTTCACGTCGCGCAGGTCCTCCTCCAGCACGCCCCAGCGCTTGAGCTCGGCGTACGACCCGCCCGCGATCACCACGTCGAACGCGCCGGCGATGCGCCGCAGCGAGTCCCGCCCCTCGGGCGTGTCGAGGTCGAGCGTGACGCCGCGCTTGCCGCGGTTGAGGTAGGCGAAGAGCCCGCTGCGCTCCGGATCCGCGGCGTCGCCGGGGAAGGGGCCCGCCCGGCGCGCGGGGTCACCCTCGATCGGTTCGACCTTCGTGACGCGCGCGCCGAGGTCGGTCAGCAGCCTGCCGCACATCGCGACGCTGAGCCGCGTTCCGCACTCGAGCACGGCGAGATCCTGCAGCGCGAGCGTAGCCATGGTGTCCTGCGATCCTGCGTGGCAGCGGTCCGGTGGCGGTCCTGCCCGGCGTCGTGCGGCCGGCGCTTCAACCGAGGCAATTCCATTACCACAACCGTAATCGCCCTAGCAAGGCACGAGGCCGCGCCGGCGCTTCGTCACGCACGAACGATCAAGATCGGTGACGCCAGGGCAGGCGCCGGACGGCGCGGGCGTCAGGCGTTGACCGGCTCCGCCAGGAAGACGGGGATCTTCCGGTCGGTGCGCTGCTGGTACTCCTCGTAGGGCGGGTACGCCTGCACCGCCAGCGCCCACAGGCGCGCGCGCTCCGCGTCGTCACGGATCTCCCGCACGCGCATCGGCTGGACGCGCTCGCGGTCGCGGATCTCCACGTCCGGGTGCGCGCGCAGATTGTGCACCCACACGGGGTGTTGAGGGGCTCCCCCGCGCGAGCCGACGAGGACGTAGTTCTCCCCGTCCGTGACGCGCATCAGCGGCGTCTTGCGGATCCCGCCGGTCCGCTTCCCGGTGTTGGTCACGATGATCACCGGCAGCCCGGTGTCCCGGAGCGTGTTTCCCTCCGCGCCGTTGGTGCGCTCGTAGAGATCCACCTGCTGGCGGACCCACTCGGCGGTGCTGGGGAGGTACTCGGGCATTCTCGCTCCTCGCGTCTGGTTGCCGCTGCTCGCGCCTGTCCGCTGCGGCTGTTCGTTGGATGCGCTGTGTTCCGGTGACGGAGGGCGGGACGGTCAGGTGATCTCGTCCGCCGACTCCTCGGCGATCACGTCGCGCAGGATCTCGACGAGCTCTGCGGGGCGGTTGTTCGGGACCATGTGGGTGGTGTCGATCTCGTAGTAGCGCCACGCGGGGTGTCTTCGCGTGTGCTCGGCGTTGCGCCACAGCGCCGGCAGCGGCTCGTCCTCGGGGGGGCGGTCGGCCGTGGCCTTGATGTACGTGCGCGTGAAGTCATACTCCTCGATCGGCTTCGCGAGGCGGACGGGCTCGATGAAGCATCCGAGGGGATGATCGGAGCGCCGCGGTCCCGCCCAGGCCGCCTCGGCAGGGTCGTCGTAGACGCGCGCGGGGCCCTTCACCAGCCACTCCTGGCCCATGCGGTACGCCAGCGGTGGCGCTTCCGCTCCGCCCGCGGCGCGTGCAGACTCGCCGTCCTTCGGCAGCGCTGCGTCGAGGTAGACGATATGCGCGATGCGGTCCTCGATGAGATCCGCGCAGCCGCTGATCACCATGCCGCCGTAGCTGAACCCGACGAGCACGATGTCGGTCAGGTCCTCGTACTCCACGCAGTTCACCACGTCCTGGATGTGGGTGCTCAGCGTGATCTGCGGGCTGGTGAGGTGCGCGCGCTCACCGATGCCCGTGAGGCTGGGCGTGAAGACTGCGTGCCCGTGCTCCGCCAGCAGCGGGCGGACGCGGTGCCAGCCGTGCGCGCCTCCGAAGGCGCCATGCACCAGAACGAACGTCGACATGTGGCCCCCCTCCGCGCCGGGGCGTCGCACAGGCGGCGCTCACCGTCGCATTCTACCGCCGCGGTGGGGGCGCGTGCCCCCATTCCAGCGGCCCAGCAGCAGGATCGCGCCCACGATGGCGGTGAGGATCACGCCGGCGGCCGCCTGGGTCCACGGCATCCCGACCGCATCGATGAGGACGCCCATCGGGAGCACCGCAACCGGCATGATCGACCACGTGATCATGTAGATGCTCATCGTGCGCCCGTAGTAGTCGCGCTGCGTCGCGTTCATCAGCAACACGTTGTTGAGCACGAAGTACCCCTGGCTCGTCAGCCCGACGAGGGCCAGCATCCCCAGCGCCATCGGAACCGTGGTGGACAGCGCGAAGCCCACGAGCGCGAGGCCGAAGGCGAAGCCGCCCAACATCTGGAACTGCGTGAGGCGAGATTGCGGGAGGTACGCCACCGCCAGCGATCCCGTGAGCGACCCGATGCCGACCGCCGAGAACATCAGCCCCAGCGCGGAAGGACCCACGTGCAGCACCTGCTCCTGGAAGACCGGCAGGAACTGCTGGAACGGCATCCCCAGCAGCGTGGGGAAGAGCGCGAGCAGGAGCAGGCGCCGCACGGCCCGCGTCTCCCACACGTACCGGAAGCCGCCCACCATGTCGTGGAACGCACTGTGCAAGCGCGGCTCGATGTGCAGGGTGGGCAGCCGCAGGAGCATCAGCGTCGAGATCACGTAAAGCAGGGTGATCACGTCGAACGCGACGGCCGGCTGCCACGCGATCAGCAGTCCGGCCACCGCAGGCACCGCGACGCGGTTGAGGTTGAGGCCCGTCGAGTTCATCGCGATCGCGTTGGGCAGGTCCTCGGCCGAGACGAGCGCGGGGATCAGCGCGGATCGCGTGGGGAAGTTGAAGGCGAACATCCCGCCCTGCAGCATCCCGACGAGCGCGAGGTGCCACACCGCGATGATGTCGAGGTGCACCAGCACCGCCGTGGCCAGCGAGAGCACGGCGAGCAGCGCGGTGACCACCAGCAGCAGCCGCCGCTTGTCGGTGCGATCGACGACGACCCCGGCGATGACGGAGAAGAGCACCATCGGCAGGCCGGAGGCGACGGCGACGATGCCCAGCGCCGCGCCCGATCCGGAGACGTGGTAGGCCAGCCAGGGGCGCGCCACCATGTTGATCTGCATCGCGCCCTGCGAGAACAGGAGCCCGAACCAGAGCGCCCGGAACTGCGGGTCGTACAGCGAGGAGAACCCGCGCGCCGCGCCACGCAGGCGAGCGCCCGCAGGGTCGTCTCCGGGCGCCTCGACGGGCGGGGGCGGCTGCGCTGGCGTGGCGGTCATGCTCTCTCCGCGCTCCCCCCGGACGACCTGAGCCAACCGGGTCCCGTCTCCCCGCGGCCCCGGGAGTCTGAACCCCGCCACTGCACTCCGTCTCTGGAGCCTATGGTCTCCGGAGACTATGCCGTGCGTCTCGCGATTCGCCAAGCCGAGCCCGCGGGCGTCTCGGGCGGACCGGCCCGTGCCGCGCCGATGCTATTCTGACCGCCTCCGCGGGAGGGCGACGGACAGGGCTGAAGTCGTGGCGATCTACTATCACACGACCTCGTGCGCCGAGGTCATCCTTCGGGAGGGGTTTCGCGACCCCGACGGCGCGCACTGGCTCGGCAGCCGGTGGATGAGGGGCGTCTTTCTCTCTGACTGGCCGGTGGGCGCCAACGGCGACCAGGCGCTGGAGGTGGAGATGCCCCCGAGCATCGACCTCGGGCAGTGGGCGATCGTCGAGCACGGGTCGGTCTCCGAGTGGTGCGTCCCCGCTGCGTTCGTCAATGAGCACGCGACGGTGCGCCTGCTGAGCCAGGAGGAGGTCGACCGGGTGGTGACGACGTGGTCATTTGTGCGCCGATCGCGCGGCTCCTGACCGTGCGGTGGACGTGAGCCGTGTGCGAGGACGGAGCGGGCCGTGATCCAGGGCGACGGCTTCGATGCTGACGCGTTCCTCGCGTTCGCAGCCGCAAGCGCGAGAGAGGACGTCTTGGCGCTGCTCCGCCGGTGGATCGAGCGAGGCCGGGCGTCCGGCGCGCTCCTCGCCGCTGGCGACGACGCGGCGTCGCCGGTGGTCGCGCGCTACGTGCTCGAGGGGCAGCTGGTGACCGTGTGGACCGCCACGCCTCTCGGCGCGAGCGGCGCGCCCGAGATCCAGCTGCGGATCACGGACCTGCTCGCCCGCGTCCCCGCGCAGGACTTCGACGAGATCGTCGGGCGGTTCGAGGCGATTCCCGTGATCCGCACCGGGCTCGCGGAAGCGCGCGCGGAGGGGCGGGACCGCGCGACGATCGTGATCATGGCGCGCGAGCTCCTCGCGCACCCCGACCACGCGGAGTTGCTGCTGGACGCGATTGACCGCGCGGTGACCTCAGGGCCGGATGCGCTGGGGCCGTTCCGGGCGTTCATGTCGCCGTACCAGTGGGGTGAGCGGGGCGAGCACGGTGGCTGAGCACGGCGGCTGAGCGCGGCGGCGGCTCGCGCGGTCACGCATCGGACGTCCCGCGCTCAGTCCCAGGGCCGCTCCGCGACCGCGTTTCGTCCCGCGATGCGCCCGAAGGCGAGACACTCGCCGATGTTGCCGGTCCCCTGGTACAGGTAGCCGTAGATCGACCCCAGTTCACCGGAGCTGTAGAGCCGGGGGATGGGGCTTCCGTCCGGCCGCACGATCTGCGCGCGCTCGTTGCGTCGAGGTCCGCCCTGGGTGTTCAGCATCGCGGGGGACAGCTCGACCGCGTAGTACGGGGGATCGCGGAAGGGCACGAGCATCTTCGTGCGCCCGAAGTCCGTGTCCGCGCCGCCCGCGCACAGCGCGTTCCAGCGCTCGATCGTCGCCGCGAGCGTCGCGGCATCCACGTCGATCAGCGCAGCAAGGGCCTCGATGGTGCCGGCGCGGCGAATCCACCCGCGCGCCAGCTCCGCGGAGTTGTCCGCGCTCCAGTCATACCGCGTGACGACACGCGTCCAGCCGCTGTTCGGCTCCTTGTCATACAGCGGCGCGGCGGTGAGGAGCGCGTGGTCGAAGATCATGTGCATGGGGCATGGCGTGGTCAGCGGCCCCCACCACCCGTTCTGCCTCACCTTGCCATGCGAGGTGCGCCCCTTCTCATCCGTGAAGCGCGTCCCGTCCGGTCCCACGACCACCATCCCGCCGGGCAGCTCGCGTCCGAAGTTGAGCGGCGTCATCGAGAACGTCGAAGGGTACTCGGGCACCTTCAGCGCCATCGAGGGGCCCGCGTAGTTGTTCATGTGCCACAGATCGGCGCCCACCGTGAGCGCCATCTGGATCCCGTCCCCCTGGTTGTACGGCGTGCCCGATGGGTAGCAGTACGGGACTGCGGGCAGGTACGTGCGGATCATCTCCTGGTTGTTCTCGAACCCGCCGCAGGTGAGCGCCACGCCCCGGCGCGCCTTTACGTACAGCGGCCGGCCGTCGCGCTCCGCGCGCACGCCGAGGATCTCCTTCGTGATGCCGTGCTGGATGAGCTCGCGAGCCGGCGTCTCGTAGCGGACGTCGATCGCCCGCGCCTCGACGGCGCGCTCGAAGCACAGCCACGTGTTCGAGTACCCGAGGACATCGCCGTGGTGGTACTTGTGGATGCTCTCCGCGCCGGGGAACTCCGGGAACTCGATGCCCGCGGGGAACGGCTGGTGCTCCTGCGGGTCGCCGCCGATGCTGGCGACCCAGTCGTTGTTCTTCGCCATCTCCTCAGCCCACACCTGGAGCATCTCGTCGGGGACGGCGAAGGGGCCGTTCATCGCCTTCAGGTAGTCGATGGCGAGCTTCGTGTCGGAGATGTTGAGGTAGCCCTGTCCCGCGACGCGGGTGTTTCCGCCCTCCTCGCCCTTTGGAGCCTTCTCCAGGAGCACCACGCTGGCGCCCAGCTCGCAGGCGGTGATGGCGGTGGCCGCGCCCGCCGCGCCGAACCCGACGACCACGACGTCCGCCTCCACGTCCCAGCGAGCAGGCAACCACGGTTCCAGGACCATCTCCGTCCCCCCATCGTGCGTTCGTGAGGCCGTGCGCGGCGCCGGTCGTCGAGGTTGATGCCCACTCGTCGCCGGGACTATACATCGACCGCGCGGGGGGCAGTGGCCGCGAGCGCCCGCCCACCGCCATGCTGCCTGCGGCGGTAGACTGAGGCCCCTGCAGGCGCGTGACGCGCCGCGGCGGAGGGTGGAGAGATGGTGGACGCGACACACCGGGACGCCGACCCCGCGCGCGAGCACGAGCACGGCGGCGCCTCGAACGAGGACTGGAACGATGCGGACTTCGTCGCGCGGTGGCTGGAACGACAGGCGGAGCGCGCCCCGGAGCGGCGACGGCAGTTCGCGCTGGTCCGCGCCGTCATCCCGAGGCTCCCGGCCGAGGAGTTCCGCTACCTGAACCTCGGCTCCGGTCCGGGCAACCTCGACGAGCTCCTGCTCGATCAGTTTGCCGCGGCGACCGCGACGCTGGTCGACTTCTCGCTGCCGATGCTGATGGCGGCGCGCGCGCGGCTCGCACGTTTCGGCGATCGCGTTGAGTACGTGCACGCCAACCTGGCCAGCGCGGACTGGGCCGGTGGGGTCGGCGGATCGTTCGACGTCGTGGTGTCCACGCTTGCGGTCCACCACGTGGAGGATCCCCGTCGCATCCGCGCGCTTTACGGCGAGGTCCACCGGCTGCTGGGACACGGGGGCATGTTCCTGAACCTCGACCGCGTGCGGCCCGCACGCCCGGCCTTCGGCCCGCTCGCCGCGTGGGCCGCGCAGGACCCGGAGGCGGGACTGTCCGCGCGCGGCCACGGCGACGATCTCCCCGGGACGCTCGCGGAGCACCTCGGCTGGCTCGGCGAGGCCGGGTTCGGCGCCGTGGACGTGCTGTGGAAGGATCCGGGCATGGCGCTGCTGTGCGGCCTCCGCGATCACCTGCACGTCCCGGAGGAGGCGCACGCTCACGATGGCGGCGAGCACGCGCACCCGCACACGCACTAGCGCGCGCCGCGGGACACGCACCGCGGGACACATCTCATCGGCGCGGCGGGCATGGCGGCTCGCGAGGCACGGGGCGAGAGGACGACGCTCGGCATGGTTGACGATCAGGGGCGGACGAGCACGCACAGCGGACTGTTCGCCGGGCTCCACGCGCATGGGGGCGCCGCGCACTGGCACGACGAGTTCGGCCAGCGCGCCGCCGAGGACCTCACCGACGAGGAACTGGCCGCGCAGTCGCTCGACTGGAAGATGCACAACGTCCAGATCGTGACGCTGGGCGTGGACATCGGATCCTCCACCTCGCACCTGATGTTCTCGAAGATCTACATGCAGCTGCTGGGCGAGGGGCGCGACGTCCACTCGGTGGTGGTGGGGCGCGAGATCCTCTCGCAGTCGCCGATCATCATCACGCCGTATCGGCCCGACAACACGATCGACACCACGGTGCTCGCGCAGCTGGTGAACGATGCCTACGCAGCCGTCGGCGCATCCCCGGCGGACATCGACTCCGGGGCGATCATCCTCACCGGCGAGGCCCTGAAGCGCGAGAACGCGCGCCAGATCGCCGAGCTGTTCGCCGCGGAGACCGGGAAGTTCGTGTGCGCCTCCGCGGGGCACCACCTGGAGGCCGTGCTGGCGGCACACGGATCCGGCACCGTCTCGCGATCGCGTCGCGACCGGCAGACGCTGCTCAACGTCGACGTCGGCGGGGGCACGACGAAGTTCGCGCTCGTGCGCGACGGGCAGATCCTCGGCACCGCCGCGATCGCCATCGGCGCCCGCCTGATCGTGAAGGACGAGTCGCGCCGGCTGACGCGCATCGACGCCCCGGCGCGCGTGGTCGCGGATCACCTCGGCATCCGCATGGTCCTCGGCGAGCTGCTCGCCGCCGAGGACGAGGAGCGGATCGTGCAGGCGTGGACGGAGATCCTCGCCGGGCTGATCGAGGGCCGGCCGGTGGAGGGACTCGCCGCCGAGCTGCTGCTCACCGACCCGCTCCCCTCCGGCGTGGTGCCGCAGGCGATCACGTTCTCGGGCGGGGTGTCCGAGTTCTTCTTCATGCGCGAGTCGCGGGACTTCGGCGACCTCGGCCGGCCGCTGGCCGCCGCGCTGCGCCGCGCGCTCTCGACCGGCCTGATCCGGCTGCCGGTGATCATGGATCCCAACCTGGGCATCCGCGCCACCGCCGTGGGCGCGTCGCTCTTCACCGTCCAGGTCGGCTTCAACCTCTACGTCAGTGACGAGACGATGCTTCCGCTCAGGAACGTCCCGGTGCTGGTGCCGCGCGTCGACCTCGAGGACGAGGTCGCGCCCGCGCGCATCGCCGCCGCGATCCGCGAGTCGCTGGTGCGCCTGGACCTGGCGGACGGCGAGCAGCCGCTGGCGCTCGCCTTCGAGTGGCCCGGCGACCTCGTGCTGTCCGATGTGCGCGCTCTCGCCGAGGGCATCCGCGACGGCCTCCCCGAGACGATGGCGCGCGCCGTGCCGCTGGTGCTGATCGTCGACACCACGATCAGCGTGGCGCTCGGCCGGGCGCTGAAAGAGGACCTCGGCATCGCGGGGCCTGTGCTCTCGCTGGAGGGCGTTTCGGTCGCCGAGTTCGATTTCATCGACCTCGCCCCGCTCATCCACCCCACGGAGGTGGTGCCGGTGACGATCAAGTCGCTGCTCTTCGCGGGCGGCCTGGATCGGCGGAGCGTGAAGCAGGCGCTGTACGACGCCGCCATGGCGAGCCAGCGGCCGGGCGCGCGGGAGAGCTGATGCCGCTCTACGACTTCCGCTGCCCCACCTGCGGCAAGGCGTACGAGGTGACGCGGCCGGCCACCCGCGCCGACGACCCGCTGCTCTGCCCCACCGACGAGACGCCGTGCGAGCGGGTGGTAGCCGCCCCCTCCGAGCCCGCCCCGATGCCCTCGATGAACCTCGCGACGTGGCGGCGGACCGTCCTGGCGAACGAGGAGTGGATGGGCGGCCATCCGCACCCGGAGGGCATCGCACCTTGGTCCGAGGTGCTCGCCGAGCTGCGGGGGCAGGTCGGGCCGTGGATGGAGCAGCTGCGGGCGACCGGGATCCGCGGCGGCGACGTCTTCTCCGCGTGCATCGGCCCCGCGATCCAGATCTGGGGCGGCTACTCCCGCGTCCAGGACATCGTGGGGCGCCCGATCCCGCTCGGCGGCGACCCGGAGGCCACCGAGCCCCACCTGCGGGGCTACCTCGCCTACGTGTGGGAGGTGCTGGGACGCGCCGCGCTCGACAGCGCGTTCGGCGCCGTGGGCGCCGAGGTGGGCGGCGGTGCATCGGACTCGATCGAGTCCGACGCGCGGCTCACCGTGCTCTTCCTGCTGTGGACCGAGCCGCCCGCGGACCAGCCGGAGGCTCCACCCTCCGGGCGGGGACTGGTGCCCGAGGTCGTGCGGTCATTCACGAAGCCCCTGGGCATCCACCTCGAGGACTGGGAGGGCCGGATCATCGGCACCGAGGCGGGCGAGGTGCGCCTGCTCCCGCTCTCCGCGCGCGCTCCTCAACTGCTGGGTGCGGACGGCGAGCCCCGGCTGTCGCCCGGCGCGACCGCCCTCGACCGCCTGCACACGGCCATGCTGCTGCAGGCAAACGGCCGCACCGAGGCGCTGCAGGCCCTGCTGCGCGCCGAGGAGGATCGGGGACCCCAGTTCCTCCGCATCGCGGACGCGCTGTCCCGCCTCTACCCGGCCGGGAGCGACGAGCAGCGCCTGCTGGACGCCGTCCTCGCCGCGGCGCCCGCGAACCGCCAGTGACGCTGGCGGGCAGGCGAGGCGCGTCGCACGGTCGAGCGACGAAGCGCGGGGCGGCGGGGCGAGCCCTACCAGTTCCTGCGGGTCGCTTGCATAGATGTCGGCGTCCAAGGAAGATCGCCGCGCACCGCTATCCTGGTCCCGCGACGGCGAACCGGCGTTGTTTGCTCGGAGAGTGCGCACATGCTGATCGATGAACAGGGCCCCGTAACTTCGCTGACGGACTACCTCGATCGCGGGGGCGGGGAGGGGTACATCCGGGCGCGCTCCATGAACCCGGACGACGTTATCGGCATGCTGCGGGCCGCCGGGTTGCGCGGCCGCGGCGGGGCCGGGTTCCCCACGGCGATCAAGTGGCAGGGCATCCGCGACTCCGAGTGCGAGCGCCACTTCATCTGCTGCAATGCCGCCGAGGGCGAGCCGGGCACCTTCAAGGACCGCTTCCTGATCCGCCACAACCCCTACCGGATGCTGGAGGGTCTCGCGATCGCGCAGCACGTCCTCAACGCCGAGACGGCGTACGTGGTGACGAAGGCCTCGTACGCGCCGGAGATTGAGCGGATCGAGCGCGCGTACGAGGAGATGAAGTTCGCCACGCCGATGATGGACCACGTGGAGCTGGTCTACGGCCCTGACGAGTACCTGTTCGGCGAGGAGAAGGCACTCGTCTCCGTGGTCGATGGCGGCCTGCCCATGCCTCGCGTCTTCCCGCCGTACATGCAGGGCCTGTTCTCGGGCGCATGGGCGGGGCCGGACGAGCGGCACAACAACCCGACCGTCGTCAACAACGTGGAGACGCTCTCGCACGTCGCCAACATCGTGAAGAACGGCCCCCAGTGGTTCCGCGCGGAGGGCACGCCCACCACGCCCGGCACGATGATCTTTTGCGTCTCCGGGGACGTGAAGCAGCCGAACGTCCTGGAGCTCCCCCTGGGCGTGACGCTCCGCGAGCTGATCTACGAGCACGGCGGCGGGCCGCGTGGTCAGCGGGTGAAGATGGTATTCCCCGGCGTCGCCGGTCCCCTGGTCACGGAGGCGATGCTGGACACCCCGCTGGACTTCGATGCGCTCCGGAACGCCGGCAGCGGGCTGGGGTCGGGCGGCTTCATCGTCGCGGACAACACCGCGTGCGCGGTGCAGGCCGCCTACGTCTTCTCGCACTTCCTCTCGATCGAGTCGTGCAACCAGTGCACCTCTTGCAAGCTCGGATCGAGGGAGATCACGCAGCGCCTGCGCGCGCTGCTGGACGGTCGCGCGCGCCGCGACGACGTCGAGGAGATCCTGGACATCGCCTCGTGGGTGACGGGCGGGCACCGCTGCGCGCTCCCCGTCTCGGAGCAGCTGGTCATCTCCGCCTTCATCGAGCGCTTCCCGGATGACTTCCGGGCGCACCTGGACGGCGTGTGCAACCTGCGCCACGACATGACGATCCCGAAGATGAAGGACTACGAGCCGGGGCGCGGCTTCACCTACGACGAGAAGTACGCCCTCAAGCAGCCGGACTGGACGTACCTGAAGGCATAGCGGCTGAAGCGCCGGCGGCTGAGGCGCCGGCGGCTAAGGCGTGGGGCTCTGACGGCGTGCGTCTGACGGCACAGCGCCCGGGTCGCCGCCCGAACGGCGGTGCGCCTGAGCCTCACGCGCTTCCCCGGGGATTGTGGTGTCGATACGCAGCAGCTTCGCGGGACGCGCCGCGCCGCGCTACGCGTGCGGGTGGCCGTGCGCGGACAGTGGCTCCAGCGAGTGCGCGCGCAGCAGGGCGCCGTCGTTCAGCACGTCTCGGCTCGGCCGGTCCGCCATGACCCGCCCATCGTCCAGCACCACCGTCCGCGGCAGCAGGTCCGCGACCATCCCCAGGTCGTGCGTCGCGACGACGAGTGTGAGCGGGAGCGTGGCGAGCAGGTCGATCAGCCCGCGGCGGGACATTGGGTCGAGGCTCGCCGTTGGCTCGTCGAGCACGAGGATCGGGGCGCCCATCGACAGGACGGTCGCGATCGCCACGCGCTTCTTCTGTCCCAGGCTCATGCGGTGCGGCACGCGCCCCTCGAAGCCCTCCATCCCCACCGCGGCGAGCGCCTCCCGTGAGCGTCGGAGCACCTCGTCGCGGTCCAGGCCCATGTGCAGCGGCCCGTACGCCACGTCGTCCAGGACCGTGGGAGAGAACAGCTGATCATCGGGGTTCGAGAAGAGGAGCCCCACGCGCGCACGGATCGAGCGCATCGTGGCGTCGGTCAGCGGCTCGCCGAGCACGTGCACGCTGCCGGACTGCGCGCGCAGGATGCCGTTCAGGTTGAGCGCCAGCGTGGACTTCCCCGCGCCGTTGGGACCGATGAGCGCGACGCGCTCACCGGGCTCGACACGCAGCGACACGTCCTGGAGGCCGGGCGTCCCGTCCGGGTAGACGTAGCGCAGGTGGCGCACGTCCAGCGCGGGAACCGCGGGCGATGTCATACGAGTCGCGCTCCGATCTCGATGGCGAAGGCATAGCCAACCAGCAGCGCGCCTGCGACCGCATCCACGCCGCGCACCGCAGGGGTGTCCAGGAAGCGCAGGTCCCCGGTGAAGCCCCGGGCCTGCATGGCTGCGTACACCCGCTCGCTTCGATCGAGCGAGCGCGAGAAGAGCGAGCCGATCATGTGACCCAGCACCGCGGCGCGCCACCACGCCGTGCCCCCCGCGTGGCGGCCGGGGAGCGCCGCGCTGCGGCTCTCGCGTGCGCGCATCAGGCGGATCGCCTCCTCGCCGATGACGAAGAAGTATCGGTACGCGAAGAACACCGTGGCGACGAGGAGCCGCGGCATACCCAGCGCGCGCAGCGCGCGAAGGATCTCCGCGACCGGCGTCGTGGCCGTGAGCAGCACCGCGAACAGGACGGAGAGCCACGACTTGCCGCAGATGGTGAGCACGGCCACCACGCCCTCCCGGCTGGCGTCCCAGCCCAGGAACGGCACGGCGAACAGCGTCTCGCCCGGGCGCGTCACCACCAGCGGGACGGCGGCGGCCACGAATGGGAGCGCGAGGATCGACCGGCGCAGCATGAACCCGGCATCGAACCGCGCCGCCGCCGTGAGCGCCACGACCGCCAGCGCCAGCAGCGCCAGCACGCCCCACGCACCCTCGGGCGTCAGCGATATCGCGAGGATGGTGAGCAGCCCGGCGGGCACCTTCACCCGTGCGTCGGCGCGGTGAACGGCACTGTCTCGTGCGGCGTACCGCTCTCCGAGGCTGGCGAGGGCGGACAAGCGCTACAGGTTTCGCGAGCGGCGGCGAATCAGCGCCCCTGCACCGATCGATACCGCGGTGACCGCCAGCACGCCGACCGCGCCCGCGGCGATCGTCGAGGCGGCGCCGTCGCCAAGGCCGGGGACGGTGTAGTCCGGCAGCGCGCTGTACCACGCCCCCTGTGCGCGTTCGATGAATCCGTGGTCCTCGGCCACGCGCTCCAGGCCATCCGGGCTGCCGGAGGCGAGGAACGCCGACGCCGCGGCGATCACGATCGCCAGCACGATGCCCGTCAGGATGAGCTTGCGATGCGAAGTCTGCGTCATGATGCGCTCTCCGGAGGCACTACGGACGGGACGAGGAGCCCGGGACTGGTGACCCGGATGAACGACAGCGCCGCAGCGGTGATCGCCGCTTCGCCCAGGCCGATGAGCACGTGCAGCCCGGCCATCGCCGGCAGAGCGACCGACAGCGGGGAGGTGCCGGAGACGCCGAGCTCGATGGCGCAGAGGACGGAGGACACGACAACCGACAGCCACGCTGCGATGCCGGCGGCGAGCATGTAGCCCGCGTTGCCTCGCGTCAGCGGCGACAGCAGGCGGAAGCCCAGGTAGCCGATCGCCACCGTGACCACGCCCATGTTGGTGATGTTCGCGCCCAGGGCGACGAGGCCGCCGTCCTGGAACAGCACCGCCTGGAGGCCGATCACGGCCGCCATCACGATCATCGCCGCCCACGGTCCAAGGAGGATCGCCACGAGCGCCCCGCCCAGCAGGTGGCCGGAGGTCCCGCCCGCGACCGGGAAGTTCATCATCTGCGTCGCGAAGACGAACGCGGCCATCACGCCCATCAGCGGTACGGCGCGATCGTTCATCTGGCGCTCGGCCCGCCGCGCCGCGAACGCGACCGCCACGACCGCCACCACCCACCCCGCGATGGACACCGGCGCGCTGAGGAATCCGTCCGGGATATGCATCGCCGGTCCGGTTGACGGCGCCAGTGCCGCCAGGCCGATCGATATCATCGCTTCGCCTCCTGTTCGGTCTCGTGTCTCTCCGTGCACCGCGCGCAGGTCCCGCGCATCGCCATGTGCCGCAGGTCCACGGCGAAGCCGTGCTCGCGCAGCACCTCCGCGCGGAGTGCGGCCAGCGACGCGAGGTCGACCTCCTCGGCGCGACCGCAGTGGTCGCAGATCAGGTGGTGGTGCGATGTTCCCGGCGCGGCCCACTCGTACGTGGTGACGCCCGCGCTGTTCGCGCTGGCGGAAACCAGGCCCATGTCGGCCAGCGCGTCCAGGGTGCGGTATACGGTGGACACGGCCATCTCGGCGCTCCGGTCGTCCGCGGAGACGCGCGCGTGGATCTGCTCGGCGGTGGAGTGGCCCGGGAGCTGGTGGAGGGCCCTGAGGATCATCGCGCGCTGGATCGTCAGGCGACGTCCGCTGGCGCGGATCGCGCGGGCGACATCGGGCTCGTCGTGTGGCATCGAGGCTCCCCGTCCGCATTCCTACTATCGCGAATAGTAGCAATAGCATGCAAGCGCGATAAGGGACGGGTGCCCAGTTCGCTTCAGGTGGCCGCCGGAGGCGCGGGGGAGGGGGGCGGTCAGGGTGATTTACACTAGAAGGCACGCGAACGTCAGCATGCGAAGCCCAGCCGTCCGTCATTGCCGAGTTCCCCCGCGCTGCCGAGAGGCCACGCCATGCCCGCCGTCACCGTCGACAATCTCCTGCTCCTCCCGCGTGTTCCGGATCCCCCCGTCGAGGCGCCCGAGCGACCCGTAAGGAGCGTCACCACGGCGCCACGGGGGTTCGAGGGCGAGGGCTTCCCGGTGCGCCGGGCGTTCCAGGGTGTCTCCCTCGCGGACCTGGATCCCTTCGTGCACCTCGACCAGATGGGTGAGGTGGAGTACGCCCCGGGCGAGCCGAAGGGGACGCCGTGGCACCCGCACCGCGGCTTCGAGACCGTGACGTACATGATCGACGGCACGTTCGAGCACCAGGACTCGAACGGGGGCGGCGGCGTGATCACCAACGGCGATACGCAGTGGATGACCGCCGGCTCCGGCATCCTGCACATCGAGAAGCCGCCCGAGGCGTTGGTGGTGTCGGGCGGGCTCTTCCACGGCTTCCAGCTGTGGGTCAACCTGCCCGCGCGCGACAAGTTCCTGCCGCCACGCTACCAGGACCTGCGCGGCAGCGAGGTGCGGCTGCTCACGTCCGCCGACGGCGGGGCGCTGCTGCGCCTGATCGCCGGCGGCCTCGCGGGCCTCGAGGGGCCCGGCGTCACGCACACGCCGATCACGATGATCCACGCGACGCTGTATCCGGGGACGCGCATGCGCCTGCCGTGGAACCCGGCGTTCAATGCCCTGGCGTATGTCCTGAACGGCGCGGGGGCATTCGGCGCGGATCGCAGGCCGGCGCACGAGGGGCAGCTCGTGATGTTCGGGCCCGGCGCCTCGATCACCGCCATCGCGGACGCGCGACCGGACAGCCGGAGCGCAAACCTCGATCTCCTGATCCTCGGCGGCCAGCCCATCGGCGAGGCGGTGGCCTGGTACGGGCCGTTCGTGATGAACACGCGGGACGAGCTGGCGCAGGCGTTCGAGGATTTCCACGCCGGCCGGCTGGGCATGATCCCGGTCTAGGGCGCCCGCCCCGCCTCCGCTGGCTCCACCCCCGCCGATCCGCGACGATGCGCAGCAGCACGCCACGTGCCGGGACGCAGGAGGTTGCGATGATCGCGATGTGGGTGAAGGCGCGGATCCATCCGGAGCAGCGCCAGCGGTTCCTCGAAGGCATCGAGGCGGATGCGCTGGGTTCCGAGCGTGACGAGCCCGGTTGCGCGCGCTTCAACGTGCTGCAGGACGCGCAGGACGAGAACGTCTACTACTTCTACGAGGTGTACCGGGATGAGGCGGCGATCGAGGCGCATCGCGCGGCGCCGCACTACGCTGTCTGGCGCTCCGTCGCCGACACGCTGAACGGCCCGATCGAGATCACGCGCACCACCAGCGTCTTCCCGTCGCAAGGCGCGTACTGGGGCCTCGAGTAGCGCGCCCTCGCACGGGGCGGGCTGACCCCCTATCCAAGCAGTGCTCGATCGCGTATGACACGTAGGACGTCTCTGTGCGCTCGCCGTGCCGAGTGCGCCGGGAATCGTCGGAGTGCGTCACTACTGCCACGCAACTGCAAGGGAACCCGTATTGCCAGTTCTCCAGTCCGTGCGCCTGCGCGCGCTTCCTGCGGCGTGGGCCACCGCGGCTGCCGCGATGGCGACGGCATTCGCCCTCGCGCTGCTCGTCTCCACGTCGACGCCTGCGGTGGCCGCCCCCACCGCGCAGTGCAACAACGAACAGAACGCGTCGATGTTCTCCGGCATCAAGTGCACCGTCGCGGTCGTGAACTACGTGACGGCCACCGGGGCGCTGTCTCCTTCGCCCGCCTCCACCGTCACCATGACGCGGTGCGTCGGGACGGCTGCGGCGATCCTCGCCGGGACCGGCACCTGTACGACAACCACGGCCGTGTCATCGGTGGCGCCGGTCTCCTCGGTGCACCAGTGTGACGGCTCTGCGCTGAAGGGCGGCGGGGTCGTCATCTGCACCGCCACGATCTCGAATCACTTCGACGGCAGCGTCGCGATCCTGCCGGCGACGGTGTACCAGTGCGTCGGTTCGTTCGTCGGGATCAACCCGCCGCCCTCGGTGGGGAGTTGCTCACCGTCGAACACCGGCGGATCGATTACGTCGATTGCGGCGGCGACCATCGGACAGTGCAACTCGTCGGGCAACGGGGGGAACCAGCCCGCGCAGTACAGCTGCACCGTGAGCGCGGGCTCCACGACCACCACGGTGCTGCCGGTGAACGTGGACCAGTGCAACGGATCGGCCAACGGCTCCACGCCGGTGCCGGACTTCCCCACGGTGACCTGCAGCGCCTCGGTGACGAACGTCGTCGAGGCGATCCCGACCGCAACGCCGACCGCAACGCCGACCGCAACGCCGACCGCAACGCCGACCGCAACGCCGACCGCAACGCCGACCGCAACGCCGACCGCAACGCCTACCGCGACCTCGACGGCGTGCGTCGGCGGCACCGGCGTGGGCGGCACCGGCGTTGGCGCTGGCGGCGCGAGCGCCGGTGGCTCCGGCGGTGCGGGCGGTGGTGGCGGGGCTGGCAGCCCGGGCCGCGTACAGATGATCGCGCCGTGCACGCCGACTCCCACGCCGACCCCGAGCCCAACGCCAACGGCGAGTCCATCGGTGACCCCGACGGCCACCTCGACCGCGACGTCGACGGCGACCCCCACCACGACGCCTCCTGCCACGCCGACCAGCACGCCCACCGCGACCTCGACTCCGGGCGGGTGTGCGGGTGCAGCGCCGTGCACCACGACCTCGTGCATTGGACCGTGCTCGGTGACGACGCCGGTCTGCATCGGCTCGTGCGTGACCACCACGACGACGACGTGCGACGGCGCCTGCGCACCCACCACGATCACGACCTGCTCTGAGGGTGCCTGCACGCCCACGACGACGACCCAGTGCTCCGGATCATGCACGCCGACGAAGACGGCGTGCACCGGGGCATGCGTGACCGTCACGACCACATCGATGGCGTGCGCGGGCTCATGCGCTGAGGCGACGACGGCGTCATGCACCGGTGCGTGCGCACGGCTGCTGGTGGAAGGCGTGTCCGCGCAGCGCCCCCCGGCGGTGCCACGTCCGGCGGCGACCGGCATGGGCGTGGGCGGCACCTCAACGTCCATCGGGCTGGCGATCGCTGCGGCGCTGGCCACGGGGGCGCTGACCGGTGCGGGGGCATACATCGCGCGGCGTCGCAGGGCGTAGCGGCGGCCCTGCCGACGGACGGCGCTGGTCCGCGGGACGCGGTGGTGGCGGAACGCCTCCGCGTGCCGTGACGGCGCGCTCGATCGCGGTCATCGCGGAGCGCACCAGTTCGTCGCGCAATGCGCGCCCTGCCACCTGCGCGCCTGCCGGGATGCCCGCGCTGCCGCGCTCAGTTTCGGCCGCCCCGCGCGCTCCACGGGGTCGCGGCTCGACGGGCGGTCGCTCTCATCGCCGGGCTCCCGCGTGGTGGGCACGACGCCCGTCGCGAGATTGCTGCCTGCGAGCGTGGTGCCCTCGGGAAGATTCGAACTTCCGACCAGCGGATTAGAAGGCCGCTGCTCTATCCCCTGAGCTACGAGGGCGGGATCAACGCAAAGTATATCGCCGCGGCCCGCGGCGGCACGACCGGCGGTCGCAGCGGCATCGGCGGGCGAAGCGACGAGAGCGGTCGCGGGCGCCGTGTGGGCGGCCAGCAGCATCTGCCCGCCGGCGGCCAATTGAAACTGCCCGGACATGGCCATCTCGTCACGCGTGTGCGGATGCTGCGTAGTTCGACACCCCGCCCGAACCGTCATCTACCGGCACCCGTGGATGCAGGTTGCGCCGTTCTGTCCGCACGTTTGGGACGGTCCGAACCCTCGCATTAGGCGCGAGAACCGTCGTTCCGTCGCGAAGCAGCGGCCAACGTGCCAGGACAAATCACGTCAAGCCGTAACTCGCGTGGGCCGGTATCGCAGGGCGACTGCCCCCGACCGGAACTCATTGCGATGCACGAGCTCGAGCTGAATGCGCTCGCGCAGACCGGCGAGCAACGTCGGCCCGTGTCCTGCAAGGACCGGCTGCACAACGAACTCGTACTCGTCGATCAGTCCCAGATCTGCCAACGCCAGGGGGAGCGTCACGCCGCCCACCCACAGGCCCTCGCCTGGCTCCTGCTTGAGCCGCTGAACCGTCTGCCCCAAGTCGCCTCGCAGCAGCTCGGCATTCCAATCGACCCCGCTCAGCGTGCTCGACACGACATATTTCTTCGCCCGGTCGATGGTCTCGGCGAACGGAATCTCCCACTCACCCATCCAGTCAGGCCACGTGCCCGCGGCAGGCTGCCGCCACGCCGACTCCATCATCTCGTAGGTCACCCGGCCGAATAGCAGGGCATCGGCTCGTCCCATCTCCGCGGTCCAGTAACGCATCGACTCCTCGTCGGGGGGGAGCCCTGCCTCGTGATAGCAGCAGCCGTCGAGTGTGACGTTGATCGAGTGTCGAAGCGGTCTCATCTCGTTGCTCTCCCTTGATGCACGCAGCTCGTTCTCACCGGACCGTACTCAGACTACTGTCGGCGCCATTTTCCCATCGGCGCCCGATCCCACCCACTCAACACCGTCGTGGTGCGAACCAGACCGCAGACCGAGCGCGCGACCGATTCGCGAGGCCGAAGCGACTCCATCGCATCGCCGACAGTCGGCACGCCGGCTTGGGCGCGTCGCGGCTCTCCTTGTCTCTAACCACGCCATGTGGTCACCACCGCCGGGAGGTCGGTGGCCGTCAGCGGGCAGATCTCGTTAGCCACCCACAGATTGAGCGTTCACGCGGCTTGAGCGTCATCTCCTGACTCGTGGTCAGGTTGGTCGTCGGGCCGTTCGACGATGTGGCCTTTGTCGGCGCCGGCGCGGACGAGGGTGACGAGGTGGGGTGCGTTGACGGCGCGCCAGCGGCGTTGGGCGGGGCGTGCGGTTTGGAAGGCCGCTGCTCCATCCCCTGAGCTACGAGGGCACACGGCGAGTTCCGCGTCTCGCCGACTCCCCGCGCCATCCCCGGCTCCGCGATCGGGCGTGCCTCGTCCACGCTGCGTGCGCAGCGAGGGGGTGCGGGGTGCCGCTGGCGATCGATGTCTCCAACTTCACCGGGCCGATCGAGGGACCGCAGGCTGCGGCGCTGCGCGCGGCGGGGGTGCGTCGTGCCGTCGTCGGCACGCAGTACCCGCAGCCGCCGTACCCCGCCGGGTGCGCCCACCTGCAGATCCCCGCGCTGCTAGAGGCAGGGATCGAGGTGGAGGCGTACGTGTACCTCTGGTTCGGGGACGACCCGGCACGACAGGTGCAGGACGCGCGGGACGCCATCGCGCCGTGGCGTGATCGCGTGCGGCGGCTGTGGATCGATGTCGAGGACGAGAGCGCACCGCTGGACCAGGACACGCGCGCCGAGCGGCTGCGCGTAGCCATCGAGGCATGCGGGACGATGCCTGCGGGGATCTACACGGCGGCGTGGTACTGGCGCCCGTTCATGGGCGACACGCGCGCGTTCTCGTCCCTGCCCCTGTGGGCCGCGCAGTACGACGGCGGGCCGGACGTGTTGGTGGCGCCGTTCGGCGGCTGGACGAGCGCGGCGATGAAGCAGTACGCGGCCGACGTGAGCATCGCGGGGCTGTCGCGCGTCGACCTCGACTGGTTCGAGGCGAGCCCCACGCCGCTGACGGAGGCGGAGTTCGGCTTCGCGTTCGCCGCGCTGTACCGCGGCATGGACGGCGCGCAGGTCCCCATCCGCGTGCGCTGGGGCGAGCCTCATGTGGACACGGAGGGCAACGAGGTGCACCCGCTGGTGGTGCGGGGTCGCGTCCCGGAGGCGGGCTAGCGACTCGCGCGGCGCTCCGAGGGCGAACGCAAGAGCGGGAGGGTCACCCCTCCCGCTCCGTTCATTCGAGTGCGCGTGCCGCTACGAGCGGCGGCGCGCCGCTCGCAACCCGATGCCTGTGATCGCGCCGAGGGCCAGCGTGACCAGGATGATCGGGAGCAGCTGGCTGCCGAGCGAGCCCTCGGCAGGGATGCCCGTGCCGGTGTTCGCGGGGCGCGGGACGACCGGTGCGGTCGCCGGGGCTGCCTGCGGCGCACCGGCCGGCGGAACCAGCGGACGGACGTAGATGGCGTACTTGCCTTCCTTCGTGAACTGGAAGGAGAGCTTGTTCGCGGCCGGGCTGGGAAGCATCGTCACGTCTTCGGCGACCTTGGTCGCCGTGTTCATGTACCGCACCTGCAGGCGGCTCAAGTCACCGCCGACCTGGGCCAGTGTCTCCGGGGGGACGGTGATCGTGGCGGCGGCGGCCTTCTTCAGCGTGTCGGTGGCCTTCGCCTGGAAGATCTGGACGTGCGCGTTCTGGAGGCCCCTGAGGTCCATCGCCAGGGCCTCGCTCGTGGCGCCCGTGCCGATCGCCCGGGCCGTTGTCAACAGGTCGAACTGGATGTCGAACAACACTTCAATGACGGAGTCCTGCGAAAGAGACTGGTCGACGACGAAGGTCGAGAACGCCGCGAGATCGCTGGAGGCCGGCGAGATCGTGGTCGTCAGTGTCATGCTGGTGACCTCCGATCCGGGCGGGAGGCTGACCTGCGACAACTGGTTTGGCGTGGTCACCAGCGTTGTCGTGGTGCTTCCGGAGATCACCGTGATCGTGACGGTGGAGGTCGAATTGGGGGGCGGCGGGGGGGCACTCGGCGTGCCGGCCGTCTGGGCGAGCGCGACACCCCACGTTCCGGGCGCCAGCGCGACTAGGCCAACGAGCACCGCCGCGACGCCAGCGGCGATCGCCCCGCGCGAGATTCGGAAGGTCGGCTTCATATCAGCCCCCGAGAGAATTTTACGAACGTTGACAGATCCCGGCACAGTGTAGCGGAGGATGAATGAGTGTGCACCCATGTGCGGTTCGGGCGATCCCTGATGTTAGGGTGCCCCGGGCGATGGGTGCCCGGTATACGCACAGATGTGCTATCCTCGCAACCGGGCCGGTTCCGGTGCCCCGCCACCGTGTTGCGGGGCACCGGGGTGACGCCTGCGCGATGCTCTGTCAGACTGGGTCGCCATGGACATCGCTACCTCGGTCCAGCTGCTCCGGAAGTGGTGGTGGCTGTTCATCGCCGCATTGCTCGTGGGCGGCGGCCTCGCCTATGGCGTCTCCCTCCGGCTCGACCCGACCTACCGGGCGACCACGACGCTGCTGGTCGTCCAGCGCCAGGCCGAGGGCGTCGTGCAGCTCAACGACATCCAGACCGCGGAGCGCCTCGCCAACACGTTCAGCCGCCTGGTGACCATCCGGCCCGTGCTGGAGCAGGCGGTGTCGGACGGCCACCTCCCGTTCTCCGCCGATGACCTGGAGAAGCGCATCTCCGTGCGCAACCCTACCTCCACGCAGCTCCTGGAGGTGTCCGCGGAGTCCAGCGACCCCGCGCTCGCCGCGACGATGGCGAACACCGTTGCTGCCTCGTTCATCTCGTCCAACCAGGCGAACCTGAGCAACCGCCCAGGCCTCGTGTCCGTGGTCGAGCGCGCGGAGCCGCCGCACCAGCCGGTCGCCCCGCGCAAGTCCCTGAACGCCGCGCTGGGCGCGCTGGTCCTGCTCTCCGCAACAGTCGGCGGCGTGATGCTGATCGAGTACCTGGACGACACGGTGAAGTCTCCCGAGCAGGCCTCGGAAATCAGCGGCCTGCCCACGCTCGGACGCATCGAGCAGTTTGAGCGCTCGCGCACGCCACGCGACCAGCTCCAGGCCGCGCACCGCCCGCGCTCCACCGTCGCCGAGGCGTACCGCGCCGCGCGCACGAACCTCTCGTACGCCATCGACCTCGGGCGCGACCGGCGCCTGATCCTCGTGACGAGCCCCGGGCCCGGCGAGGGCAAGACCACCACCGTCGCCAACCTGGCCGTGGTCTTCGGCCTCGCGGGGCATCGCGTCTGCGTGATCGACACGGACCTGCGCCGCCCGATGCTGCACCGCCTCTTCGGACTCGACAACCAGGAGGGGCTCACCAACCTGCTGCTTGCGCGGGAACCGGAGATGGACCGCGCGATCCAGCGGACCGTGTACACCAACGTCTCCGCCGTCACCAGCGGTCCGCTGCCCCCGAACCCCTCGGAGCTGCTGGGATCCGCGCGCATGCAGGAGATCCTCGATCGCATCAAGGCGCGATTCGACGTCGTGCTGCTGGACTCGCCGCCGGCCCTCGTGGTGACCGACGCGTCCGTGCTCGCGACGCTCGCGGACGGGCTGCTGATCGTCACGCGCGCGCACCACACCCGCACGCAGCAGCTGCGAGCCACCGTGGAGGAGCTCGCGCAGTCCGGCCGTCCGATCGCGGGGATCGTCATCAACCGCGTCGCTTCGCGTGATGCGTACTACTACTACGGCACCGGCTACGGCCGCGTGTACGGCGAAGGAGCGGACCGTGACACGACCGCCGATCGGCTGCGCGTCGGTGACCTGATGGCGCCCGGCGAGGGCTCCGACGCGGGCGATGGCGCGGAGCGGGGTGGCTCGGCGCGCGCGGCCCGCGAACCAGCGGCCGCCGTCGTGCTCATGGACGACGAGGACGAGCCGCTGGACGACCTGCCCGACGACAACGGGCATACCCGCCCGCTCTAGCGCCCACTCAGCGCCGGCGGCGCGAGGCAACGGAGGACGCTCGAGGTGACTTCACTGCGTGACCGGCTGCGCGCGGTGTTCGGCGGATCGCCACCCCGGGAGCCGCACCCGCGGACGGAGCGGGTCGACTGCGTGGCCCCGTGGCTGTACATCGGCCCCGCGCTGTCACCCACGGGCGTCGAGTCTCTGGGCAGGCGTGGCGTCACGCACGTCATCGACCTGCGCGCGGAGGGCTCGGATGACCCGGCGGTGATGGAGCGCGTCGGGCTGCGGTGGCGTCGTGTCCCGATCCCCGATCGCGAGGCGCCCAGCGACGAGCAGATCGACAGCATCGTCCGCTGGCTCGACGGCGAGGCGGACTCCTCCGGCGATCAGGCGGTGTACCTCCACTGCCACGCCGGTGTGAGCCGCACGCCGACCGTCGCCATCGCGCTGCTCATGCACCAGGACCTGACGCTGGCCGAGGCGCGCCGCCTGGTGTTCGCCGCGCGGCCGGAGGTGGCGCCCACGGATCGCCAGATGGACTGGCTCCAGGCCCTCGAGCGCCGCCTGCGCGGGGGCGCACGCCCGGCAGGCCGCTAGCGGACCTGCACGCCGCCGCGCAGCACCGGCGCCACACCCCGGACATCGCGGATCGTCACGTCCGGCCGGTCGCCGAGGATCGCCTGCGCGTACCAGAGCGGAAAGGTCTCCGTATCGGCGTTCGTCTCAAGCGTCGCGTCCGGAGGCGCGGCGGCCAGCGTGGCGCGGGCGGCGTCCAGCAGTCGCGTATCGGCGCGCAGGGTGACGCGCGTCCCGGCGTACGCGCCCCAGACCGTGACGAGCCCGACGGCACCGATGGCCAGCGCGAGCCGCGTCGATCCGTCCGGGACGCGAGGCTGCAGCCAGTCCCAGCATGCCTCGACGCCCCAGGCGGCGAGCAGCGCCTCGGCCAGGACGACGGTGGCGAGGTAGTCCTCGTGGCCCGTGGCGCGATAGGCGGTGACGAACACCACCAGCAGCACGGCGGTCACGCCCAGCGCCCCCGCCAGCAGCGGCCGCGCGCGGGCGACCAGCAGCGCGCCCGCCGGCATCAGCGGCCACAGCAGCGGCGGCACCTGGGCCAGCGACGCCCGCAGCGAGGACGGCAGACCGGACCGCAGGTTCTCGATCGAGAGGTCGGTGACGTGCTGGTAGGTCGCGCCGGACAGGTGCGCCCACGCGCCCGCGGGCGTCCCGGTGTCTCCCCACGCGATCGGCGCGTCCGCGCGCAGGAGCAGGTACGCCACCGTGTAGATCCCGGGCGCGGCGAAAGCCGCGATCACCCGCGGCCACGCGCCTCGCCCCGGGCGCGACCGCACGAGCGCCGCCCCGGCCAGCGGCGCCGCGAGCGCGAGGCCCGTCGGGTGGTTCCACACGAGCAGCCCCAGCACCAGCGCGAACGCCATCCATCGACGGCCCGCGGTGGCGTCGACCACCAGCACCAGCGCGAGCGCGGAGAGCAGCGCCTGGAGGGCGAGCACCTCCGTGACGATCGCTTGCGCCCAGACGAGCGGTGCGAGCCCACCGAGGAGCCCGGCCAGCGCCCCGATCCACGGCGGCGTCTCGGGGCGCCAGCGCCCGGCCGCCACGGCGAGGGCGGCGACGGCCCCGGCCATCATCGACGCGGAGAGCAGGTTCGTCCGCAGCGCGGGCTCCGGGATGAACGAGAGCGCGCGCAGCGCCGCCCACCCCAGTGGCATCCAGATCGCCGACCCGGGCGGGTGCGCGATGCCCAGCCTGGACGCGACGACCACGAGTTCCGCGCTGTCCACGTTGTCGTGCAGCATCCCGATGCTCGGGCTGATCGTCAGCAGGTAAAAGCCGAGCGCGATCACCCCGGCGAGCGCGGGCATGGCCGCGCGTGCGACAGCCGGGATCATCGAGTTGCGTGCCATGCGCCGAGGGTAGCCGAGCGCACCCGCAGCCGCAGTCCCTGCGCCCTCAGGGCCCGCGCGACCCGCCGCAGCCGATACACTCCGAGGCATGTGCGGGCGCTTCACGCTGACCCCGGAGAATGTCGAGCTCGTCGCCGCGAGCCTCGGCATCGCGCCCAGCGATGTGTTCGAGGAGCGTTACATCCCGCGCTGGAACATCGCGCCGATGCAGGAGCACTGGATCGCGCGCCTCGACCACGAGGAGCGCGCAGTCACGCACGCGACCTGGGGGCTGGTGAACTGGTGGGAGCCGAGCCGCCGCGAGGGGGCGAAGCACATCAACGCGCGCGCCGAGACGATCGAGTCGCGGCGGCCGTTTCGTGACGCGTTCCAGGCGACGCGCTGCATCGTCCCCGCGGACGGGTTCTTCGAGTGGGTGGGCGAGGAGCACGAGCGGCGCCCGTTCTGGTTCCACCGTCCCGATCGCGGGGTGTTCGCCTTCGCCGGGCTCTACGTCGAGGCGCGCCTGCACGCCGAGGCCGCGCCGATGACGACCTTCACGATCATCACGACCACGGCGAACGCCACGGTCGCCCCGATCCACGACCGCATGCCCGTCATCCTCGCGGATGACGATGCCATGGAGCAGTGGTTGTACCCGCGCCAGCCGGCGAATCGGCTGCACGCCCTGCTGCGCCCGGCGGCGGACGCCCTCCTCGTCGCGACGGCAGTGTCGACGCGCGTCAACTCCGTGCTGCACGACGACCCGGCGTGCCTGGACGAGGCCGAGCCGGAGACGCAGGGCACGCTGCTGTAGGGTCGCTGCTGCAGGGTCGCGCGGGCGTCGGGCGCGCCGCCGGGCGTTCACGAGCCGGCGGTGATCACCTTGCGCACGCCCGGGAAGTACGTGCGCACCTCCACGACCTCCATGCGCTGCACGTCGGCGCGGGTCGTGAGGTAGCGCTGCAGCAGGCGTCCCAGGGGCTGCGCCGCGATGATCGCGAACAGCGACAGCGTGAACGCATCGCCGAAGCGGTCCCACGCGGGCCGCCCGGGATTCCGTGACACCGCATTCATCGTGGCGAGGGTGGAAAGGCCCGCCGTTACGGCGATGTTCGTGCCGCAGTGCGGCGACACGGCCAGCTCCTCCTCGCCGCGCTGCATGCGGTCGAGCGCCTCGCGCGCGCAGGAGAGCAGCATGCCGTCATCCACCCTGCCGAGGATGAAGAACCCGTCCGCGCTCGCGCGCCCGGCGATGCGCTGCGGCCCGGTGCGCGCGAAGAGCACGGTCACCGTGGCGTGTTCCAGGCCGTGGTTGCGGCGGACCGCATCCAGCCATCCTCGGAGCATGTCCTGGACCATGGCGGGACGCCCTCCTGACGCCGGGACGCGCGGCGCGCCCCGGGCTACGGCGTCGTGCGGCTCGTGCCGGGCGCGCCGATGCTGAACTCCGCGGAGACCTCAACGATGATATCGACCTGCTGGCCTCCGCCGTTCGGCGAGGAGAGGTGGATCACGCCACTCGCCCTCGACGCCGGGAGCAGCACCGGGTTGACGGTGATCACCAGCGAGCCGTCCGGGCAGCCGTCGGACGCCGTGCAGCGCAGATCGCTCCCGGCGGCGACGCCCGCCGGAGGGGAGAGGACGAGGAAGCGGTCCGTGGTGGTGGCGATCCACGTCATCACGCCCGTGCCTGCGTTGTGGATGCGCACCGTCGCCTTCGAGGCCGCGCCGGTGGCATTCACGTTGATGGTGAGGCGCTGCGCGGACGCCTGGAACACCGGCGTCCCCAGCAGTTGCGCGGGCGACTGAAGGCTCACCGGCGGCTGGGCCAGGTGGGCCGGTTGCGGGGTGGGGATGTCCATGCCGGTGTAGGGGTAGGTCCAGTTCGCCACGCTCAGGGCGCGCGCGACGACGGCGTTCGTCAGGTTCGGGAGCGTCGCCGCCAGCGGTTGCCACAGGAGCTGGCCGTTGCGCTGGTCCGGCCTCGCCATGCAGCCCCACACCAGCTCCTGGTAGGGGTAGCGGTTGCGCGCCTGGGTCCCGTCGCAGGTGTATGCGGGGCGCGGCCACGATCCGAACTGCGGGTCCGCGGGGTGGTTGCTGATGCTCGACCCCGGGCCCGTGAACCCGTTGTACGCCCACGTCGCGAAGTACCAGTTCTCCACGATCGCCGGGTCAGATGCGGTGTCGATGCCGGCAACCGGGATCTGCTCCGGGGCCGCGTTCCACTTCTCCGCGAGGATCTGCGCCCCCCGCGCGATGTTGTAGGCGTAGTGGGTGGCGATGCTCGCCTGCCGGGCGGAGGGCGTCCCGTCCGCGCCCAGCGGCGTGGTCATCCCGGTGGTCACCTGCATGATCCCGTGCCCGCAGTCGAACGAGATCTGGGCGGGACCCACCGAGTCGAAGGAGACCGCGCGCGCCGCCTGCGTCATCGTCGACTCGACCCATGCGATCGCCTTCAGCAGCGTGGAGGGGATGAACGGCGCGCCCTGGGAGCGGGCGGTGCGCGGGCCGCGCTCGATCGCCGGCAGCGCAAAGAAGGAGTCGCTGGGGAGCAGCCGGTTCACGGACGCAGCCTCGATGGCGGCGTTGTACCGCGCGCGCTGCTGGTCGCCCTCGTACGCGTCCGGGCGCCACGGATCGAAGGCGCACGCGGCTGCGTGCCGCTCCCCCCCGGGGGCGCCGAGCGCCGCGAGCACCGCGGCGAGGAGCAGCGCGGCCAGGATCCTCGTGCGCCTAGTCATCCGGCAGCCATCCCAGCAGGATCACCTCGCCCGGCGCGGACACCGGATACCGCTCGCCGCTTCGTGCGATCACCACGGCGCTTTCGCGTCCCACGTTCGTGGAGTTCTGCCCATCGAACGTGCGGGCGGCAAGGTACGTTCCGGCGGCGCTCCACGCCACCGGTACGTCAAAGCCCCGCGCGGGGGTGGCCAGGGGCACGGGCGCGCCGCCCGCGCGAAGCAGGACCACTGGCGTGGCGGCCCCGGAGGCTGCCTCCTGCCCGACCGCGACGCTCCCCCCATCGGGGGTCCACAGAGGCCCGTACTGCTCGCCGGAAGCGTCCCCTTCCGGGAGCGCAACCGCCTTGCCCCCCTCGATCATCACCACGGCCGCGCGGTACACCACGCGCTCGGCGCGCCGTAGCGGCGCGAGGAACGCGAGCGACTTGCCGTCCGGGGAGAGCTGCCAGTCGCGGGCGATCTCGTCCGACGCGTGGAAGGCCAGCACGGGACTCGCGTCACCGGCCTTCCGCAGGACGTCCGTCCCGGTGTTGGAGAGGCGCGCGAAGAGCAGCGTGCCATTGGCATCGACGCCCAGGGGGAACACGCCGAAGGCCGTGCGCTCCTCGTAGATCATGGTGCGGGCCAGGCTGTCGATGTCCACGCGCACGACCTGTTGCAGGTCGCCGTCGGTGCGGCGGTAGAGGATGGACTTCCCGTCCGCGACGAACTGCGGCTTCACCAGCAGGTCCGCGTCGCGCGCGAGGCGGGTGCGCTCGCCCGTGGCGACGTTCAGGAGCCACAGCTCGGACGGTGCGCCGCGCCCGGCGGGGGCGCCCGCAGGGACCACGTTGTACGCCAGGAGACGCTCGAACATCGGGCCGGGGTTGATGCCCCACCCCTCGGCGTGCTGCACCGTGTCCACCACCGTGCGCTCGTCCGGCCTGGTGGCGGGAGCGATGAACAGCACGTCGGAAGTGGCGCCGAAGGCCGCGAAGACCACGCGCGGGACGCCCGTGGTTGGCTTCGCCGCCAGCGGGAGCAGCCGCAGCAGGCCCGCGGCCAGCCCGACGGCGACGATCGCCGCGACGGCGATCATGCCAATGAGGCGAGGGTGACGAAGAGTGTTCGGGAAGAGGCGGGAAAGTCGTGCCATTCATGGACACGCCGTGGCCTGCTGGCCAGCAGGCGCCGGATCCCGCCAGAGTCCGGCGCCGCAACGACGTGGTCCTCACCCTTTCGTTCAGGAGAACGCCAGGCGTTCAGACCGGTGGTGGGCGGCGCCCCGCGGCGCCCGAACGGTGCCTCAACGATAGGTTTCGGCCTGCCACCCGTCAACGCGACGAGGGAGCCGCGCGGCTCACTCGTGCGCACTGATATGCTCGATCGCGTGATCCTCCGCTACTTCCCCCTGCTCTTCACGGCGCCGCAGGCGTTCACGATCCTCGTCGCGGCGTTCGGGGCGTCGATGCTCGTCGGCCTGATCTTCCACGAGTATTGCCACGCGGTGGTCGCGAACCGGCTGGGCGACCCCACGCCGCGGCTCCTCGGGCGGCTCACGCTCAGCCCCCGGGCGCACTACGACCCCGTGGGGACGACGTTGATCTTCATCGCCGGCTTCGGCTGGGCGAAGCCCGTCCCGGTGAACCCGAACTACACGGCCAACCCGAAGCGCTCGATGCTGCTCATCGCGCTCGCGGGACCGGCCTCGAACCTCCTGGTCGCCGGGCTCGCGGGGCTCCCGATCCGCATGGGCCTGGTGCCGTTCTGGCACCCGTTCGTCGGCTCCGGGACCGCCGCGCGCTGGGCCGAGGTGTGGACCCAGACGCCCGCCGACCTGCTGGGCCTGTTCCTCGGCACGGTGGTGCTGCTCAACGTCCTGCTCGCCGTGTTCAACATGCTCCCGATCCCCCCGCTGGACGGTTCGAAGGTGCTGATGGGCCTGCTGCCCGAGGACCTGGCGCGCCAGTACCGGAAGCTCGAGCCCTGGGGGATGGGCATCCTGATGCTGCTCGTCTTCGCGCCGTTCCTGACGGGCGGCGCGTACAGCCTGACGATGGTCATGGGGCCGGTGATCGAATTGCTGCTCGACCTCTTCGTGGGCAATCCCGGTGGGTTCCGCTAAGCGCCTCGGGCGCGCGCGCTACCGCGTCCGCCAGTTCACGCACGGCCTGCGCCCCTTCCTCTCCCCCCGCGAGATCGAGCAGGTCCGCGCGTACCTCTCCCCCGCCGAGCTCACGCTCTTCCTGGCCGCCGAGGCGCGTGACCGGCGGCACTCCGTGGACCTGTTCGCGGCACTCGTCGAGGCAGGCGCGTCCGATGCCGAGCTGGTCGCCGCGCTCGTGCACGACGTGGGCAAGGGACCGCTGCACACGTGGCACCGCATCGCGTTCGTCATGCTGAACGCCCTGGCGCCGGCGCTCGCGCGGCGCGTCGAGAGCGAGCGTGGGGCCCGCTGGCGCCAGGCGCTCTGGCGGCTCCGCCACCACGCGCGCCTCGGCGCGGAGCGCCTGCGGGCGGCCGGTAGCGATGCGCGGGTGATCAAGCTCGTGCGGGGGCACACCGGCGCACCCCCGGACGACGATCCGGCGCTCTCGCGCTTCGTCGCGCTCGACGATCTTCTCTAGGCTCGGCTCCAGGATCGCCTCGATGTCGGGGCGACGTTGTACGATCAGCGCCGCATGCGGCCCCGAGCGGCCGGGGCAGAGGAGCACACCCGTGCGCGTAGCGATCCTGGGCACCGGATTGATCGGCGCGTCGATCGGCATGCGGCTGCGCCAGGCTGCCGGGAAGTCGAAGGTCGAGGTGGTCGGCTACGACCGCTACGCGGACGTCGCCCGGCAGGCGCAGAAGCTCGGCGCCGTCGACGTCGTGATGCACACGCCCCAGCACGCGATCGAGGGCGCTGATCTCATCATCCTCGCGACGCCGCTGCTGGCCATCCGCAAGATCATGGAGGAGATCGCGCCCGTTCTCGGGCCGAACGCGATCATCACCGACACCGGGTCCACCAAAGCCGCCGTCCTCCGCTGGGCCGACGAGCTCCTCCCGGCGCACGCGGGCTTCGTGGGCGGGCACCCGATGGCGGGGAAGACCCAGACCGGGCCGCGCGCCGCGGACGCCGGCCTCTTCGAAAAGGCGCGCTGGATCGTCGTTCCCACCACGCGTTCCTCGGAGCGGGCGATCAACGGCGTGCTCTGGCTGGCGGATACCGTGGGCGCAGAGTCGATGTTCATGGACGCCGCCGAGCACGATGCGTACGTGGCGGCGATCTCGCACATGCCCATGATCGCCGCGACGGCGATGTTCGACATGGAGCGCTCCTCGGACGCGTGGCCCGAGCTGTCGCTGCTCGCCGCCGGGGGATTCCGCGACACGACTCGCCTGACGGGCACGGATCCGGCGATGGCGTTCGACATCGCCGTCACCAACCGCGAGCACACGGTGCACTGGCTGAACCGCTACATCGGCGCGCTGATCGACATGCGCGAACTCCTGCTCGCGCCGGAGCAGGAGGAGGCGCTGTTCCGCCGCATCGCGGAGGCCTCTTTCGAGTACCACGAGTTCGTCAACGGCAAGGTCGGCCGGCAGCAGGCTGCGTCGCCGGAAATGGATGCCGCGTCGATCATGTCCTTCCAGGACTTCATGGCGGGCTCATGGTTGCGCGAGAAGCTCTCCGACATCGTGGGGAACGCCGAGGAACGGGTCGCGGAAAACGAGCGCCAGAAGCGCCTGCGACGTGACGTCTAGCACCGGTCGCCCGGCGGACCCTCCACGCGGGGACCGAGGATGACCCGCGGCCAGCCCCATGACCGCGAGATGGAGCCGCGCTGATGTCCGCCGATCTCATCCACGTCGGGTTCGACAACTACCTGGCGACCGACCGCATCCTGGCCGTCGCGTCGCCGGGGTCCGCGCCGATGAAGCGGATGGTGCAGCGCGGCAAGGAGATGAATCGCGCGATCGACCTCACCAGCGGCCGCCGCACGAAGGCGGTGGTGGTCCTGGACGACGACTGGGTCGCGCTGATCGCGATCACCCCGGAGACCTTCTCCGGCCGCATCGGCGCCGTCCGGCCCGGGCGCGCCGAGGGCGCTGCGGACCGGTGAGCGCCGCCCCCACCTCCTCGCCGCTGGTGATCGTGCTCACCGGGCCCTCCGGCGCGGGCAAGGACGTGCTCATCGACCACCTGGAGGCCGCCGGCGTGCCGGTGGTGCGCCCCGCGACCATGACCACCCGCGCGCCCCGCGACGGCGAGCAGGAGGGCATCCACCATTACTTCGTGGACCGCCCCGGCTTCCTGGAACACCTCGCGGCCGGCGACCTCCTGGAGCACGCCGAGGTCTACGGGAATCTGTACGGCGTTCCGCGGAAGTCCGTGCGCGCTGCGCTCGCGTCGGGGCGCCACGTGGTCATTCGCGTGGACGTCCAGGGCGCGGAGTCGCTCCGCGCGCTGCTGCCCGGTGCGCTCTTCCTGTCGCTCGAGCCCGAGTCGATCGAGATGCTCCGCCGCCACCTGGAGGGGCGTGCGAGCGAGACGGAGGAGCAGATCGAGCGCCGCCTCTCCATCGCGCGCGACGAGATTGCCCGCGCCCGCGCGTTCTGCAGGCCCGTGACCAACGTGGAGGGCGACCTGGACGCCACCGTGCGCGCCGTCCGCGATCTCATCGAGTGCGAGCAGGGGCGCGCTGACCGCACGCCGGTCAGCGTCTAGACTGCGGCCCATGGAAACGACGGACCGCCCGGAGCTGCTCGGCACGCGACTCTTCGATCTGACGGACCGCGTGGCGCTGGTCACCGGCGGCGGCCGGGGCCTGGGACACACGCTGGCCGTCTCGCTGGCGGCGGCCGGCGCGGATGTCGTGGTCAGCAGTCGTAGCCCCGGGGAGATCGAGGCGGTGCGCGACGAGATCCGCGCGCTCGGCCGCCGCGCCGAGGCCATAGCCGCGGACGTGACGGACGAGGCGAGCGTGGAGGCGATGGTCGCGGAGACCGTGGCGCGGATGGGGCACCTGGACATCCTCGTCAACAACGCGGGCATGAACATCCGCAAGCCGATCCTCGAGATCACCCTGGAGGAGTGGCAGCGCGTGCTGGACACCAACCTGAAGGGCTACTTCCTCGCCGGGCGCGCGGCGGGTCGCGTGCTGGTGGCGCAGGG